>WHSQ01000365.1 GCA_009380005.1 Actinomycetota bacterium | reverse complement strand
AGCCCACGAAAACCAACCATCTTACCCACAGTGAACTTCAAATTCGGGACACTAGAGACCCTTGGGTCTCTCGCGTCGCGCGGTCCCGCACGTCGCGATGTCGGTCCCATGCCCCTGCAGCTCCTGCGTGCCATCGCCGCCGATCCGCATCAGCCCGCCGATCTGCACCCCGGCGAGACCATCCGTCGTCACGATGTTTGGCTGGAGAACGACGGTCTCGCCCTCGATGAGCTGGAGGTCGCCGGGGACGTCGGCGCCGCCGGTCGCCGGGGTCCTGATCACCGGTGGCAGGTAGCCCCCTCCGCCGTACCCGTGGACGAGGTCGTCCCAGATGGTGAACTCGCTGCGGTCGATCAGTTCGTCCGCCAGCCCGAGGACGTGCTCGATCGTCGTGGACGGTCGCATCGCCGCCCGGAGGGTGTCGTAGACGCGCAGGGCGGTGTCGTGCAGCTCCGAGTACAGGGGCGTGGGTTCCGCGTCGACCGTGAAGGTCTTCAGCGCCTGCCCCACGTAGCCGAAGCAAGACGCGCTGATCTCCATCACGACGATGTCACCACGTCGGAGGCGACGGTCGGAGGCGAATTGTGCTGGCACGCACCGTGTCGGCTCGGTCATCGGCGTCGAAAGGACGAAGTCGATGACCGGCTCGACGCCGAGGTCCTGGTACGCCCCGCGGACGACGTTGCGCAGCTCGTACTCGGGCCGACCGGCCTCGATGGTCTGGCGGACGGCCTCCACGGCGCGATCGGTGCTGCGGCACGCGACCTGCAAGAAGGACAGCTCCTCGGCGCTCTTCCAGCGCCGCCACTGGCGGTACTCGGCGTGCAGGTCG
>WHSQ01000364.1 GCA_009380005.1 Actinomycetota bacterium | reverse complement strand
GCGGTTCGCCGAGCCGCCAGGGGCGATGAACCGTCCGCCGGGGAGCTGTTCGACGAGTTCTATCCCCGCGTCTATCGCTACGCCCTGGCGAAGATGGGCGACCCGGTCGATGCGGAGGACGTGGCCGCCGAGACGTTTGCCAAGGCGCTAAAGGGCCTGGATCGCTCCGTCTGGACGAGAGGTGGCTTCGGGGCCTGGATCTTCCGGATCGCGTCGAACGTCGTGGTGGACCAGGTGCGATTCAGGGTCCGGGAGACCGGAGTCGAGATCCCCGACAGAACGGGTGAGCAGACCGATCCGCACTTGGCACCCGAAGCCGCCTTCCTGCTCTTGGATACGGGAGACGAGCTCCGTGAGGCCCTCGCCTCACTACCCGGCGCCCAGAGAGAGGTCCTGCTCCTGAGGTTCGCCGCCGGCCTCGATGCGAAGGAGTGCGGTGTGGTGATGAGACGCAAGGCTAAGGCCGTACGTCGGTTGCAATCCACGGGTCTGGCGGCGCTGGCGAAGTGATGCAGGAGGCGGTGGAAGCCCGGTGACGAGTCTAGAGAAGGAGCTGGATAGGGCGCTCGCGGGTGGGCCCCACGGCGATGACGTCGCTCCCCAGGTGGAGACCGCGTGGGACCTGCGTTCGGCTTTCACCGTCGAGGCTCCCGAAGCCCGGTCTGAGTCGCTGTTCTTCACGAGTGGCGCCGGCTTGCGCAAACGCTCGCCGCTGTCCATGCGGCTGCTGGTCCCGTTGATCGCGGTGGCCTCCGTGCTGGCCGGCCTCGTCCTCGTCGGCCGGAGCGCGGTTCCCGGCGATTCCTTCTACCCGATCCGGGGCGCGCTGAAGAAGG
>WHSQ01000363.1 GCA_009380005.1 Actinomycetota bacterium | reverse complement strand
ACCTGGACGGGACTCACACCCGCAGGCGGAGACGAGCTTACGGACACCCGCGATCAAACCATCGAGCCCACCGCCCTCCGATCTGATCGCACGTGTCCTCTGGACACGCAATACTGCAACCAGCCGCGCACGATCGGGTTGATCTGCTCGGCTACCCCGGCGAGGGTGTGCCCGGACCAGCGGTGCAGCCGCCAGCGGCGGATACTCGTGCTGATCCTGTTCATGGCGTCCTTGCTGATCGCGGGCAGGAACGAGGTGAACACCATCCCGTTCCTGTCCCGCGCCGCGCGTGCCCGGAAGTCGTAGCCGAGGAAGGTGAACGCGGTGTGCTCGTGATCGGCTCGCCGCTTGCCGTCTTGCAGTACACGATCCGGGTCTTGGTCGGGTGCAGCCGCAGCCCGACCTCGGCCATCCTGTCGGTGATCGCCACCACCAGGCGCTCGGCCTGGGCCTTGGTGACGCAGTGCACCACGACGTCGTCAGCGTACCTTTCGAACTGGACGCCCGGGTGTTCCCGGGCCATCCAGGCGTCGAACGCGTAGTGCATGAACAGGTTGGCTAGCACGGGCGAAATCGCCGATCCTTGCGCGGTTCCGCGGTCTCGCTGTTGCACGGTTCCGTCGGGTAGCGCCAGCGGTGCAGCCAGCCACCGCTTGACATACAGCACTACCCACGCGTCGGTGGTGTTCGCCGCCACCGCCTTGACCACGAGGTCCCACGGCACCATGTCGAAGAACTTCTCGACATCCAGGTCAATGACCCAGTCGGTTCTCCAGCAGCGCCGGGTCGCGTCGCAGCCTCGGTGTAAATGAGGACGGGCGTAGGTTCCCTCTCAAG
>WHSQ01000362.1 GCA_009380005.1 Actinomycetota bacterium | reverse complement strand
AACGCGACCAAGGCGGCAGAGGGCCACGACGACTATCGCAAGCACAGCTACGCGCTGCGGTCATTTCTCCACTGCGGGATATGCGGTCTGCGGATGCACGGCAACGTTCGCCGAGGCCGCGACGGTGCGTATTACACATGCGAGCTGAACCGCCGGCAAGCATCCTTGGTCCCGGGGGAACACCCTCGCACGGTCTACCTGCGGGAAGACAGGGCAGGGGAGAAGGTCGTCGAGTTCCTGAGCACCCATGTGTTCGGGCCCGAGCGCGTGGACGTGCTCAGGGAAGCGCTGGCGACCACTGCTCCCGAGGCCGACAAGGCTCAAGCCGAGGTCGAGCGTCTGCGCGGCGAGCTGGCGAGCCTGCAGACGAGGATCAAACGGCTCGTCACCAACCTCGAGGCTGAGGAGCCGGGCAGCGAGGTAGCCGCCGATATCCGAGCGCGCATGGATGAGTTGGCGAGGCTCAGAAGCAAGAAGCAAGCTCAGTTGGAGGCTGCGGAAAAAGAGGCGACCCAGGTCCCGGACCCCGCGTCGGCCGAGGCCCTCATGAGCGCTCTGCCGCTCTTGGATGTCGACTGGGAGCTGGTGAGTGATCAGGAGTTCCGCGATCTTCTGACATCGCTGAACTTCGAGGCGAGCTATGACCCGACTAAACGCGAGCTGACCATCAGGGTGACGTTGGTCCCCGAGCTGACGGACCCTGATGGACCGCGCGCTCCCCTTTTGCGCGCTCCCCTTTTGTTCGTGCCCCCGGGGGAAGCCGAACGAAAGATGGCATGTAGGAGGACCCCCTCGGCCCAAGCGTGATACCACGCGGTGTCATGTCGACGGAGCTCGA
>WHSQ01000361.1 GCA_009380005.1 Actinomycetota bacterium | reverse complement strand
GGCTTCGCTCCCCGGCAGCACCGCCGGCAGCCACAACTACTTCAGGAGCCCCAGATTTACTTCTCCGTCATCCAGCGCAAGGTGCTGACCCCCAACGACTTCGCCGACCTCGCCGAGGTCGAAGCCCGCCTGCTCGCCTTCCAGGACTACTACGAGCAGATCGCCACCCCCTTCGAGTGGAAGTTCACCACCACCGACCTGCACGCCCTGCTCGGCCGCATCGCCGCCCACGACGACCAGCCGCCAGCCCAGGCGGCCTGACCGAAATACGTCACCGAAATTGCGTGCCGGACCGCTTAGTAGCGGACCGATCACCCGCTTCCAGCTTGGCGATCATTCGCTGCAGGCGGCCGGCCCGACCAGCTGGCGTCGGGGTCGTCATCAGACGAAACACCACCGCATACTGATCGGCTCGGCTGAGCGACAGATAGAAGTCTCGTGCTTGCTCACTGTGCGCCAGAGCGGCCGCCAGATCGGGCGGGACAACGGCGTTGGTTGGTGACTCGTACGCCGCGTCCCACCGTCCATCCGCCTGGGCGGCAAGAATCTCGGCAAGGCCGGGTGCCTGCATGCGCCCGGCGGCAATGAGCGCCTCCACCTTCTCAACGTTCACCTTCGACCACAAACTCCGCGCCCGGCGACGGGTGAACTTCTGCAGGTAGCACGCCTCGTCAAGGGACTTGGCCTTGCTGTCGATCCAGCCGTAGCACAATGCGGCATCCAGCGCTTCCGCGCGGCTCACCGACGTCTCACCCGAGCCCTTCTTGGCAATCTTCAGCCACACACCGCCCGGCAGCTCGTGGTTGTCGGCCAACCAGGACTCCCACCGCAAGGCGTCA
>WHSQ01000360.1 GCA_009380005.1 Actinomycetota bacterium | reverse complement strand
GCAGATGATTTGGCCCTTGTCAACATGTACGCCATGGGTACCTCCTAAGCCTTTGATGCAAGAAACACCTCTCGATAAGCAGCGCTTCTCAGCACGCATGCCTGCTCACTATCGCTGCTCGGCATCCTGCGTCTCCTGAGATTTTCTTGGCGGCCAGTTGCCCGCCTTATAAACGCGGCCGGGTAGCGGTCGATGAAGGACGCTCTCGAGCCACTCGGCTACGCCGATCAAGGCATCAAGATCAACGCCCGTCTCTATTCCCTCGCGGTGAAAGGCATACAGAAGATCTTCCGTGGAGATATTGCCGGTGGCGCGTGGCGCGAAGGGGCAGCCTCCGATACCTGCGACCGAGGCGTCAAACACCGTCGCTCCTGCCTCCAACGCGGCAAACGCGTTAGCTATGCCGGTGTGACGAGTGTCATGTAAGTGCACCCCTATCGGCATTCCGAATCGTTTCGCATGACTCACGAGGTCTAGCGCTTGGCTCGGGACGCCGACCCCGATCGTGTCAGCAAAGACGATCTCATTCGCCTCCGCATCGACCAGTCGTTCGGCGATGCCCAGCACCTTATCGGTTGACACCGGACCCTCAAAGGGACAGCCAAACGCTGCTCCGATCGTAACCGTAGCTCGAATGCCGTCGTCGTGGGCTCGCTTGATGATGCGCGCAGCAACCCTGATCGACTCCTCTACTGAGGCGTTTTGATTACGCTTGTTGAACTTCTCGGTGCAGGCGAACCCGAAATGCGCTTCGCGCAACCCTGACGCTGCGAGACGGTCGTAGCCCTTCTCGTTGAGCACCAAGCCGGCGTAATCAACCCCGTCCCGAGGCTCCAGCGCC
>WHSQ01000035.1:30306-30548 GCA_009380005.1 Actinomycetota bacterium | reverse complement strand
GCCTCAAACCATTCAGACCCCACCTCACGATGGGCGCCCTGTCCTGCGCAGCCGACCACGGAAGCTTCACCCCGGACCGAGACACGACCATCGACGTGCGGTCGGTGGATGGCGTACACACCGCGGCGTTTCCCCCGCGGCGCACAGCACTCACCATCATGACCCGTCATCCGATCATCCTCCTGTCCGGACCCCCGTGGCCCGTCGCGCCCGGCGAGGCGTTACCCCCGCCTTTGGCTACG
>WHSQ01000035.1:0-30296 GCA_009380005.1 Actinomycetota bacterium | reverse complement strand
CGCATCGGTACTCAATTCCTCACGGGTTCTCCGCTTGGAACGCTCCCTTTCACAACCCGCACAGAACGTGCTGGTTGAGGCATCGGCGTGTGTCTTCCCACGTTCCGCACAGCAGCAGCAGACCAGGTTCACGTCGCCTCCACGCCGGGCACCACCTGGCCAGTAATCGGGTTCCCGCCAGACTTATCCCGGGCCAAAAAGTAACACCCGGTTCTGATGCCGTTTCATCAGTAACGACGCGTCAACAGCGATCCCCGTTATGGGGACTGCGCTCCGTCTCCCTGATCCCCACCTGACGCCTCATGGGCGCCTTTTCCACAGTCGCTCACCACGGTCGCGTCACCGCTCCCGCAGCATGTGGCGGTTTGAAGCCTCCCCCCGAAGGGCGGCTCCGAAGGGCCGAAGATCCTTCATCTGCCGTGCAGCACCACATTCGGCTACTCAACTACCCAAAGCAACCTCCAGTGTTCGTGGCACACCTTTTCCCTGCACGTCGATGATCAGCTTGGCCTTGGCCAGCTCAGCCTCCAGCCGCTCGTTGCGCCGGCGCAGCCGCTGGACCTCCGCGTTCTGCGGATCGGCGGGCTTTCGGCCGCGCGGGCGGCCCAGCGCCTGCATCGCCGAGAACGCCACCGGCGACACCTGGCGCAACCTGCGCCGCGACCTGCAGCAGCTCGCCGCGATCGAGACCATCGGGCCCGACGGCCGCCTCGTCGAAACCACCCAGCCCACCCTCCGCCACGAGCACATCTTCAACGCCTGCAACCTCAAGACACCCCCACGGTTCCTGGGCATCGACCTCGCCTGACCGCCTCCCCGGGGACACCGTGGCCTAGTACCACGGATGTCCTCGCCCTCACATCGCCGATCTGGCTGCTACACCCTCATGCGCACCCGTCTACGCCGCATTCGCATGCCTCGGTTTCAACATCAACTGTCGAACTCCTGGTCATGTGTCGCGCCGAATGCATCACCAGGACCACCGAGCAGAGGACTCTCTGGCCCGCTCCTTCTCAAGGGCGCAGACGACGCCACGCATCAGCGAACGCCCGTGGCGTCACGGGCAGCCAGCGCGGCACCTGCTCGCGATAGCAGACATAGTCGGCACCGAACCGGTCGGTCAGCGAGCGCTCGTCCTCGCGGACGCGGTGGTCGAACCAGTGCACATGCCAGCCGAAAACGGCAGCGAACAGCAACGACCGTGTCGCGCCGACGAACGACGCGAACGTGATCAGGTGCCCGAAGTACATCGGGTTCCGACTGACGGCGTATGGGCCGGTCGTCACGATCCGGTCCGGCGGCGAGGTCAGCCCGGGTCCCCCGCCGCCCCGGGTCGTGCGGTAGTTGCCGCCGAAGCGATACAGTAGGAACCCGACGATCGCACCCGGCACGAACCGTCCGTCAAATCGTCCCCTCGTCACCAGCGCATGAAAGGCCACTGCGCCCGGCCAGTACAAGAACGTGCGGGCAGAGGTTGCTCGCGGATCGACTTGCATGGGCCTCGCCTTCCGTGGCTCTGGAGATCAGGTCGGCCGGGTTGCCCTGCCGGTGGGGGCAGCCGGTGACGGACTCACTCCGGGACACCCTCCCTCTGGCGCTTCGCGTCCCGGAGCTCCTCGGCAATGCCGGCACGGACCTCTTCCTCGATCAGCTTCCAGATCTGGTCGACCACTTCCGCGAAACGCGCTGTTCGCTTCACGCCGAGATCGCGTGGCCGTTGGAGGTCGATGTCGACGATCTGGCGCAGCCTCCCTGGTCGCGGCGAGAGGACGAAGACCCGGTCGGACAGGAACACCGCCTCGTCGATCTGGTGGGTGACGAACATGACGGTCTTTCGGGCCTGATCCCAGATGTTGATCAGCTCCGCCTGCATGACCTCGCGGGTCTGCGAGTCCAGTGCCGCGAACGGCTCGTCCATCAGGAGCACCTCCGGATCGACCACCAGGGCGCGGGCGAGATTGACGCGCTGTCGCATGCCACCCGAGAGTTCGTGCGGGTAGTAGCTGTCGAACCCATCGAGGCCGACCAGGGAGATGTAACGCTTGGCCTCCTCCACGAATTCGCTCCGCCGCCCCATCACGTCGGGTCCGATGAGCACGTTGTCGAGCAGGGTCCGCCAGGGCAGGAGGGCATCCTGTTGGAACACGAAACCCCGGTCCGCACTCGGGCCTCGGACCACGTCGCCGTTGAGCAGGACCCTGCCGTCGGTCGGGAGGATCAACCCGGCCAGCATCCGCAGCATCGTCGTCTTCCCACAGCCCGAGGCACCGACCACGGAGATGAACTCACCTTCGTTGACCGACCAGGAGACGTCCTCGAGGGCGACCGTGCTGCCCTGTCGCGACTCGTAGACCTTGGACAGTCCTTCGACGCTCAGCTTGACGGGTGCGTTGCCGACGCTCATCACGTCCTCCTTCATTCGCGGACCCGCCACGGTGACAGGCGGTATTCCAGTCGCTGGAGCACGGCCATCGCGATGACGCCGCTGCCGGCCAGGACGATGACACCGACGAACAGATTGGCGGTGTTGAACGTCTGAGCAGACACGAGGATGAGGTAGCCGAGTCCCGCTCGTGCACCGAAGAGCTCGGCGACGACGACACCGACCAGCGCTCGCGCCACGGCCAACCGCTCCCCTGCGACCAGGAACGGCAAGCTCGAGGGCAGCCGGACCATCCGGAACAGCTGCCACTTGGAGGCACCGAACGATCGGACCGATTCGTGCAGGCTCTGGTCGACGTTGGTCAGCCCGACGTGCGTGTTGATGATCACGGGGAAGATGGCCGTTACGACGACCAGCAACACCTTGGACGTGATCCCAAGACCGAACCACAGGATGAACAGCGGGCCGATCGCGATGATCGGGGTCGCGTACAGCGCGGACACCCAGGGTTCGAGGTACGCCCGAACGGTGGTTGAGAGCCCCATCAGGGCACCGATCGCGATCCCGACGACAGACGCTATCGCGAAGCCCAGGATGAACTCGATCCCACTGGTGTAGATGTGGGTCCAAAGCTCGCCGCTGCGTCCCAGAGCAACGCCGGCCTGGTAGACGCGCGTCGGGCTGGCGAGGAACAA
Source organism: Actinomycetota bacterium (assembly GCA_009380005.1). Lineage (GTDB taxonomy): Bacteria > Actinomycetota > CADDZG01 > CADDZG01 > WHSQ01 > WHSQ01. The sequence goes on along the minus strand of WHSQ01000035.1, from coordinate 27,218 downwards.
CTGGTTGTCGATGATGTAGCGTGCGACGATCTCCAACGCGACCAGCACGAACACGAGCGAACCTGCGCCGCGTCGGTGCTGGTAGAGGAAGTGCCATACGCCTCGCAGCCAGGACTTCTGACCTGAGGGTGGCTTGTGTGTGGTGGTCGCGACAGTGGCCGTCTGGTTGCTCACATCTACACCTCAGTCAGTCCGACCGCCCGACCGGTCCAGCCGACTGGCTGAACAGGCGGCCGAACTCGCTCAGATCGGCGTCCAGCTCCAGGTGGTGGGCCGTCCACCACATGATCGCCTGCACCTGGGTTACGACGGGAAGACCGGTTGCTGCCTCAATCGGACCGATATTGGCCACCACCGGCCACTGCGGACAGCCGAGATAGAAACCATCGTGGCCATCCGTGGCCTCATGAGCCTCGAGGGCCATCTCGTAGACCGTGTCATCCTCCGGTTGCGTGATCAGCTGGGCCAAGTTCCAGTCGCGACCTCGCGTGGCCGCCACATCGAAGCCCTGCCCTTCGAAGACACGCTTCACGTTGGCGACGTTCGCGGCCTGATACGGGGTGATCAGTGCCAGTCGACGGATACGGAGCGCACGGAGAGCCAACACGACGACCTCTGTGTCCGTGATGACGGGGAGTTCGTCGCCCGTCACCGCCCTGATCCTGGTCTCCAGCTCGCGGTGGTACTCCCCCTGGCGTTGAGCCGTCAGCGGCATGCCGCTGTAGACGACGACACTCACATCGCGGGCCACCAGGTCCTTGGTGGCCGCCTCGATGGCCAGCAGCGCCTCCTCGTAGTGATCAGGCCCGAAATCCGCCATGCCGAGGGTCGCGAACGCCCAGCTGACCCCTGGAGGACGGATGCGGAAGGCTTCCTCGATGACGGTTTCGTTGCAGCGGGGCGGGACGATCCAGCCGATGGACCCTTTGGCACGGTACGACGCGGACAACGTGTCTCCGTTCGTGATCAAGATCCAGTTGGCGTGTGAGGCTGGTCGTCCCGCCTCGCCGGTCAGCCCGATCCCTCGATGGCGTCGAGTACGCTCCAGGTCGCATAGTCGTTCGCGTCCGGGTCGTCGCTGAAGATCTTGCCGGTGGTCACGAGGAACTGCAGGGTGGTCCGCAGCTCCTCCTCGACGATCTCGGCGCCGGTCACCCACGCATCGGCATCGATGTAGGCGTCGTAGGTGAGCTCCGCGACATCAGGATCAACCTCGGTGATCTCCACCAGGATCTCGACCGCGCGATCGCGGTTCTCCGATTGGATCATCCATTCCTGCGCGTCCTGGATGGCTCGCAGGTACCGCTGAGCTGCCTCCGGCCGTTCCTCGATGAAGCGGTCCGAGCCGATGTGCGCGATGAAGATCCCGGGTTCCGCGATCTCGAACACGAGCTGGAACCCATCCTCGATCGCCTGGACATCGCGAGGGGCCACTAGGACGGACGCGCCGACAGCACCCGTCTGCAGGCTCTGGTACCGCTGTTCGCTGGACGGGACGATGATGAAGTCGTACTCGCCCCGTTCGATGCCCTCCTCCTCGAGGCGTTGGGCGGTCAGCAGGGTGAGAACGTCATCGGGAGCCGAACTCGCGATACGCGAACCACGGAGCTCATCGATCCCACCGAAGTCCTCACCTGCAACGAGCGTGCCGAGCACGCGGTTGAACTCGCCGCCGAAGATCTTGAGGGGAGCGCCGACCTCCATCGCTGCGAGCGCCTGCTCAGTGAACGGGAGCCCGACATCCGCCGAGTCTCCGGCCATCGCAGCGATTGTCGCCGCCGGGCCCGGCGTGAAGACGATCTCTGCATCGACACCGTTGTCCTCGAAGAAGCCCTCTGCGTCGGCGACAAAGACGTCCAGGAATGGAGCAGCACGCGCAGGAAGCGCGATCGTCACCGCCTCGGGTCCGTCATCGCTGGCGTCCTCGGACGGGGCGTCGTCGTCAGCTTCCTCTGGCTCTTCGGCCTCGGTGTCCTCCGCTTCCTCCCCCGGTGCCTCGACGTCTTCAGCAGTGTCTGGTTCGGCACCGTCGTCGTCGCCGCCGCAGGCGGCCAGGACCAACGTCAAGACCGTGACCAGCGCCAAGGCTGACCTTCTACGAACCTTCATGATTCCCTCTCCGCTCGGATGTTCATCCGCTCGCGACTGCCAGTGCCCGGGGGTTCCCGGCTACCCTCTCCTACACCCACGGCATGACGATCTAGGAGCCACCGACCCGGGTCAGCAGGCACCCTCCGACCGAACTCGGTGACGAGACGCCGAACTGCTGCAAGGTCCACCAGATCATCGCCTGGTTCGCCGTGACGACCGGACGTCCCAGTCGCTCCTCCCACCGGGAGATCTCGAGCGCGTTCCCGATCCGTCCGCAGGGCATGTAGACGGCATCCACGTCGGGGTGCTCGGCGACGAGTCGCTGCGCGACCTCGAGTGGTGCATCGTCGGGAAGCTTCCCGTATTCGATCTGACGGTCGTATTCCATGGCGACGTCGGCCAACACCTGGAGCCCGCACTCCCCGAGGATCGGCATGTACCGGGTGTGCAGCTCCTCCTTGAACGGTGAGACCACGACGATGCGCTCGGCCGCGACGGCTCGGATCGCGTCGACGGTCGCTTCGAGGTCCGTACCCACCGGACAACCCGTGACCTCCTCGAGACGCTCACGCAAGGCTCGGTTACCCGCAATGCCACTGCGCAGTACCAGCGGGATACCGGCCGAGAACACGATGTCGGCGCCCGTCTGCACGAGCTGCTCGGCTGCCGTGGCGATGCCGGCCAGCGCCGCGTCGACATCCGTGTCCGAGAGCTGCGCGATCGGCAGCGTGGCGATCAGCATTGCCACCCCGTCGGGGGCCAGACCGTAGAACTCACGCGCTGCTCGTTCGCAGGTGGACGGAGCGATGTACCCCAACCGACCATGACCGCCGAAGACGTCGCCGTTCGCGCTGGCCGTACTGCTCGCCGTCGTCATGCGTCAGCCTTTCGAACCTCGCGGACGTTTCGAAGGGATGCGCACCGCGAGCAGGCCGTGATCTCCAACCCGAAGTTGGGGCTCCGACCGGCCCAACGGATCCCGATCCATGGGCCGGCGTCGCGGAGCTCCTGGCTCGATACGACGACCGTCCCATCCCGTCGCTCAGGGTCCAGACCGCCACATTCGGGGCACGAATCACCCAGCAGCGCCTCGCCGTCGTCGGAACGCTGTCCGAGACGTGCGAACGCCTGCTCGAAGCGCTCCGTCGCGGTGCCCTGGTGGTCGACGTCGCCGGTGTCGCCGAAGAGGACGCCGTAGTGCTCACAAGCTGCCTCGACCGACACACACCCTGTGGCCACATCGGCGACGACCTGCGCCACGTCGCGGGTCAACGGGTCACCGAAACCACCGCCACCCGCGGCGTGGAACAGGAACACGTCCCCTGGTCCAAACCTGCCCTCCGACTTGGTCGGCTGGTGCTCGACGCCTTCACTTGCCCCCGCCAAGGACGCGAGCGCGTCGTCAGGGTCCCGCGCGAAACGCTCAGCCGCATCGCGGATCACGACCACCTGCGAACCGGCACCCGGGTACCCGCCAGCGATACCCGATGCGTTCGACTGATCGGAACCGGCCGTGTTCTGGGACTTCCACGTCACCTGCGTCGTCCCCGTCGACGTCATGGCGCTGACTACGGTCTGACCACCGCGGAACCTGCCTGGGCCGCCCGAGTCGGCCAGGCGCTTTCGGAACAGGTATCGGATGGGTAGCTTGAGTTCCTGGCCCTCAACGTTCGACATGAAGCTGAGCGCGGAGAAGCTGACCCCGACATGGTCGAGGCCATCCGCATCCGGTTTCGCACCGCCACCTCCACCGCGGTGATCAGAAAGCAATGCACCACGGAGGCGTCCTGCGTCGTCGACGGCGAACAGGTTGTTCGCGTTGCAGGAGACCCCCCAGGAGGGACAGGATCGATCCCGATGAGCCGGTGAGCCCAGCAGCATCTCGGCCACAGCCTTCCAGGCCGCCGTCGCGGCCAGCCAGGTGAACCCGATCGAGCAGAGACTGACCGCTGCGGGGTAACGCGCGTTGACAACGGTCCCCTCCGGAGCCGTCACGGTCACGCATCGCTTGATGCTGCTGTTCCAGTCGATGTCACCTCCACACAGCAACGCGTAGACCGGCGTCGTGGCACCTGCATAGCACGCGTACATGGTCGCATTGGCTGGGCCTTGGGACTGTGGGTCACTGCCCTCGAAGTCGAAGGTGAGTTCGTCCCCCTCCTTGCGCAGCTCGACGTGGACGCGCAGGATCCGGTCCGAACCGACCTTGTCACCGTCCATGTACGCGTCCGCCTGCCATGCCCCGTCGGGGATCTCCCGCAGCAGCGCACGGAGACGTCGCTCCGCATCGTCCACCGACCGCTCAGTCGCGGCGGCGATCGTCGCGGGGTCGTGCTCGGTGAGCAGATCGTGGAGGCGTTCCTGTGCAACGTTGATCGCGCCGATCTGCGCGCGTAGGTCCAAGGCGACCGACTCAGGCAGCCGCGAGTTGTTGACGAACGTGTACTCGACGTCCTTCTGGAGGACGCCGCGCTCGACGAGCTTGAGGAAGTAACGCGGGGCCTCCTGGAAGATGTCTGTTGCGTTGATGCAGAAGCTGCCCTCGTCGATTCCCGCCAGATCCGCGTGGTGGACGACGTTACCGACCCACATGACGGCCCGGCCGTCGAAGTACACGGGCGCGACGACGGCAGCATCGTTCTGGTGGAGGGCCCCGAGGCCCGGATCGTTGACCAGGTACATATCACCCTCGGCGACCTCGTCACCCACCCTGGCGATCACGTTCTTGATCACCGCGTCCATAGTGGTCACATGGCTGAGCACGTAGGGTCCGGCGACGGCGAGGTCTCCCTCGGCGGTGAACAACCCCACATTGAAGTCGTTGCCCTCGACGACGATCGGTGAGGTCGACAGGCTACGGATCGTGGTGCCCTGTTCATCGTTGATCTGCCACAGCCGATGCTTGACGACCTCGTAGGTGATCGGATCGAGTGCTGCCATGCGATCGCTCGTCGGTGCCATCACTGGTCATCTCCGCTGTTCACATGGATGTGGACGTTGCCGTACGTATCCACCGTTGCGGTGTTCCCGATGGGGAGGAGCACGGTCGTGTCGCGGCGCTCGATGACCGCTGGGCCCTTGATCTCATGGCCCGGCGCCAGCTCGTCGCCGCGGTAGACCGTGTGCTCAAGCTCCCCGATGTGTCGCAACGAGACCATCCGCGTGCCGGAGATGGCGGCGCTCGCATCCGCCGGCCCGAGCGGCTCCGACTTCAGTTCGGGCTTCACCGTCGGAACGATCGCATCAACCCGGAACGTGATCACCTCGAGGGGTGACTCGCTGCGCGTGGTGCCCTGCCCGTACCGTCCTTCGTAGGCCGTCTCGAAGCGCGACCTGACCACGTCGAAACTGGAGCCGTCGAGCACTCCGCCGGTCCACGGCACGGTCAGCTCGTTCATCTGGGCGCGATACCGCACGTCCAGCGTCCGCCGCAGCGTTACCTCGTCGCGGTTCCTCCCGGACGCATCCACGTCCGCGAGTGCGACCTCCTCGAGCTCCTCCAACGTGGTGTTGAAGCGCATGAACGAGTCAGGATCGGCAGCGTCGAGCACTAATGGTTCGGAGCGGGCATACGAGTACTTCACATCGGACAGTGCGCAGCCGAGCGCGGAGAAGACCGACGAGCTCGGGGGGATGATGACATCCCGGATACCAAGGTGCTTGGCGTAGAGGGCTGCGTGGGCAGGCCCCGCACCCCCATAGGCGAGCAACGCGAAGCGCCGTGGGTCATAGCCATTCTCGACGGTGACCTTGCGGATCAGGTCGGCCATACGTGCGGTGACGATCTCGTAGATACCCTCGGCCGTCTCGCGAATGCCTAGGCCCAGCGGCTCGGCGACGCGGCCGATGGCCTCACGTGCCCGCTCGACATCCAGCAGCTTCCGTCCACCGAAGAAGTTGTCCGGGCTCAGGATTCCGAGGACGACCAGCACGTCAGTCACGGTCGGTTCGTGTCCCTTGCCGTAGCAGGCGGGACCTGGGTCCGCACCCGCGCTGTGTGGTCCGACGAGCAATCGATCTCCATCGGTCCAAGCGATGCTCCCTCCGCCGGCTCCAACCGTCACGACCTTCACCGCCGGGGTCTGGACCGGCAGGCCTTGGTCCAGGCACGGCTCCGCGTCGTACTCGAACTCACCCTCGCGGATCAGGCCAACGTCGAAGCTGGTTCCACCCATGTCACTGGTCACCACGTTGTCGTAGCCCAGGACCTGGCTGAGGTATTGGGCCGCCACGAGCCCGCCGACGGGACCCGAGTTGATGATGGCAGCTGCTTCGCGTTCGACGTTCTGGGGAAGCGTCAACCCGCCGGAGCACTTCATGACCTGCAGGGAGTGGCGCAGCCCGCCGGCTGCGAGACCGTCGTTGAGACGTTCGATGTAGGCGCGGATCGGTGGTCCCACGAATGCGTTCACCGCTGTCGTCAGCGTCCGTTCGAACTCACCGAGGACCGGAGACACCTCGCTGGAGAGACTGATCGGCAGGTCGGGGAACTGCTCCCGGGCGATCTCGCCGATACGCCGTTCATGCGCCGGATTGAGGAACGACCACAGCTTGCAGACCGCGACGCTGTCGACCCCCAGTTCCGCGAGCTCCTTCAGGGCACGCATGACCTCGTCCTCGTCAATCGGTTCGACTTCGACGCCATCCGAAGCGACACGACCGAGCACACCGCGGATGCGTTCACGAGGGATCAGCGGGGGCGGGTTGGGGTTGTGGATGAAGTCGAGGGCCTGCGTGATGGGGACACCGAGGTTCCGGCCCAACGGGCCGCGAGCGATGCGAAGGGTGTCCTCGAAGCCCGCATCGCAGATCAGGCCGACGAGGGCGCCCTTGCGCTCGATGAGCGCGTTGGTCCCGACCGTCGTGCCGTGAGCGAAACGGAGTGTCGAAGCAAGCAGGGTCGACACGTCGCTGTCGATCAGCTCGGCACCGCTCGCCAAGGCGTTGCGCACGCCCTTTCCAGGATCCTGCCGGTTGGACATCGCCTTCTCGAAAGTGAGGTTGCCCTCGCTGTCGATGATGACGAGGTCCGTGAAGGTCCCGCCGGTGTCGGCCCCGATGAAATGGTCCATACTTATGCTCCTGCTGCCCGACGGAACTGCTCCATGGCCTTGGGTTGGAGCCCCCAGGTTGCCAGCGAACCGCCATCGACCCGGATGTCGACGCCGGTGCAGAAGGCCGAGGCATCCGATGCCAGGAAGAGCACCGCGTTCGCCTGGTCCTCCGGCTCACCCAACCGCTCCATCGGGATCTCGGCATAGAAGCGTTCCGTCGATGACTCGAGCGAACCCACGGAGATCCCGGTCTTGGTCGGCGTCACCGAGTTGACCCGGATCCCGTGTGTCACCAGGTCCATCGCCATGGCCCGGGTCATGTTCAGGACACCACCCTTGGCACTGCAGTACGCGAGCGCATCAGCACGACCGCGGTGTCCGGATGTAGATGCGATGTTCACGATCGCGCCACCCCGGCCCTGATCGACCAGGCGACGTGCAACCTCACGGCTCATGAGGAACGACCCGGTGAGGTTCACCCTGATGACCCGCTCCCAGTCCGCGGTCTCGGTCTCCAGCACGCCCTTGGGATGGGTGATCGCGGCGTTGTTCACCAGCACGTCGACATAGCCGTAGGCATCGATCCCCCGTTGGACGATGGTGGCGACCTGCGCCTCGTCGCCAACGTCGCCAGCGGACGGGATGGCCTGCCCGCCAGCTCCTTCTATGCTGCGGGCACAATCCGCTGCCGCCTCAGCATCGACGTCGTTGCAGACCACCGTGGCGCCGGCGCGAGCCAGCGTCTGGGCGATCTCCCGGCCGATGTTGGGACCGGTGCCGGTCACCAGGGCCACGCGTTCGTCTAGGCGCATCAGCGCATCTCCAGATCCGCAGGTTGTACGTCGAACCGAAAAGGGCACGTCGCCCACCGGGCACCTCCCACGAGCTCACCGCTCGTCGGCCTGACCGATCACGCCCCACTCTCTCGTGCGAGCCACCGGCCCCTCCAGCGAGACTATGTACCCGCACTGGCCTGCCCCCGTACCAACCCGTCTCAAATCACGGGATGACCATCCGAACCGCCCCAAGACGTGGCCGGCGTGGACTCCTCATCAATGCCTCGTGACAACGGCGACGAGCCCTCGCAGGTCCTCAGGGAGGTGATCACCCCGCCACGCGACGTGGAGATCCGGGCGAACGAGGACGAGGTCAGCTTCGTACACCGAGCGCGCTGCCGACGCGCGAACACCCACCACCTCGAACGGGACGGCCCGCTCGGCGAACGCGTCCACGAGCTGCTGCAAGCCGTCGACCGGCCAGTCACCGACCACGATCAGGGCGTAGCCCCAGCCGAGATGATCGTGCATGGCCGTGCCGTCGCCACACCAGACGTGGGGCAACCGGGCCCCGGGCGCTGCGGACGGGACGTAATCGAACCGATCCAGATCGGCGGCGTCCGGATCGCTGCTGCTCGGCAGGACAAGCGGCGAATCGGCGTAGCGGTAGCCGAGTTCGATACCGATCATCTTCAGCTGTTCGCTGTCCGCCAACCGAGCGACTCGCTGTCGGACCTCGCGCCCACGATCGGAGTCCTCCGTGATGGCCGGTTCCCAGGAATCACGCCAGACCCGACGCTCGGTCGCCTCCACAACGCTGGCCAGCGCGGGTCGGGCCGTCAAGCCACGGCGGTGTCAGATCAGGTGATCGGGTGATGACGCATCGGCATCCCGAACTGGCCGAAGGGTGTCGACCTCGGCGCCGTCGAGGATCCTCGGCTCCAATCCGACCGTGTCGGGACGGTGAGCACGAACGGAACCGGGCAGTAGCGGTGCGGCGCCGCGGACTGCCACACACCCGTGGCCCTGATTTTCGGGGTCCTTTGTAGTTCTTGTAGGTCGTGAATGTGTCATCTCTCGTGCGGCAGGGTGAGGTTGATTGGTCCGCAGGCGAGCACGACGAGTGCGGCTGCGGCTTTGGCGGAGTGGAACCCGAACGCCCGCCGGGTGATGAGACGCACCCGGTTGTTCAGTCCCTCTACCCGCGCGTTCGTGAGCCCGAGGCGGACGGCGGCGAGGATGCCGTCGCGGTGGCTGCGGAGGGTGCGGGCGAGCTTGACGAACCCGGGGATCCGACAGCGTTGCGCCCACGCGCCCCAGCGGTCCAGCAGGGCGGAGACGTCGCTGTGGCGCAGGTCGGGGTCGAAGATGCCGCGCAGGCTCTCTTTGAGCTGGTAGGCGCGCCAGACCGCTCCGCCGGCGCGTTTGATCGCCAGCAGCGCGTCGTGCTGGCGGTCGGACAAATCCTCGGGGCGGCGCAGCAGCGCCCAGCGGGCGCCCTTGAACCGCTTCGCGGTGACGGGGTCGGCGGTGGCACGCAGCTGGTTCCAGTGGGCGCGGCGCACGACGTCGAGCTCCTTGGTGGCCAGAGCCACGACGTGGAACGGATCCCAGCAGATTACGGCTTGGGGCGCGCGCTCGACGGTGACCTTGGGGTAGGCCTTGCCCATGTCCATCGACACCGCCTGAAGCTTGTGCGCACGGGTTTGGCCGAGGGCGTCGAAGAACCGCTCGGCCGCGGCCGTGTCCTTGCCCTCGTCGGCCCACACGACGTCGCCGGTGCGGTGGTCCGCGACGATCGTCAGGTAGTTGTGCTGCTTGCGGTAGGACACCTCGTCGATGCCGATCTCGAACAGGTCGTCCAGGCGGTGGGGATCGAGCTCGTCGGCGACGACGCGGGCGATGATCTCGCCGACGGTGCGCCAGTTAATCCGCACCAGCCGGGTGATCGCGGTCTTGTCCATCTTGGTCGCCAGCCAGGCGACGAGGTCCTCGACGTCGCGGGTGAACCGGGCGCCGGGGCGGGCGAACGGCACCGCCTCCACCACCACGCGGCCGCACTCCTGGCACCGCAACCGGCGCAGCAGGGCGCGCACCGTCACCTTCCATGGGCCCAGGTCCAACGCCCGCCACGACGACGTGTGGGCCTGCAGGTTGTGGCGCGCCCGCGTGGTCCAGCCACAGTGGGGACACTCCAACCGCCGGCGGCGCAGGCAGACATCGACCACGACCCGGTCGGCAGCGAAGGCGACGTTGGCGACGTTGACGCCAGGAAGCCGCAAAAGCTTGTTGAATGCAGCAGTGACGCGCACGGTGAAGGACCTTTCGACTCGGGACCGTCAGACAGCCCCGAAGTCTTGTCCAAGCCGTGCGCGTCTCCTTGGAACCTCCACCGACCTCACACCCGCGTTGACCAGCGACTACGCTCGCGCCCAGCCCCGGGTCGACCGACTACTTCTACAGGAGGCCCCAAAGAACTGACTGACGCGATCGAGTTGTGGGTCACCCACTGGAACGATGACCCCAAGCCGTTCATCTGGCACAAGACCGCTGAGGAGATCATCGCCAAAGTCAAGCGGGGGCGTGCGGCCCTCGCCCACCAAATCAAATCGGCGACGGACCACCAGTGAGGGGCTTCGCCCCTCAGACCCCGAGCCGACCAAGCTCGGGCACACCTACAAGGTCTGCATCGGCGATAAGAGGACGCTGATGCAGACCCTACTCGTCGGCAGGAGCCGACCTTGATGGCGTCGCTGCGCTGAGATCCCGACGCGGAATCGTCGGGCCGGTCGCCTTCGGGCGACGTGTAGGCCTTGTGCCTCAAGGTTTGGAGCGACGGCCCTCCGTCCTCAGCCTGCTCCTCTGGTCGCCACGCGTCAACGGGAAACTCATGACATCGTCACGACTTACGGCAACGGAGTTGCCCTAGGCAGGTGCGGTGTCGCCGCACGGGGCTGTCGCCCGACAGCCGCCTCCTTGAGCAGGACCAGGATCAGGACACCGGCGACTGCGAAGAAGGCGCCGGCGGCCCTCAACGTCAGGGCCCAGCCGGCCACCACCGCGATGGCGGGGAAGGTCGCGCCGACGACGAACTGGGCCGCCTGCACTCCCGACTGCTTGAAGCCGATGCGCAGGCCGACGGCCCGGGGTCCCTCCCGCTGTATGGCGACGTTGGTGATCGGGTTCGCCGCTGCGACGGCGAAGCCGGCGGGGATGAGAGACAGGCAGAAGACGGCGGGAGGGACCGCCAGCGAGGCGATGATGCCCGACGCGGCTGCGACGAAGGGGATCGCGGCCAGGCCCCTGCCCAGCGACGACCGTGCCGCGAGGCGTGCGGAGAGGGGCCGGCAGAGCATCCCGAAGACCGCCACCGCGGTCAGGCCCATGCCGATGGTCGCCGGCGGCAGGGCGTAGTCCTGGACGATCAGGGGGCCGAGCACCCCCAGCCAGTAGAACGGCATGATCCCGGCGGCCATCACCAGGGCCGACAGCAGCGTCATCCGGTATCCGGGCCTGGGGGGGACCCGGCTGTCGCCGCCACGGTCAACCCGGATCGGCGAAGCGGCGCCACGCGATGCCGCCGTCGACCATGAGGTCGCACCCGCTCATGTAGCGGCCGAGGTCGGACAGCAGGAAGAGCATGGGGCCGACGTAGTCATCGAGGGTGCCCAGCCGGTTGAGGGGCACATCCGACGGCTTCGAACCCCGGCCTCCGGGCGGCTCCGGCCGCGGCGGCTCCCCTGGTGCGTCGTCGAGGCTGCGGATCACCGTGGGCGTCTGCGCGGGGCTGACGCAGTTGACCCTGATCCCGTCCGGCCCCCATTCGATGGCCAGCTGGCGCGTGGCCCGGATGACGGCCGCCTTGCTGGCGCCGTAGGCGATGCCGCCGGGCATGGCGCGGTACGCGGCGATCGAGGCGGTGTTCACCAGTGACGCGCCCTGCCCGTGGGCACGGAGGTGGGGGTAGGCCACCGACGCGGCGATGATCGTCCCCGTGACGTTGATCTCCAGCACGCGGCGCACGCGTTCGGGGTCCGCCTCGGCCGCCGTCATGGCGCCGTCGCTCACACCGGTGCAGTTGACGACCCCCTTGATGCCGCCCATGAGGGCGGCAGCGCGCTCGAAGGCCGTGGCGGTGCTGTCGCGGCTGGTGATGTCCATGGAGCTGACCCCCATGGTCACCTCCGGTCGGGCGGCGTGGACCTCCTCCCGCAGTGCCTCCAACGCACGCTGTGATCGGCCGAGGGCCATGACCGGGGCTCCCAGGCACGCCAGCGCCGTGGTGAGGCGGCTGCCGATGGCCCCGGTCGCTCCCAGGACCACGTAGCCTCCGCGGTCCGGCAGGCCGGGCAGCCGGACGGCTGACCAGTCCAGGTAGACGACAGGACCGTGGGCTCCCGCAACGCTCATGGGTGGAAACGGCCTTTCGGCTGGTGACGGCTCATGCGACGCTCCTGCGCACGTATGCGGACAGGATCGCCGTCGGCAGGTCGTCGGCCTCTGCGAGCGGCCAGATGACGTCCTTGGGGCACATGGCGATGAGAGATTCGATCCCGGGCTCGGCCGTGAGGAGCAGCACGGTGCGCACGCTGCTGCGTTGCGCATCGCGCACCGCCGCCGCCACGTCCTGGTACGCGTGGAACGGCGCGGAGCCGTCCGTGCCGTCGCCGTACCCGCGGTCGCGGGGCAGGCCGTCGGACAGCAGCAGGAGGATCGGCGTGCGGGCGCCCGACTGCAGCAGGCGGCGGGTCGCATGGCGGATGGCCACGCCCAATCGGGTGGTCCCGTGGGGCCGCAGGCTCACCAGCCGGGACTTCACGCTCCGCCTGAGGGGTTCCGTGAAGTCCTTGACCACGCCGAACTGGTTCCGGGCCCGGCCGTCGCTCGAGAAGCTGAAGACGCCGAGCGCGTCGCTCGTGCCCGACGCCACCTCCATCAGCAGGGCGGCCGACTCGATCTCCACGTCGAGGGTCCGGCGGTAGTCGCGGCCCCAGACGGCGTGGAGCCGTGCGACCTGACCGGTGTCCTCGTCGCCTTGGCGGACGTGGTCTGCCGTGGAGGCGCTGGTGTCGAGCACCAAGGCCACCGCCACGTCCCGTTCCTCGGGCAGGTGCGAGGCGTAGACCTTGTCATCACCGCTGCCGCTGGACCGCACGTCGGAGACGTAGCGGATGATGGCGTCGACATCGATGTCGTTGCCGTCACCCAGACCGCCCTTGTGGACCAACCGCTCCCGCGGCGCACGTCGGACCACCGACACCAGGCCTGTCCGGGAGGGAGCCTGCGCCGCGACGAGCCGGTCGTACAGGCGGCTGGGGCGCACGGCTTCTGCCGTGTGCTCGCGGATGCCGCACCAGCGCTGCCGCATGAGCCCGTTGGCGTGGTCCCATTCCGGGTACACCCAGAAGCCGGTCGCGGGCGAGGCCGTGAGAGGCCCTTCCGGGTCCTCCCGCCACCAGTCGTCCGAACCGACCTCGTGGTGGTGGGGCATGGGCTGCCAGGGGGACTCGTACCGCGACAGCAGGTCCTCGGTGTCCGCGGCGCCCTCGGCCTCCCCGTCGTCGATAGGCGTGGTGGCCGTACCGCCGGCCGGGGCGTGCTCGCCCAGCGGGTGCTCCTCCACCCCGGAGAGGTCGAAGACGGAGGCCCGGTTCCCGGAGTAGTCCTGCTCGTACGACTGCGCCCGCAGGATGAGCCGGTCGCGGAACGTCGCGTTCTGGGTGCGGACGGCCAGCGCGTCGGCGCCTTCCAGATGGGACACGTCGGCCGCGTGCGACCCCCAGGCGAAGACGGACCCTGCCACCGCCGCATCCACCCTGGGAGCCAGCTCGTCGGACAGGCCGCCATACGCGCCCAGCGACGACACGACCTCGTAGAGGCCGGTTGCCAGCCGCAGGACGTCCTCCAGCGTGCTGCCTGCCTGGCACACCCCGCTGACCGCGCGGCGGATCGAGTCGTCCAGCGCGCTGGCTGGCTCGTCGTGCCATGCGCCGCAGCTGATGGAGGCCCGCGTGATGAGCTCGAGGGTGCCCTCGCGTGCGGTCATCGTCTGCAGCGGCGGGCGCCGCTGCAGCTCCCAGCGCCGCATCGCGAGCATCGACTCGGTCATCCCGGGCAGGTCGCGGACCACCGCGGCGTCGACCCGGGCGTCTTCACACACCTGCAGGAGGAAGCGCGCGAGCCCGCGCTGGCCGAAGGAGCCGACGAAGCCCTCCACGACGAGGCCGAGCGTGGGGGCGTCCGCCCACCGCCTGGTCTCTGCAAGGGCGACCGCCTCCGCCACGGTCAACCGCTCGTGGAACAGCCGGTGCGTCAGCGACGCCTTGTACCACTGGCGGGCACCGGTGCCACCCCACCGGAGCGGTATCTGCGGCGGGACCTCGTCCGACGGCGCGCCGTCGGCTGCGACTTCCCACTCCACCGGCGGCGCGGTGCCGGTGAGGCAGCCCGCGTACACGCGCAGCACCGGCCACTGCGAGCCCAGGGACACCTCCGCCTGGGGGCTGCCGCCGGCCCGGGGTGCTCGTTCAGCGTCGGACGGCAACGCGCGCTCGCTTGGGCCGCTGTGGTCGGACGGTGCCCTCACTCGGGCAGGAGCGCACGCGCAAGCTCGATCATCCCCTCCTGCTCACTGGCATCCGTGGCGATCGTGCGGATGACGGCGAACTCGCACGCGGCCACGGGGCTCTCCCCGTGGTGCACGAGCTTCGCCGCGTGGACCAGGAGCCGTGTGCTCGGCAGGACCGAGCCGGCAGCGAGCTGCTGGCGGCGAATCCCGACGCCCAGCTTCACCAGGCTCGCGGCGAGGTCGGAGTGGATCCCTCCCTCCTTGACCAGGATCTCCGCCTCGACATCCTCATCCGGGTACGAGAAGTCGATGGTCATGAACCGTTGCGCCGTGCTGTCACGCAGCAGTCTCAACCCCATGTCCGAGGCCGGGTTGTGGGACGCCACCAGCAGGAAGGACGGGTGCGCCCGTATCACCGTGCCGAGCCGTTCGATGGGCAGCATCCGGCGGTAGTCCGTGACCGCGTGAACCACCACAGTGGTGTCGCGTCGCGCCTCCGCCAGCTCATCCAGGTAGCAGATGGCACCGTGACGGACCGCTGTGGTGAGCGGACCGTCCATCCACACGGTGCTCTCACCCTGCAGGACGTAGCGGCCGACGAGGTCGCCGCTGGTGAGATCCTCGTGGCAGGCCACGGTCATCAGCGGCGTCTTGCTGCCCGGCCCCTCGCCCGTGTCTGAGGCGCGGAACCCGTGCTGGTCGATCTCCCACACCAGCCGTTCCATGAAGCGGGTCTTGCCACAGCCCGTCGGTCCGCGCAGCAGGATGGGGATCCTCGCCTCATAGGCGCCCAAGGCGTGCGGGATCTGGTTGTGCGAGTCGACGTAGAAGGGTTCTCGGTCGACTGTCAGCTCGTCGAGCATGACGGGGTTCACGGTTTCCATGTGGGTCTCCTGGTCGGTCGCCGATCCGCGGGCTGGGCCCCGCCCTCCGCACGGCGCAGGACGCGGTGCGGAGGACGGGCTCGTGGCGGGCCTCGCGGTCAGAAGAGCTCGGCGATCTCCGCTCGGAACTCACCGTTCTCCTGGATCTCCTCCAGCGAGAGGTCGGACTGGGTCGCGACCGATGCGCCCCACTCCTCCAGGATCATGTCCCGCAGCTCGGAGTCGTACTCGAAGCCCGTGATCGGCGGCTGGTTCGCGATGTCCTCGTGCGCGGCGACGCCTTCCGGGCTGGCCGCCCATGCGACGAAGCACTGCGCGGCGTTGGCGTTGCGAGCCCCGTCCGCGACGTAGAAGCCGAACGGCGCTGCGGTGACCTCTTCCGTGCGGACCCAGTCCACGGGCGCGCCGGACTCCTGCAGCCGCATGATCTGCGACAGGTGGTCCATGAACCCGAAGGCGGCGCCCCCGGATGCCACGGTGGTGGCCATACGGCCTCCCGCCGTGGGCGCGTACACGAGGTTGCCCCTCTGGATGAGCTGCTCCGCGAAGCTGCGGGCGTCCTCGTAGCCGACGAGCAGGGCGTACTCGCCAAAGCCGTGCCCACGCTCGTCGATGGCGACCGGCAGGTCGGAGTCGAGCAGATCAGTCCAGCTGCTCGGCACCTGCGACTCGTCGACCAGGTCGGTGTTGTAGGACAGGATGTAGACGAAGTCGATCCAGTGGACAGCCTCCCCGTCGAACATCAGCTGCTCCTCGGGAACGCCCAGCGCGGTCCAGTCGACGTCGAGCATGGCTTCCGCGTCCAGGAGCGGTTCCGCCACGCTGGGCGTCGTGTAGCTGACGTCGAAGCTGGGCGTCTGGTTGGCGCCGAGCTCCGTGAGCAGCGTCTCCGCGCTCTGGCCGGCGGTCTGCACCAGCACCTCGACCTGGATGCCGGGATACTGCTCCTGGAAGACGGCGCTCAGGTCCTCCGCGCCCTGCGCGTTGGTGGAGAGCACCAGGGCGCCCTCGTCCTCGCCGGCGGCGCAGACCTCCGCCACATCACCGGAGGCCGCGCCGTCGCCTCCAGCGCCGTCCGTCGCCTGGTCGCCGGTCGGGGACGCATCGGCCCCGTCGGTGGCACCGTCCTCCGGGCTGGTCGCGTCTTCGGTCGGCGGCTCCTCCTGAGGGGCAGCGACCTCCGGCTCCTCCGACCCGCCGCAGGCGGTGAAGGCGAACAACGACAGCACGAGCAGTGCCCGTGCAAACCTTCTCTTGCTCATTGTGAGGCTCCTGTCGAGATGACCAAGCGAGCGGGTGCGGCGCCCGGAGCTTCTAGAACTCACCCTTGACCTCCCAGGCGATGACGGACACCGGGTCGGCGGCGAAGTCCTTCTCATAGTCACCGGGGGAGTTCACGCCGGGGATGTTCGGCACCCAGTCGTACGCCAGGACCTCATCCGGCTCGCCGAAGATGCCCGCCAGCCGCCGGACGTCGTCATCCTCCAGCACCGTCAGACGGCCCTTGTCGATGAGCTTCCGCCATTCGCCGGTCTCCCGGTCCCTGATCTCATAGGTCGGGAAGTACACATGGACGTGCGGGAAGTGCATGGTGGGGAAGTGGTTCTCACGCGCGTACGTGAGGAAGGTCTCGTCCCAGTGCTCCGCACCGAACCCGAAGTGCAGCACTCCGGCCCGCAGCCGTTCCGGCAGGTTGGTGGTCGGCTCGTGGTACTTCCACAGGCCGTCGCCGTGCCGGTACGCCTTCGGGTTCGTCCCTATCGAGGCATCGTTGAAGTAGCCCCATCCCCTGTACGGGAAGCCCGGGTACTCGGCATGGCTGAAGCGCTCCAGCACGTCGTTGAACAGCTCCCCGTACTTCCCGCCACCCTCGATGGAACGGATCATGCCGCCCTTGACGGTGACCCTGATGTGCGGGAAGTAGCCGGTGTGGTTGCCGGTTCCGGCCACCACACCCTCGATGGTGGGCATCATGGTCCGGGCCTGCTCCACGAACTGGGCGACCGGGTGCCCGAAGCGGATGCCCTGGATGGTGGAGCCGAGGATGTGGCCGGGGATGTAGGCGCCCTTCGGCCACAGCTTGGCCTGCTCCTCGGTGACCTCCCACCCCACGTCCGTGCCCTGGGGGTCGGTGATCCGCACGGCCGACGCCACGCGGAAGCGCTCGAGCACCTTCAGGTCGATGAGGCGCCACAGCTCATCCGGGAGCGTGTTGCCGCGCGACATGAAGGACTGGTAGGTGGTGAACAGCCACTGCCCCCGCATCGTCCCGCCCACGGCCCGATGCCAGTGCACCGCGCCGCCCGCCTCACCGACGTAGTAGCCGGAGTAGGTGTCAGGCCGGTCTCGCAGGTAGTCGCGCAGCGCATGTCCCGCCGCGGTGTGGGTCACGCCCTTTTCCACCATGGGATTCAGCCGGTCGGGGATCTCCCGCCATCCGTCGGCTGCGGAGTACTCGATGGGCTCGCGGCCCATGAGGTCTGAGATGTAGATGTGGTCGACCGTGGTGCCGAGCTCGGACAAGGCCACCTTCATGGCCTCGAGCACCAGCGGGTCCTGCGTCTCATGGGTGACGATCAGCAGCCGGTCGCCCTCACCCACGCGACCGGGGTCACTCGACATCTTGGGGCCCCCTGACAACGCAGGAAACCCGTACCGCTTCGTGACGCGGTGTCGGGCGATGGGGACCAGCTCCTCCACGGAGGTGGCCCGCTTCTCGAGGCTGTACGCCGGGTAGCGCGGATCGTCGAACCCGTTTGCCATAGAACTCCCTCTCGTCTGCCGCGGCGTCGCATGCGCCGCTTCCGCGGCGGCTCAGCGCAGAAGCAGGGTCCTCGCGTGCGGGGTCTGCACGCTCACGGTGTCGCCCAGCGCCACGGGGGTGTGGCTGGGCACGGTGGCCCGCACCTGCGCCTGCGCGCCCACTTCGACCAACAGCTCCCGGAAGACGCCGAGGTACTGCACGTCGATGACCTTGCCGTTGAGGACGTTCATGTCGGAGGCGGCGCCACCCCTCGCGGCTGCGTCCTGCACAACCTCGATCAGATGGGGCCGGAGGCCGACCACGACTTCGCTGCCGACCGCCAGGGCGCCCGTCGTCGACACCCCGCGCAGCGTCGTGCCTTCCAGGCCGGGCGCCGTGAGGCGCACGGCTGACAGGTCGTCGCCGGCCTCCACCACCTCCCCCTCGAGGGTGTTGAGGTTGCCGAGGAAGCGGCCCACGAACCGGCTGGCGGGCCGCTCGTAGATCTCCTCGGGAGATGCCAGCTGCTCGATCCTGCCGGCGTTCATCACCGCGATGCGGTCCGACATGGACAGCGCCTCGGCTTGGTCGTGTGTCACGTAGACGGTGGTCAGCCCGAAGGCGCGGCTGATGCGCCGGAACTCCACACGCATCTGGCGGCGCAGCTGCGCGTCCAGGTTCGACAGCGGCTCGTCCAGCAGCAGCAGGTTCGTGTCCCGCACGATGGCTCGGCCCACGGCGACGCGCTGCTGCTGGCCTCCCGACAGCGCGTTGACCCCACGCGGCTGGAAGCCCTCCAGGCCGACGACTCGCAGGACCTCCGCGACCTTCTCCTCCACCTCCCTGCGCTCGCGGCCGGAGATGCGCCGTCGCCGTCCCCCCGTGAGCGGATAGGCGACGTTGTCCCGCACCGTCATGTGCGGCCACACCGCATAGGACTGGAACACCATCCCCATCTTGCGCTTGTGGGCCGGCACATAGATGCGCTCGTTGACGAGGTCCGTCGAACCGTCGACCGTGATGCGACCGGAGGTGGGTGATTCGAGCCCCGCGATGCATCGCAGCGCCGTGCTCTTCCCGCAGCCGCTCGGTCCCAGGAGGGTCAGGAACTCCCCGTCTCGCACCGTGAAGGAGATCCCGCGGAGGGCCTCCACGGTCCTCCGGCCCCCGATCTCATACGTCTTCACGAGGTTCTCGACCTCGAGCCGCGTTCCGTCACCTGAAGACATCTGCTCACCTGCTGTCATCCCTGCAGCGTTGGGGTCCCGGACAGCGGCAGCGGCCCGGGGCAGAGGATCGGTGTACGCACCGGTCATGATGCACCCCGCGCCAGCCGCTGCCATATCAGGACGAAGACGAAAATGCTGATCGCCATCAGCACGGCCACAGTGGAGAACCCCTGCAGGTTGCCCTCCAGCCACCGCTGCCACAGGTAGGATCCCATGACCTGGTTGCCCGACGTCTGCAACATGGGGGCGATGGTCATGTCCCGGACCACGTGCGCGGCCACCCACATCCAGCCGGCAGCCAGCGCCGGGACGATCAGCGGGCCCGTGACCCGGAAGAAGGTCCCCGCCAGGCCGACGCCTGACATCCGCGACGCCTCCTCCAGATCGCTGTGGATCTGGCCGATCCCCGTCCGCATCATGATCATCGCGTACGCCAGGAACTTGGTCATGTACGCGACGATGAGGATGGCCAGGGTGCCGAAGATCGGGATCGGCACGTACAGGTAGGTGAAGAAGACCGCCGCCGCGATGAGCACGGTCGGTATGCCCACCGGCAGGAAGCCGACCACGTTGAGGTAGCGTGCGCCGGCTCCCCGCAGCCGCGTGACCGTCCAACCCAGCAGCATGCCGAGGCCCATCGTGAGGGTCGCCCCCACCACCGTGACGATGGCGGTGTTGCCCAGCATCTGCCGGAAGCGCCCAGAGCCCGCCAGCCCCCGGTACGCATCCAGGCTGGCGGTCTCCAGACCGGCTATCGACGGAACGCTGTAGAAGGGCTGGAGGCTGGTCCAGACCATGATCGCCCCGGGCAGCACCAGGACCAGGGATATCACGATGACCAGGAACAGCTGCGCCAGGATCTCCCACTTCTTGAGCGGCATCAGCCTGCGGCGGTAGCTCCGGCCGACCACGACGGCGTACTTGTGCGCCTGGTTGTGGCTCTTGTAGTAGAGGATCACCAATCCGACGGCCAGCAGCAGGAGCACCGTTCCGAACACGGCGGCGGCATTGTGGTTGGCGAGCCCGAACGGCGGGTGCAGCTCATCGTAGATGCGGTTGGCGAAGACGCTGATGCCCGAGGTGCCCCCGAGGATCGCCGGGATCTCGAAGGTGCCCAGAATGGTGATCGCCATGATCATCAGCGCCCCAGCCAGGGCGGGCCTCACAAGGGGCAGGATGACCGTCATGATCGTGCGCAGCGGCGAGACGCCGCTCATGTAGCTCGCCTCCTCGAGCTCCCCGGAGACGGTCCGCAGGTTCGGAGCGATCAGCGTGTAGACCGTGGGCACCATGACCAGGCCGCCGACGAAGCCCATGCCCGTGAGCGTGTGGATGTTGGGTTCGAAGCCACGGAGAACCGGCACGGAGGCGAGCAGGGCGGTGAGTGCCCCGTTGTGCTCCCTCGCCAGGAGCGTCCAGGCCAGCGCCATGACGCCGGGGGACAGGGCCATGCTGGCGAAGATCAGCGCCCTCCACGTCCGGGCACCGCGGATCTGGGTCCGTTCCAGCAGCCACGCGGTCGGCACGCTCAGGACGAACCCCACCACGAGGGCCACCAGGGTGAAGGTGAGGCTGCGGCGCAGCAGCCCGAGGGCCTCCCCGTCGAACAGCGACACCCACTCCGCGATCGTCCACTCGCCGCCGGCCTGGTACAGCGGGCGGTCCCGGAAGGCGTTGATCAGCAGCGGTGCCAGCGGCACGAGGACCAGGTAGGACACACCCACCAGCAGGAAGATCACGAGCAGGCGCCCACCGCCGCGGGTTGGCTGCGAGCGGCCCCCTCTGCGTGGCCTGCGGCGGCTCTCGGCCGGCGCGGACGGCTGGGGTTCCACGTCCGGGGAGGGCGGCTGACCTGCCGGGCTCCGGACGACAGCGCTGCTCTGGCGCCGGTCGGCTTGCTTGAGCTTGTCGGGCATCACTGGCGTGCCTTCACCTCGTGATCCACACGTCGCTGTGGGCGGGGTCCCCGTGCACCGGCCGACATCCAAGCGGGCGCGGGGACCCGGGGCCACATCGCCGTCTTACATCATGAGCCGCCGCCAACATCTCAGCCAACATCTCTCCGATCGGGTTCGTACGGGCGCGCCTGCAACCGGGGAGGGCCCCGCCAGGAGCCGCGCGCTGGGCCGCAGAGCGCCCGCCGTCAAGGCTCTGCGGGCCCATCCGCTGCGCCTCCGAGGTTCGACGGGCGTGACCGCACGGCCTGCCTACCGCGTGGCGGCCGGCATCGACTCCCACCCCATGTGGTGCCCGAAGACCATCCCCGAGCCCACCGGATCCGCGGTGAGGCGGTAGTCGGGGAACGACCTCGCCATCTCCTCGAGCACCAGGCTCATCTCCAGGCGGGAGAGGTGGGCGCCCAGGCACTTGTGCACCCCATGGCCGAACGACAGGTGCGCCGGACCCGGTCGACCCGGCACGAACGACTCAGGGTCGGGGTACTTGTCATCGTCGTGGTTGGCCGACGCGTAGAGCAGCGCCACGCGCGCCCCGGCTGGGATCTCGACGTCGCCGACCAGCGCAGGTGCCGTGGTGGTCCTGGCCTCGAGGTGGATGGGGGAGTCGAGCCGCAGCGTCTCCTCGATGGCGGCCGGGCCCAGATCGGCCTGTTGGACGTAGCGCGACATCAAGCCGCTCTGGCCCATGCGCATCAACAGGGAGGAGATGCCGTTGATGGTCGTGTGGTGCCCCGCCAGCGCAAGGGCACGGGCCATCCGGCCGATCTCCTCCGGCGTGAAGGGCTGCCCGTCGATCCGGAGGCCGCAGAGCTCGCTGATGAGGTCATCCCCCGGATGCGCCAGCCGATGGTCCACCTCTTCGCGGAAGAAGCCGGAGTAGTCCTCATAGGCCTGCTCCAACGTGGACAGATCCGCGTAGACGTAGCCGAGCGCCAGCCGTCGATGCTGCTCCTGGCGCTCACCGGCAGGGATGCCGAGGATGTCGGAGATCACCGCCAGGGGGATGGGCTCCGCGACATCATGGACGATGTCGAATGTCTCGCGCCCGGTGAGGCCGTCGAGGACCCTGCGGACGGTGCTGCGCACGACACCCGTGAACTGGCCCACGCGGTGCGTGAGGAACGGCGCCTGCATCGCCTTGCGGTAGCGGGTGTGCTCCGGGCGGTCCAGCTCCAACGGGATGGCGGCGACGTGGTGCTCTCTGCCGATGATGCTGCCCACTCCCGCGGATGAGAACGTCTTGAAGTCGGCGGCGGCGTCCCGCACGTGGACGTACCGGGTGATGCTCCAGAAGCCCCCTTGGGCATCGCTGCGCACCGCGGGCCCGGCAGCGCGCATCTGGCGGTAGATGCCCCAGATGTTGCTGTTGGTGATCCGCGGGTCCCAGGGGTCGAAGGAGCGCACCCCCCACCCCGAATCCAGGGCTTCCATCGTCGGGCGCCTTCCGTTCACGCCGCCCATCACGAGCTCCTTCCGTGGGTGCATGTCTTGGTGCTTGTCCTGGCTGCCGTCGTCAAGTCAACCCGATCCCGGCGCGATGCCCCGCGCAGGCGTCGTGGCCGGTGACCGGCACGGCTACCCGCGCGGCGACCTCCCTCCACAGCTCGGGGTCGCGGGCCCGGTGCAGCGCGGCACTCACGCTTGGGTCGCTGTGGAGCACGTCGCCATCCAGACCCCACTGGGTGTGGCGACCCGCCGTGCGCCCGGCGAGGTCGGCCACGACCTCGCCCGCGAAGCCAGCGGCGAGCGTCCCCTCCCACTCGCCGCCTTCCCCGTAGGCGAGCATCTCCTGTCCGGCGCGCACCTGCACCGCGCCCGCCGCCAGGTCGTAGCCCAGCACCTGGTCCCGGTCCAGCAGGCCGATGTCGATCCGCCCGCCCCTGCTGCAGCTCGCTGCCATCCTGCGTGCGCAGCGCGCGACCACCGCCTGGCAGGCGGCCATGAGGTCCCGGGCGGCGTCCAGCACGTCCTGGCCTCGTCACGGATCCTGGCGCAGCCCGATCGTCACCGGGCGGCCCGCCAGATGTCGCCCGTCACTTCCCTGCTGATCACCTTGACCGGGTCGTCGCCGAAGTCGCGCTGGTACTCGCCGGGGCTGTTGACGCCCGGGATGTTGGGCACCCAGTCATAGGACAGCACCTCGTCGGGGTCTCCGAAGATGCCCGCCAGGCGGCGCACCTCGGGATCGTCGAGCACTGTCAACCAGCCCTTGTCGATCAGCTTCTCCCACTCGCCCGTGTCCCGGTTCCTGATCCCGTAGGTCGGGAAGTAGATGTGCACGTGGGGGAAGTGCATCGTCGGGAAGTGGTTCTCCCGTGCGTAGGTCAGGAAGGTCTCGTCCCAATGCTCTGCGCCGAACCCGAAGTGCAGGACCCCTGCGCGCAGCCGCTCCGGCAGGTTCGTGGTCGGCTCGCCGTAGGACCACAGTCCGTCACTGTGCCGGTAGGCCTTCGGGTTCGTGCCGATGGAGGCGTCGTTGAAGAAGCCCCAGCCCCGCTGGGGGAAGCCGGGGTACTCCGCATGGCTGAAGCGCTCGAGGACGTCGTTCCACAGCTCCCCGTACCGCCCGCCGCCTTCGATGGACTGGATCAGGCCGCCCTCGATCGACACCTTGATGTGCGGGAAGTAGCCCGTGTGGTTGGCGGTTCCCGCCACCACCCCCTCCAGGGTCGGGAACAGGATCCGCGCCTGCTTGATGAAGTCATCGACGGTGTGGCCGAAGCGGATGCCCTGGATGGTGGATCCCAGGATGTGCCCCGGGATGTAGGCGCCCTTGGGCCACAGGGCGGCCTGCTCCGGCGTCACCTCCCAGCTGATGTCGGTGCCCTGCGGGTCGGTGATGTGCACCGCATCGGCCACAGTGAAGCGCTCGAGGACCTTCAGGTCGATCAACCGCCACAGCTCGTCGGGCAGGCTGTACCCGCGCGAGGCCAGCGACTGGTATGTGGTGAACAACCACTGCCCGCGCATGGTCCCACCCGCAGCGCGATGCCAGTGGACGGCTCCACCCTCCTGGCCCACGTAGTAGCTGTCGTACGCGTCGGGCCGGTCCCGCAGGAAGTCGCGCAAAGAGTGCGCGATCGCCGTGAAGGTGACGCCTTTCTCGACCATGGGCACGAGGCGATCGGGGATCTCCCGCCAGCCGTCGGCGGCCGAGTACTCGGTCGGCTCGTCACCTGTCAGGTCGGACACGTTGATGTGATCGACCTGGGCGGCCCCCACCTCCTTCAGGGCGACCTTCATCGCCTCCAGCACGAGCTCGTCCTGGGTGATGTGCGTGACGATGAGGAGCCTCTCGCCCTCAGCGATGCGGGAGGTGTCGCTCGCCATCTTGGGACCGCCCGACAGGGCGGGGAACCCGTACCGCTTCGTGGTCCGATGCCGCGCTATGGGCAACAGCTCCTCGACGCTGGCCGGTCGCGGGTCGTGAGCGTATGCGGGATAAGCGGGGTCTGGGTAACCAAGGGCCATGGGTATGTGATCCTTCGTCGCTCTTACATTGCTACGCGGTCATGATTCGCCAGCCCGGCAAGGAGCTGGCTGGTGGACAGCACGCGAGGACTTGGTCTTGGTGATGAGGACGTCACCGGCCGCCACCTGCAGCTGCGGCGTGATCTCCATGGCCTGCATTGCCTAGGTCTGGGGACTGCGGCGTCCAGCCATTCTTCCGCAGCCAGCCACCGCGCTCCACGTCCGTCAGGCGGTTGCCGGTGCTGGTGTGCCAGATCTTGCCTCCCCGGGAGAACCACACCGGGACGTGGGAGCTCCGCGCTGCGTCCAGGACACGTCGGCAGTGCTCCGCCGCCGTGGGCCCCGGCCGGTCGCGACCCACGACCGCCGGGTCTGCCAGGGCACGGGTCATGTCGACGATGAGCAGGCCGGCTCCCTGCCCCACCGGCGTTTCAGCGAGGGTCATCTGCTTACTCCTGGTTCCTCGGCAGCGTGGGAGGCGGTCCCGCTCAGCAGCCCTCATCGCCCAGCGTCACCTGTGCAGGTCCCAGCAGCTGTTCCTGGTGCCAGCTCGGCGCCCTGGGGCTCCCGCCGCCACGCCGGGATCCTAACGACGCCGACGAGAATCCCTGCAGGCTTGCGTCTCACAACCTGAGCCGCTGTGGTCTGCGCGCAGCACGCGCCCCGACCGCGAAGATGGCATGCCGTCATGTTGCGTCCACGAAGCTGGATCAGGCCAGCCGGTGGGAGTCCGGTCCGGGTAGGCGTCGGAGCGCCCGGTAGCAGGCCCCGGTTCGTCGTCGAGAGGTGGCGGGCTGAGCGGGGTTTCAAGAGCCTCTTTGGAGGGAGCAAGCACGCGGGCCGTAGTGGTTTCGCCGCGAGTCCTGCAGCCTCGACACATTCACAATCGGGGAGCCGAGCCGCTCATGTCACGGCGAAGGCCATGTCCCACGCCTTTGGTTCCGAAGCGGGTGTGGGGTCCCTACGGGGTACGGGGAGCGGCACGTGTGCACGGTCTGGTTCGGAAGTGGAGAGGTCCGTCTGCCCAGCCCGTCAAGCAGAGACCGTCTGGATAAGCCGATGGTGAAACCGGGCGGAGGGCAGCGGAAGTCCGACGGGATCGTAGTACCAGAGCGCGGTGCGCGGGAGCGTGCCGTGGTGGGGAAGGACCCCGACTTTTGGTCACGCTGGCCGAGGGGGTAAGCGCAAGGGCATGGCCGGGACCGCCCGGCCCAACCACCCCGATGGGCATGAGCCCATCGACCTCCACCGGCTGCCGCCGGTTGAGGATGACGTGCGAGAACTCCAACGCAAGCTATGGGCTGCGGCCAAGCAGTCTTCGGGGCGGCGTTTCCACGCCCTGTATGACCGCATCCATCGGGGTGACGTCCTGATGGAGGCGTGGAAGCGGGTCCGGGCCAATCGTGGCGCGGCCGGGGTCGACGAGCAGACCTTGGCCGATGTGCACCGCTGGCGGGCCCGACTGCGGGACGTCGGCTCGCTGGTCGACCGCGCCCCGGACGGGGTGGCGGTGCACGCGCTGATGCCGTGGGAGGAACAGGCGATCCTGGATCTGGTGGAGGACTGGGGGCCGGTGGATCGCAGCCACCGCAAGCTGGCCCACCGCGGGTCCTCCCCAGGACAGCGGTGCAGGCGACCACCAGGCGGTTGTCGCGGTAGGGACCGCCCTTGCGGGCGGCCCCCCGCACAGATCCCAGCGTGCGCTGCTAACGCACTGGGCTCCTGCCTCAGGTTCGAGCGTTGAACCGCGCATCGGGCCAGGGATGCTGGAGGCGGGCGGGTGCGAGCCATCGGGCCACAAGACGGTTCATGCGCTTCCAGTCCAGGCCTGTGCGCTGGCTGCGGCGCCGAAGCGCGCGATACCAGAGCCGGATCACCTGGGTGCGGAACTGCCTGACCGCCTTGCTGTTGGTGGGCACGGCGTAGTAGGCGAGGTGCCCACGCACCACGCTTGCCAGCCAGCGCCCCTGTTCGGGGATGGGCAGATGCCGCCGCCGCTTGAGCTCTTCATTGAGCTGTTTGAGCTTGGTCCGCATCCGCTTCGCGATCGTGACACGTCGAAGCATGAACCGCCCGCCCCTGGTCATCCCACAGATGTGGGTGAAGCCCAGGAATGCGAACGTTTCGGGTCGGCCGAGACCGCGCCGTGCTCGCCGTTCGGCGGCGTACCGTCCGAACTCGATCAGGCGCGTCTTGTTAGCCGCCAACTCCAGGCCGAACTTCGCCAACCGTGCGCGAAGATCAGCAAGGAACCGGCGCGCGTCGCGTTCGCGCTCGAACCCCACGATGAGGAGAGTAGGCCGGGGGAATTGCACCCCCGGCCCCTCGCAGAACCCGCCGTGCAGTGAAGTAGGCCGCCGACGAGGTGCCAGCTGGGCTGGCCCTTTTCCGGGGCTCCTGAAGTAGTTGTGGCTGCCGGCGGTGCTGCCGGGGAGCGAAGCCGC
>WHSQ01000359.1 GCA_009380005.1 Actinomycetota bacterium | reverse complement strand
TTCCAGACCGCGGATCCTAGTGGACCTACTGTCCGGAACCCTCGGGGCGGGCCATAGCGAACTCGCACATCGCTTTGAACTGTCCGTCCTCGAGCCACAGCACCCGGTCGGCGATGTCCTTGCTGGTGCCTAGCCACAGGTTGGGAGGCCAGGGGAGCTGGTCGGCGAGCCGCCGGGCTCGCAGCGGCCGTTTGGTGAGGATCTGGTAGCGGTGTCGGGGGGTGTTGAACGACATGGAAGACCTGTTGTACGAAGTCGAGTGGGACCTTGGGGTGGAACAGGTCGCTCATGGAGTTCACGAACACGCTGCGGGGGCACGCCCAGCGGTGGGGGATGTCGAGGGTGTCGGTGTGGATGGCGACACCGAAGCCGGGCCCGGAGGTGATGGGGTTGCCATCGGTTTGGTACTTGGGCTGGCTCATGGCCTTGAGCCGCTGGGACATGCGCAGGGCGTAGCAGTGGTCGCAGCCGGGCGAGACGCGGTCGCAGCCGGTGGTGGGGTTCCACGTCGCGTCGGTCCACTCGATCGCGGTCACCGGCCCGCCTCCCTCGTGCGCGCGGCCGGCTGCGTCGCCGCGGCGGTGGGTGGTCTGCGTGCGGTCACTGTCGGCCAGTATCGCGGCTGGGTAGGACGGTGGAGTATCCGCCGGACGGTCACCGGGTTGGTGGAGGGCTCGGCGAGAGACGGCGAGTCCGGCGGCTGCGGCGTCGTGGGGATGTAGGGCGACACGGTGAATGAGGACGGTCGCGACACCTTCGATGAGGATCAGAAGGTCGCTGCGAGCGTGCGGGCATCGCATGGCCAACGCGTCGGGACGCATCCAGGGGCGACGGCGGCAGC
>WHSQ01000358.1 GCA_009380005.1 Actinomycetota bacterium | reverse complement strand
ACCGCGGCGGGGGAGCAGGCGTTCCCGACGTCGCGGGAGGCGGTGCCGCTGAACACCTGGACGCACGTGGGGCTCCTCTACGACGTTACCGACACCGAAGCGCGGGTTCGGTTCTTTATCAACGGCGAGGAGGTGCGCTACGCCGTCGAGGGCGCGATCACCGGCGACGCCACGCTGGCCGGACGGGGGCAGGCGACCTTCGTCGGCAACTGGCGCAATGGTGACCGAGGCCTGGACGGGCTCGTGGCATTCGTTCGACTGATCACCCCCGCCCGGGCCCTCGACGAGTGGACGCTCGGTCTCTTCCCGCGGCCCGTGAGAGGGAGCGTGGTCTTTGAGGTGTGGGCCGACGACACCAGGATCTACCAGAGCGACGTGCTCACGGGAGGCATGCCAGCCCACGACATCGACGTCCCGATCTCCGGAGCCGAAAGACTAAGACTGATAGTGACAGACGCCTACGACGGAAACACCGGCGACCACGCGGATTGGGCGGATGCACACCTGGCCTGTGCTCCCTCCGCTCAACGAATGGGGAGGTGACTGGGCCGCGAGCCGGCCGTTCTGATAACACTGCCACTGTTGTTCATTACACCATCGCCGTCACACTCGGCTTCTGCGTAACGTCAGCACGACCCGAGTCCTTTTGAACAGCGGAATAGCTTGAACAGCGGAATAGCCGAAGAGGTCCGTGATACTACTCGGCGGTGTTGGCGTTTGCGGCGGCAGCAGCGTTGGTCAACCCTAGATTGACCTTGTTGGCCGAGCCGCTCGAGCTGCTGGTAGTCGTAGCCACCCCGCGTCTACCCACCTGATCGTGTGCTTGCTTAAGAGCAGCCCGA
>WHSQ01000357.1 GCA_009380005.1 Actinomycetota bacterium | reverse complement strand
CCCGCACACGGCTTACCGATGGTCTTCTTGGCATGGTTACGCAGCTCCCGGGTAGCGGACGGTGCCTCGCAGGCGATGCAGGCCATGTGCTTCGAACCACTCGCGAGTCCACGCCTCAGCCCGTCCGGCGTGCAGGTTGCGACCGTAACGCGCGACCAGCAAGCCACGCAGTCGCCCTACGACATACCAGTCGAGCTGGTTGAACTTGCGAGCGGCGTTACCGGTTCTGAAGTAGTTGCCCCAGCCACGCAGGATCGGGTTGATCATCGCGATGATCTCTCCGATGTCCTGATGGCAACGGTTGCGGCCGGTCAACGCTTTGATCTTGGCGCGTGCCCGCTTCATCGCACGCTGCGAGGGCCAGCGGTGCAGGTAGTAACGGCGAATCTGCCGCTGCTCCCACAGCCGACCCGACATACGCGCTCTGAAGTGACAGCCCAAGAAGTCAAAACCATCCCTGCCTTCCCGCAGGTCAACGATCTTCGTCTTGTCCGCATGCAGCCCCAGCCCCAGACCGGCCAGGGTGTCCCTGACCAGGGCCAGTGCCTGCTCGGCCTGCGCCTTGTTGCGACACATGACGACCCCATCGTCCGCATAACGGACGAACACGCCGTCGATGCCGTCCATGGCGCAGTCGAGCTCATGCAGCACGATGTTGGCCAACAACGGCGAGATCACCGAACCCTGTGGGCTGCCCCGATCTCGGGTGGCGAGACGACCGTTCGGTTGTTGCACCGGGGCGGCAAGCCACCGCTTCACATACAAGACGATCCATCGCGCCGGAGCATGGTGTTCCACCGCCTTGACGATCAGGTCATGATCCAAATTGTCGAAGAACCCCTG
>WHSQ01000356.1 GCA_009380005.1 Actinomycetota bacterium | reverse complement strand
GTCGAACAACGCCATCCGCGACGGATTCGCCCCCACCGACAGGTGCTTGCCGGCGAGTTTGGCCTCGATGCGGTCTTGCCGGTCCGCCAGCCAGTCCATGGCGGCATAGATCTCGTCGGTCGATGCGTCGGCCACGCCCAGGTCGGCACCGAGCGTCGTGTCGGACCACCAAGAAAGCGTCGACAGCTTCGACGCCGGATAGACCACCCGGGACAGGATCAACGCCAGCGCCAGATCCCGTTGGCGGCAGGCGGGCCCCAGCAACCCCGAAAACCCAAGCTTGCGCGCCATCGCCGCGGCCGCCGCGACATGCCCGTGCGGGGTCGACCGCGTGATCTCAAACCCCGCACCGGCCGGCACGAACGCCTCGCCTTTCAACGACGCCTCGATCAGATCCACGACGTGAGTTGGCAGTGCGGACAGGTTCGCCACTGTCTGGTTCTTCACCGTGCCGCCGTCGCGGTAGGTCCGCCGCAGCAGCGCGCTGTCATATACCCGTTCCTCACCGGCCTTGGTCACATGCCGGCTCTTGATCCTGACTACGTGAGCGGCGCCGCCTCGTCGAGCCATACCCCGATACTACGCGACTATCGGCAAATCAAACCGCGACGACACGCCCATACTCTACTAACTACACAAATCACGATGCGAGACACATCAACGCTGGTCAACCCAGCAACGGCTACCGAAAGTCACCGCAACTTCGGACTAGGAGTCAGCCCGACCAGGGCGACAGGTATGGCGAGAGCGATCCCGATCGACACCTCGAAGATCACGGCTGCAGACCAGAGGTCGCGTCGCAGCCTCGGTGTAAATGAGGACGGGCGTAGGTTCCCTCTCAAGA
>WHSQ01000355.1 GCA_009380005.1 Actinomycetota bacterium | reverse complement strand
GGTGTCTGCACATGAAAAGGGCCGGCATCGCAGTAGTCTGGACCCGATGAAGGTTGCTCTTGGGCTAGTCTTGATACTCCTTTTGGTCGTGATCGCCCTACCCATGGGAATGGGAGAGATGGGCGACTGTCCGATGTGCACGTCGCCCAAGACGATCGCGTTGGGAGTCTGCGGCGCGGTCCTTTCACTCTTCGTGCTGATCGTCTTGCTCGGGAGTTCTCGTTTGCGCCTGGTCGAGGAATCCTCCCAGCGATTCCTCCTCGCACGTTCTATCTACAGACCTCCGCGCTTCGCCTAGACGTCTTCGCGCGCCCAATTCACGGCGCAACGTCTAACCACTGGAGGTCAACTTGGAAACACTCGTTGCTTATCTGCCCGCTTCGCATGCGGAGCGATGATGCTGCTCATCTGCATCCCGATGATGAGAAACATGGACAAGGCTCACCGCGAGTCGGCGGGCACCGCCAGCCGGCAGGAGATCGTCGAGCTGCGTGAGGAAGTCGCACGTCTGAAGGCCGAGCGCGCTCTAGACCGTCGATGGCTAAGACCAGAACGCGGGCGGCACCGCACAAGACGTCGGGCAAGAGTCAGCGCAGACCGGGCTCACGGATGAAGCCACCTACACCCTGGTATCGCAGGTACACGTGGTTGCCATGGATCGTGGGGCTCGTCGCGCTCGCCCTCGTGGTGATCGCGCTCCGCTCCGGCCAGACCGATGCGCCGGCTCCCGGCGTGGCCGTGTCGAAGCCGGTCGTCGGAGGCGACCTCCACTCACTGGTGGTCGACCCCACCGATCCCCACAGGCTCTACATCGGCAGCCACCAAGGGGTGTCTGTCTCCAACGA
>WHSQ01000354.1 GCA_009380005.1 Actinomycetota bacterium | reverse complement strand
TACTCGGCATAGTCCCGCCCTCGTCATAGCCCCCGCTATGTCGAGCTTCGCATAGACGGGGGAAGACCAATCCCCGCGGCGTGGACGATCGAGGCGCAGGACACCACGGTGGCGCCTACCCTGTCCGGTGAGGTGCTCGGCCGCCCGATCAGCTTCCGAAGACCGCTGAATCCGAACGCGGGCTGTTTCTTCTTGACCGGTGAACAGATGGCGCATTGGGCGTCACGGCCCTACTTCCTGGACCGTGACACCCGCTTTGTCGGCCCGATCGAAAGCGCCGCCAACTTCGGGATCATGCGCGCGTTCCGGCTGTACAAGCCGGCCCCGCCGGACGCCACGTTCTTTGAGGTCGAGCACCTGGACACCAAATGGTTCCGGTGGGCGCAAGCCACCTGCCGCTGGCCGGACATGCCCCAGTGATCGACAGCGATCGACCGAATGCGACACCTGACCCGCCTATCCTGCTGGAGGTCGGCATGCCCGAGCCGTCTGATGACGCCGTCGCCTCACTGCTGGACCGGGCCGCAGCGTTGGACCTGATGCGGCCGATCATGGGCTGGTTTACTGAGGAGGAGGCCGAGCTGCTGCTCGACACCGCAGCCCGCGCGCTGTCCGAAGCATCTGGAACGGTGGAAGACCGTGCCGTGGTCGAGATCGGGAGCTACTTCGGCCGGTCGACGGTATTGCTGGCCAGTGCCGTCCGCGACCTACGCCCGAGTGGGCGGCTGACCGCGATCGACCCACACGACGGCGTGATCTCGCTGGCGGGCCGAGCCAACCTGCAGGGTTCTCCCACCTTGGAGGCGTTCTGCCGCAATCTCGCCGCTGCCGGGCTCCGCGACGTCGT
>WHSQ01000353.1:726-847 GCA_009380005.1 Actinomycetota bacterium | reverse complement strand
GCCCTACCAAGCCTCACAACCAGCCGCGATCACGTCAGACGAAACATCGAGGCTAGGCAACTGGACCAACGCTTACCGCAATGAGCACGGCCATGAGGAACCCGAGCTGACCGTCAGCGAG
>WHSQ01000353.1:0-716 GCA_009380005.1 Actinomycetota bacterium | reverse complement strand
TTCGGATGAAGAGCGAGTTTTTGGGAAAAGCGGCGGCCTTCTTCGCCCAGGAGTATCGGTGAGCGACAAATACGAGTTCATCGACGCTGAGAAGGCCAACTATCCTCTTGTGCGCATGTTCGCCTGGGCGCAGGTGTCCAGCTCTGGGTTCTACGAGTGGCGTGGCCGGCCGGCGTCGGCCACCGTCGAGCGGCGCGCCGAGCTCGCCGTGGCCGTCAAGAAGGTCTTCGACGACTCCGATCAGACCTACGGCTACCGGCGGGTGCACGCCCAGCTGGGCCGCGAGGGCGTCGCTGGGGGCCCGGAGCTGGTGCGTGCGGTGATGCGCGACCTGGGGTTGGTGGCTTGCCAGCCCAGGCCGTTTCGGGTCACCACGCTCGCCGACGACGACGCCGGCACGACCCCTGACCTGGTGGAGCGCGACTTTGCCGCCGCCGCGCCCGGCGTCAAGCTTGTGGGCGACATCACCTACATCCGCACCTGGCAAGGATGGCTGTACCTGGCCACGGTCATTGACTGTCACACCAAGGCGGTGGTGGGCTGGTCGATGGCCGAGCATATGCGCGCTAGCCTGGTGGCCGACGCGATCGACATGGCAGCGGGCAACATCCGGCTCGTACCGGGTTGTGTGTTCCACTCAGACCGCGGGACCCAATACACATCCCAACACTTTCGTGACCGGCTTGCTGCGCTCGATATTGCGCGCTCTGTTGGCC
>WHSQ01000352.1 GCA_009380005.1 Actinomycetota bacterium | reverse complement strand
CCGACGCCGCATGAACTCGAGCTCCAGCGGCCCCTCAATGGCATTTTCACCCTAGGCTCACGCCAGGCCGCATAAGCACGGTGACCGGCCCACGGGGGGAAGTCCAAAGTCCTCCTTCAGATCCTGGGGTGAACCGACTGACGGAGCGGGCCATCAGGCGTGCTCCGCACGGAGCACCCCACCTCAGGTCCCCCGGCCTCTGGACAACCTCACCTGCCAGGCCAGCTCCGTTCCACTGAGGAACTGACACGCCCACTGCCGAACTCCGGTGCCGAAAATCCCTTGACACCCCCCCATGGACCCAATAACCTTAGGCTCCCTGGAACGATCATTCTACATGGTGGAACCGATTCCGGAGAGCGACCTCCTCCCGACTCGATGAGATATCCCTTTTTCTAGCCCAAAGGGGATATCCCGGTCCTCGTGAACAACTACATGTGCCGCCGGCACCAACGGGGGATGACGTAAACAGCGTCACAGGGAACGACAGTAAGAGCTCGTCCCAGGCACGGGCCCAGAGCCCTTGAGCTCGATGTCTTTAGCCCCAGGTCTTTAGCCCCAGCACGCTCAAGGGCATCGAGCTTAACTGGATAGGTCCTCAACTGGATAGGCCCTCAACTGGATAGGCCCTCAAAGCGTACTTGCCTTCCAAAACAGATCCGAGAACACGCGTGGGAGGGATCATGCCTGTGACTGATCAGACGGAACACAAGCAATCCACTGCTGATACGCAGAAAACCAAGATAATCGACTGTGACATCCATCCCCGGTTAGGTGGTCTCCCTGATCTCTATCCCTACTTTGCCGACAACTGGCTGGCGCGCTTCCGCCCCAGAAAAGGACAAGAGACTG
>WHSQ01000351.1 GCA_009380005.1 Actinomycetota bacterium | reverse complement strand
CGGGTTACCAGCGCCCGTGCGACGCCGACTCGTTGCTGCATGCCCCCCGAGAGCTGACCGGGTAGGCTGTCGCCGAACTCGGTCAGGCCGACAAGCTCGACCATTTCCCGCGAATGTTCGCGTGCCGCAGCCCGGCGTTGCCCTTGTCCTCGCAGTGGGAGAGCCACGTTGTCGGTCACGCTCATCCAGGGCAGGAGCCGAGAGTCCTGAAAGACCATGCTCACGCCGCCCTCGGAGGTCGCATCGGCGACCTGTGTGGGAACTCGTCCGCCGCGGAGGATGACACCCTCGGACGGGGGCAGCAGACCCGCCGCGAGTCGCAGCAGGGTGCTCTTGCCGCAGCCGCTGGGACCGATGATGCTCACGAACTCGCCGCCAGCAACATCAAAGCTGAGATCCCGTAGGGCGGTGACCAGGCGATGCTTGCCTGCCCGGAAGGTGACGCCCACGTGCTCGAACGTCAGTGGCGCACCGAGTATGCGTGTGCACTTGGCATCGGTGACACCTACCTGGGCGGGCTGAAGGCGCTGGTCCATCACGCGCCCACCTGGGAAGCGGCCCCGTCGCCCGTCCGCCAACGCGTCAGGTAGCGACCCAGCAGCCGCACTGTCTGGTGCATGAAAATGCCGACCGCACCTAGGACCAGGAACAAAGCGAACATCGCGGCCGTGTCCATTCGGTCGGCCAGGACCAGTAGGAGGACACCCACGCCGCGCCGGGCACCGACGAATTCGCCCACGATCGTCCCGAGGAGACTATAAAGGGCTGCCAGTTCGATGCCGGCAAAGATCATCGGCATGGCGTCGGGCAAACGCGCCCACCAAAACGTCTGCCAACGGTTAGCACCGATGAGG
>WHSQ01000350.1 GCA_009380005.1 Actinomycetota bacterium | reverse complement strand
CATTGAAGTCGGCCGACCGAACCCACGTTCGCCAAACTTAGCGGCTCGCTAAGGGAACGCGCAGGCGTCGGGATCCAGCTTGTGGACAGTCGCCGGGCAGCCCTTTGGCATTGTCGTCGGCCCCTGCAATGCCCGGCCACGCCGCTCGGCGGGACTCGCCGCCCTGCGGGCTCGAACCGAGCCAGCTTGGCCTGTGGGTCTCTAGCCGGTCTCGTCGATGAGGGCGCCGTCGTCCAACAGGAGCGTCACGTCCTCGCTCACGAGGTCAAATCGCAGCGTCAGGACGTCGCCTGGCTCAGCCCGACGGCGCCGTAGGTAAGGGCCATACCCCCAGGAGGCACCCGTCTCGGCGACGGTGATGTCTCCGGCAGTTGTGCCCTCCTGGGCCTTCGCCCGGAACTGCCTCCCAGCGACGTATCGGGCAATGCTGGCGGGGATGCCTATGACGGGTTGGTTGACGTTGGCGAGCCCAACGGCGAGCCGGAGGTTGCCGTCCTCGTCCCAGCCGTAGGTCAAGGTCCGCCGCCGCCGAGGACTGGTGGCATGCCCGCGTAGACACCAGACATTAAGGGCCGGGTGATCCAGGATGGGGCTACACGTAGTGAAGACCGAGAACGTGTTGGCGTCGACACCGCGACCCGTCACTGCCTTCTCGAATTCGGCGCGGTCCATCAGACCCGTCGAGGAACTGCGCAGCACCTCCACGAAGGCCCGCTCGATGTCACCGAGCCCGTCGCGGGGCGTAGCGACTCAGCGCCGCTGTTTTCTGATGGGTTGGGGGGCACTGTGGTGACCTTTTTTGGGCGCTTCCGGATTTTCCGTGGGCGCGCCTCCCCGGTCTGGAGCCTCGGTGACC
>WHSQ01000034.1 GCA_009380005.1 Actinomycetota bacterium | reverse complement strand
TGACCCATCGACACCGGAGGTGCAGTGTGGAACCAAGCCTTTGTCGTAGGAGTCGCCGCGCGAGCCGACCGACGCGACCGCGCCGGCCTCGTCGAGGCGCTGGGAGTAGCGGATCGACAGGTACTGGGCGCCACGATCGGAGTGATGCACGAGGTCGTCGAGGCCAGCACCCCTGCGCGCCCAGATGGCTTGCTCAAGCGCGTCCAGCGCGAGGTCTGTGCGCAGCGCGACGCCTGCCAGCCGACGATCATGCGAGCGAAGCAGTCGATGACGAAGCTCACGTAGCACATCCCCGTGTCGGTGGCCACGTAAGTGAGATCGCATACCCACAGCCGATTGGGGGCCGGGGCGGTGAAGTTCCTGTTCACGAGGTCGGCCGGGCACGCAGCGGCGGCGGCGGGGATCGTGGTCACGTGGCGCCTGCCCCGGGTCACGCCCCTGATGCCGAGGTCGCGCATGAGCCGCTCGACGGTGCAGCGGGCGACCGCGATCCCGTCGCGGTTGAGCTGGCGCCGAGCCCGCATAGCATTGAAGGGAGTTCGGCGCCGCGAACTGCTCGGGATGATCGCCGATCTCACCTGCGACCCTGGCGGCGAGACGATCACCGAGACCGGGAAAGCGCCTGACCAGCCGAAATTCATCCTGTAATAGCGGAGGTGGACGGGAATCGAACCCGCCGGACGAGTCTCCTCGTCCCACCGGTTTTGAAGACCGGGAGGGACACCAGCCCCCTTTCACCTCCGAGCCCATGGTAGGGCGCCCGGCTCGGCTGCGGAGCAGAGCGAGCGAACCGGGGACAGGCATATCCGCGTACGCGTCGAACTGGTAGGCGACCGAAGAGATCTCGACCCCGAGGGGGTTCACTTTGCGTTCGATCAAAGTCTGCGTCGTCGCCGTAGTGCTGGGTTCGTTCTTCACCGGCATCGCCGGGGCCCACGAGGACCATCCGGTCCCGAGCTTCAGCGAGGGGCACGCTATCTCCACCAACTTCAACTCCGGCGGCGAGGGCGCGCAATGGGAGCTGCTCGCGTCGTTCGCCACCGGGAATCCCCACACGGATATCGATTTCTTCACCCAGGATGGCGACACGTACGCCTCCGCCGGCACGTTGGGGATCGGTCCGAACGGCGGCGGCCAGACGATCGTGAAGCTGACGGAAGGCGGTCAGGTCTCGCCCTCCTACGTCTCCGGGCATCCCTCCGCATCGTGCCTCTCGAACCCAGAAGCCGCCCTCGGTCTTCAGCACGACGTCGAATCGAGCCCTAAGGGGGATGCGCTTCTGAACACGACCAACCGGCTCGCGGATAGACGTGATGCCCAGATCATCGTCGACGCTACCGACGCCGAAGGTCGTTGTCACGATCAGGGAGCCGTCGGGGTGGCGAGTGCGCCGCGCGGAGGGCTCGAGATCGTCGACATCACGGATGTCGCGAACCCGGTCGAGATCGGATTGACGAGTCACATCGGGGAGGCCCACACCGTAAACATCGATCCGAAGCGTCCCCACATCGCCTATGCGGTGACCTCGGATGCCGTATCGCTCAACCCGGACGGGACCCGGCAGAACGAAGATCCTGCGGACAGTGATCGGTTCGACCTGGATGGCTTCGAGGTAGTCGACATGTCGTCGTGCATGAACTTCCCGGCCGGAACGACGGTCACCGAGAAACGTCAAGGGTGCCGTCCCGAGGTCTATCGGTACCGGTATCCGACGGTCGAGATGGCCGTCGGACACACGAGCGCCGCCACGGTCTACGGATGCCACGAGCTCGAGGTCTACCCGAACGACGAACTCACCTGTGGAAGCGGGCAGGCTCTGATCGTGCTCGACATGAGCGGAGCTTTCGACAACAACGGAACGCCGCGCAATTTCCTGGACGATAAGCCCAAGGGCGAAGCCCTGCCTTGCCGGGTGAGAGAGTCCACTTCTTTGGCGCTGTTCACTACGGGAGCGGCGGTCACGGACTGCGTGGTTGGTGAGCAGAGCGGAGAAGAGGTCGAATTGCACGTCGCCAACTGGCTCGACATCGGCGCTCCTTCGATCGAAGGCGTCGAGCATGTCGGTACCGTCCACCACATGGGACGCGGCGCGGGGAATGGAGTGACCACCGCGTTCGGGCCCAAGGAGGACATCGATTTCAATCACGAGGCCGAGTTCACTCACTCGCGGGACTTCGTCCTCGCGACCGATGAACGGGGCGGTGGAGTCGCTCCACCGGGAGCCGCTTGCAGTCCCGGGGTCGACAACCCGGAAGGGAACGGTGGCATCCACGCCTACCGTACCGACCGCCTCTCCCAGGACGGTCCGGGCACGCCGGAGGAAGCCTGGGAGGCTTACGCCCGCACCCCGCAGGGCGAGAAGGCCATCTTCCGCGCGGAGATCCACACTCAGCCTCAGGCATCGCTCTGTACCGCACACGTGTTCCAGCAGATCCCGGACCAGAACCGGATCTTCATGGGTTGGTATTCGCAGGGAACCCGGGTGGTGGACTATACGGAGAACAAGGACGGCACGTTCGAGTTCAAAGAGGCTGGTTACTTCATCCCCGAAGAAGCCAACACCTGGGTGTCGCACGTCTTCAAGTACGAACGGAACCAAGACTGTACGTACACGTATTACGGCGCAACGGGCGACTTCAACATCGGAGCGGCGGGGCGCAACGCGATCGACGTCTACAAGGTGACGCTCCCGAAGCCTCCGGGTGACAGGTGCAAGCTCAAGAAGGCGCCGGCCCGTCGCCGATGGGCCTGAATCACCTCATAGGAGGGTGACCTCTCAGCCAACCGAAGAGTGAGCACCGTGCCCGTCCCGGTCCTCACGATCGCCGGGCTGTTCACCGACGAGCATGATGTCGGCGCGCCGGGTTCCCTCGCCGAACACCGTCTGGGTGCCGGTTCGCCACAGAGGGCACGCCTGGCAGTCGGCCGCCGCTTCTCGAAGGGCGGGTAGCGACAGGCGATCGGGAAGTAGCTGCTCGACCGTGACGACGTCTTCGACCTTGGGGGGCATCTGTTAGGTAGTACCCCCATCGGCGACGCAGCTACACAACGGAGTTCGTATGTGGATCTTCCCGCTTGCCGCGGCGGGCGTGAGTGCGGTCTTCGCCTCCATCCTCTTCCGGGGATGGAGAACCCGGCCGCGTGCTCACCTGCTGGCGTGGTCGGTGGCTCTGGCCATGTTCGCGGTGGCCTCCGGAGCCGCTGCGATCGGCATGCTCGCCGGCTGGTCGGGGCCGATCTTCCGTACCTACTACCTATTCGGAGCGATCCTCAACGTTCCCGTGCTGGCGCTCGGAACCTTGTATCTACTGGCGCCCGCACGTCACGCACGAGTGGCGACCTCCGTCGTCATCCTCCTATCGCTCTCGGCGGCGATCGCGGTGCTGGGGGCCCCGTTGGATGTCGCGGCCCTTCGGACCACGGGGATCCCATCCGGCGGGGAGGTAATGCCCCCCGGCCCCCGCGCGGTCTCCCGCTACTACTCCTTCGCGGGGTTCTTCGTCGTCGTAGGAGGTGCCCTGTGGTCCGCGGGGCGCCTCGCCCGGTCGCGGCAGGGGCATCTGAAGCGGCTCGCGGTGGCCAACGGACTGATCGCCACCGGTACCTTCATCGTCGCGGTGGCGAGCGGGTTCGCCCGGTACGGGCGCGGGCTCATCTTCGCCGTCGGGCTCTTCCTGGGTGTAAGTGTCATGTTCCTGGGGTTCCTCATGACCCGGCCGAGGACATCGTGAACGACGAACCCTTGCGTGAGGGCTGGTACCTGATGAGCCCCGCGGATCTGGAGATCGAGCTTCGTCGCTTCCGGTCGCGGTCCGGATCGGCGGAGCCGTCCAAC
Organism: Actinomycetota bacterium; assembly: GCA_009380005.1. Classification (GTDB taxonomy): domain Bacteria; phylum Actinomycetota; class CADDZG01; order CADDZG01; family WHSQ01; genus WHSQ01. The sequence continues at coordinate 27,043 of WHSQ01000034.1, read as the reverse complement.
GCGCTCGCGCTCGAGACGGAAGAAGCGCTCCGGTATCGCAACGCCGGCAACCTCCCGGATCATCTGGGTCGAACCTTGCGACTGGTGCTGCGAGTAGACAGCGCCGACGAGCTTCGTGCACTCGACGAGAAACGATCGTCGTTCGAGCCCGACCACCACGACGCGCCGGACTGGAGACGGCCGGGTTCCAAACCCGTCAACGTCGTACCGCTGCGAGCGCCCGGGATACACGTGCCCCCGATCGAAGACTGGCTCGACGACGAGGCCATGGCCGACCTGGAAACGCGATGGTCGCAGGACGGCACGGTTTTCGGCGTCCGCGTTCCGGCGGAGTACCGCAGTTTCATCTACAAGACCGCCCTGTCGCTGAAGGGTGCGGGACGTCCGGTCACCGTCGAGACGATCGTCGACTCTCTGAAGCGTTGGTTGACGGCGAAGGACGTGGACGAGATCCGGGCCGCGCTCGAATCCGAGAACCGGTCCTAGGTCACGCCGTCTCCACTCGCGGAAGCAGAACCTCCTGGAAGATGATCCGGATCGCAGCCGCCGCGGGGATGGCCATCAGGGCGCCGACGAAGCCGAGAAGCGTGCCACCGATCAGAGCCGCGACCAGGATCGCGGCGGGGGAGACGTCGACGGCCTTGGTCATGACACGTGGGGCTATGGCGTAGTTCTCGATCTGCTGATAGACGATGAAGTACAGGAGCACGATTATCCCGGTGGTCGTCGAGTTCACGAACGCGACGATCACCGCGGGGATCGCGCCGATCGTTGCACCGATAAGCGGGATCAGGGCCGCGATCGTTACCCACAGGGCAAGAGCGACCGGTGACGGCACCCCCATAGCCCACAGGAAGACGAAGGCCAAGACCCCTCCGATGAGAGCAACCACGATCTGTCCTGCGATGTACCCACCGATCTTCTCGAGGATGGGATCCATCAACGTCTTGACGCGTTCGCGTCTGCTCTTGGGCACCATCTTCAGGCTGCCTTCGCGGATATGCGACAGGCTCAGCAAGAAGTAGATCGTCAGGACGAGAACCGTGATCAGACTGAACAGAGCTCCGACCACAGACCCTGCGAAGCCAAGAACGCTGCCGATCGAACCACTGATCGTCGAGGGCAGCTGCTGCGTGACATCGCGCAACTGGTTCGGGATGTCGTTCTTCTCGATGTAGTCCTGGATCCGGGGGTAGCGTTCGCCGATGTCTTCGACGTAGTCGGGCAGATCCGATGCGAACTGCGTTATCTGTTCGACCAGACGAGGCACCACGGCCGCGATGAACGCCGCGATGAACGCGACCACGGCCAGCAGGATCAGCGTGACGGCCCAGCCGCGCTTGATCTTCCATCGCTCCAAACGTCTGACCGCGGGGTCCATCCCGATGGCGAGGAACGCTGCAACGAGGACGAGGAACAGCACGGATCGCACGCGGTAGGCCGCCGAAGCCAGCAGCAAGATGCCGAGGGTAATGAGTACGACCCGGACGACCGTCGCGTTAGAGGGGCGCTCGTGAGCCACTTGAGCCACGCCGCTAACCAACCACGGAGCCGGTCGGGCTCACCGGATTTGTCCCCGCCCCCAGACGTCAGGAAGGGCCGGTCTCCCGGCCCTTCCGTTGGTGCGTTGATGCTGTGTTCGACTAAGTGACGTCGTTCCGGGCTACCTCACCACGCCACGCGCCGGTCTCCTGACCGCGTTCCTCGATGAACTTCTTGAAGCGCTCCAGGTCACCCTTAGCGCGGGCCTTGACGATCCCGAGCGCGTCGCCGGCCTTCTCGACGAAATCCTCGGGCTCGAACTCGACTTGCAGCATCACCTTCGACTTGCCCTCGTCGATGCGGTGGAACGTCACGACCCCTGCGTTCGTCGTGCCGACGCCGTACCAGGCGATCCGCTCGTCGGGCTTCTGCTCGGTGATCTTCGCTTCCCATTCACGCTTCTGGCCGGCGATGTTCGCCTTCCAGTACAAGCGCTGGTCGTCGAGCTGCTTCACTTCCTCGACGCCTTCCATGAACCTGGGGAACTCCTCGAACTGGGTCCATTGGTTGTAGGCGGTGCGTACGGGTACTTCGACCTCGATGCTCTGTTCGATGGTCGACATGGGACCGACCTCCTTCGAGTGTGGCTGGATCTTCAACTGGCCTGCCGCATACCTACCCACGACCCGGCCTCTAGCCACTATCGAACATGGGTTCCCGGCCCCCATCTTCTCGGACGAACAGGCTCACCAGCCGCCAAGCGTCGACCGACCGAGCGCTACCCGACCGCCGGATGTCGCTGCTCTGATCTAGCGCGTGAAGGGGGTTTGGCTGCGCAGCCGCTGAACGCGCTCTTCCATCGGCGGGTGCGTTGAGAAAAGCTGAGCGAAGCCGGCGCGCCGTCCGGTGAGCGGATTGGCTATGTACATGGATGCCTGAGCCGGGTCGACTTTCATCGGGATCTGTTTGGTGCCCTCATGGAGCTTCTCGAGGGCGCGGGCCAGCGGTTCGCCGGTGCCGATCATCTCTGCCGCGTCGTGGTCGGCCTCGAACTCCCGCGACCGTGAGACGGCAGCCTGGAGGAGGAGGGCTGCGATCGGGGCCAGGATCGCCATCGCCAGTAGGCCGATCGGGTTGCCTCCCTCATCGTCACTGCTACCGCCTCCGAACACCGCGCCCCACATCGCCATACGAGCGATGAACGTGATCCCCATGGCGATCGCAGCCGCGACGGAGCCGATCAAGATGTCCTTGTTCTTGACATGCGAGAGCTCGTGGGCGAGAACGCCGCGCACCTCGCTCTCATCCAGCAGCTCGACGAGCCCCCGGGTCGCCGCGATCACGGCCCGCCTCTCGTTGCGACCGGTGGCGAACGCATTCGGCTGCATGTCCGGGGTCATGTACAGACGTGGCATGGGCATGTTGTTCGCCATCGCCAGCTCCCGAACGATCCGGTAAAGGGCCGGCGCCTCTTGCTCCGAGACGGGCTTGGCACGCGATGCTGCGATGGCGATCTTGTCCGAGAACCAATACGAACCGCCGACGAACACGAGCCCGATGATGAGCCCGATGGCAGCGCCGTTGCCGCCCCAGATCTGGCCCCCGATGAGGACCAGGAAGCCACCGAGGGCTGCGAGGAGGACGAACGTCTTGAAGTTGTTCTTGTTCACGTCAATGATTATCGACCGTGTCGGCAGATAAGTGGTCCCTCGAGGTCCGGGTCGTAGAGCTGCCGTTGGCCGAGCGCTTCACGATCGCCCGGGAATCCTGGGACGTGGCCGAGAGCGTCATCGTCAGGCTCGCCTACGGAGGCGAACATGGCGTGGGCGAGGCCCAGCCCGGCGACCGCTGGGGCGAGACCCTGGAGGGGGCGGTCCGAGAGCTGCAGAAGCTCGACCTCTCCCGGCTGGGGACGCCGGAGGATCTCGACGTGCTCGAGGGCCTGATGCCGGCGGGTGCGGCCAAGTCGGCGCTGGACATCGCGCTCCACGACCTTGCGGCCAAGCGAAGGGGCCAGACGGTGCGGGACCTCGTGGGAGTGTCGGGCGTACCTCCGGCGACCTCCATGACCGTCGCCATCGCCGATGCGGACGCCACGCTGGAACGAGTCGGGCGACTCCAGGACATGCCGATCATCAAAACCAAGGTGGGGTTCGACGGAGACGTCGAGATGATCGAGAGGATCCGCGGGATCTTCGACGGCACGCTGCGGATCGATGCCAACGAAGGCTGGGAGCCGGACGAGGCGATCGAGAAGCTGAACGCCTTGGAACGGTTCGACATCGAACTCTGCGAGCAACCCATCCCCGGCGGACGGCACGACGAGCTTGCTCGGGTGACGGCGGCGTCCCCGATCCCCGTATTCGCGGATGAGGACGTCCTCACCTCGGAGGACGTCAGAGCCTTGGTCGGCAAGGCAGACGGAGTCAACCTGAAGCTGAAGAAGACCGGCGGGATCAGAGAGGCGCTCCGGGCGGTCGACGTCGCGAGGGGCCTCGGCATGCGCCTGATGCTGGGCTGCAATCTGGAGTCCGGGATCGGCCTGAGCGCCGGAGCGCAGATCGCTGCCGCGTTCGATCACGTCGATCTCGACTCGATCACCTTCCTGGAGCGCGATCCGTTCCCATCCGTGTCGTACGACCGGGGACATCTCGTCCTACCCGATGGACCGGGACTCGGCGTGACCGTCGATCCACGCGACGTTTGGGGCAACTGATGTCCGGACGCGTCTGGGGCATCCTCACGGATGGGTTCCTCACGGAGCGCAACGCGAAGACGGCGCACGGAGTGCTCCGGTACTCGCAAGCCGAGGTGGCTGCCGTCATCGACGCGAACCACGCGGGCCGCTCCACGCTCGAGGTCATCCCGGAGGTCGTCCGGGACGTGCCGGTCGTGAAGACGTGGGATGAGGCCCGCGACCTGGGCGCCACCTCGCTCCTGCTGGGGGTCGCGACCCCGGGGGGATGGATGCCCGAGCACTGGCGTGCATGGATACTCGACGCGCTTCGCCAGGGATACGAGGTGGTGAACGGGCTCCACTCGTTCCTGTCCGACGATCCGGAGTTCGTCTCTGCCGCGAACGGATCGGGTGCCCGGCTGTGGGACGTGCGGCGTCCACCAGACGACATCCCGTTGTTCTCCGGTAAGAGCCTCGAGGTATCGCAGGGGGTCGCGTTAACGGTGGGCAGCGATTGCGCCGTCGGGAAGAAGTCGACGGCCTTGGAGATGACTGCGGCCGCCCGTGCCGCGGGTGTGAACGCCGAGTTCCTGGCGACCGGTCAGACCGGGATCATGATCGCCGGCAAGGGGATCGCCATCGATCGCGTGATCTCGGATTTCGCGGCCGGAGCCGCCGAACAGGTCGTGCTGAGTGCGGAGCCGGATTCCGAGGTCCTGATCGTCGAGGGCCAGGGCAGCCTGTGGCATCCCGCCTACGCTGGGGTGACCCTCAGCCTGCTGCATGGGAGCGCGCCGCACGCACTCATCCTGTGTCACCAGGTCGGCAGATCAGCCATCGAGGAGCCTCCGTACACGGAGCTGCCGGACCTTTCCGAGATGATCGAGGTTTACGAACGGATGGCGTCCACGGTCAGGGCGGCTCGCGTCGCCTGTGTGTCGCTCAACTGCCAGGGGTTGGCCGCAGGTGAAGCGCGTGACTCCGTGAAGGCGGTCGAGGAGGCGACGGGACTGCCGGCGGGTGACGTCTTCGCGGGCGACGCTCCCAAGCTGTGGAACGCCCTCGCAGCGAACCTGAGCGCTCAGTAGGAAGTGGCGTCGCGATTGGCCGCGTAGGCGACGCGCCAACTCAGCAGCCGAGGGGCGACGGCGAGGAAGACCAGCAGGGAGGCGAGGGCGAAGGAGAGCCCGTAGAGGACCTGACCGAGACCGACGTCGAAGCGCGCGAGGACTGCATCGACGAAGAAGTACCCGGCCGAGCACGCCAGCAGCATGGCGATGGCACCGACGGCGAGCGGAAGCCAGACCCACATGATGGCGAAGCGCGCGCGCAGGGGGCCGGGACACGACGACAGCGCGTTCATCGTGCCTTCGTATCCTTCATCGGCGGGCGCGCCCCGAAGCGTCCCCCGGACGAGATCCCAGAGGCGGACCAATCTGCGCCGGCGGACGGCGAAATGAAGCACCGCGGCGACGAGGACGACCACCATGGACAACGTCCCCCAGCCGCTCCCGAGCGCTCGGCTGCCGGGCGAGCCGAAGCTCTTGGGCGACATCAGCCCGAAGGACGCCATGAGAAGGACGCCGAGCATCAGGCTGTGCAGGAAGGCTCCCCTGGCGAACGCGGCCGGCGGAAGCTTGTTGCGGCGCGAGGCTCGTGCCCAGCGAACGGCGTCCGAATAGGCGCGTCTCGCGGCGAGCACGACTTCAATTCCTTCGAAACTCGAGGGGGTGAGACGCCCTCATGGTTTCGATCGACCGGATCGCGAGGGTCGCGATCTTGGGAACTTCGGTGAACCCTCGGACAATGCCGAGTCACCCCGCGCGTGCATCGTCACGACCGGAATAGCTCCGTGGGCGACGCCGTTGGACACGGAGATGAACCTAGCAATCAATCCGGACCGCCACGCACCCGCTTGGCTCGTTTGGCTCAATCTGTGGATCGTCTACATCGTTTGGGGGTCTACCTATCTGGCCATCCGGGTGATGGTGGAAACCATGCCCCCGCTCCTGGCCAGCGGCGTGCGCTTCCTGGCGGCCGGCACGATCGCCTACGTCTACCTCTGGATGAGGCGCGGGCGAGCCGGGGTGAGGGTCACGCGCTCCGAGCTGCTGGCGAGCGCCGCGGTGGGAACCGCTCTGTTGTTGGGCGGAAATGGGCTCGTCTCGATCGCCGAGCGCGACGTGCCTTCGGGTCTCGCGGCGCTGGTCATCGCTTCAACGCCGCTGTGGGTCGTGGTTCTGCGCGCTCTGTTCGGGGACCGGATCCCGGGCGGGACGCTGCTGGGCGTGATCGTCGGATTCATCGGCGTCGGGGTCCTCGTGATACCGGGGGGAGGGTCTGCGGATGCGCCCCTTTACGGACTGATCCTCCTGGTGATAGCGGCGGCCCTGTGGGCCTCCGGGTCGTTCTTCTCCAAACGGTTGCCCCTCCCGCGCGATCCGTTCCTCTCGACGGTGATGCAGATGCTCACGGGTGGAGGCATCTTGATGGTGGCGGGATTGGCCCGCGGCGAGGCCGGCCAGTTCATGATCGCTGAGTTCTCGGCGCGTTCGATGACCGCGCTCGTGTACCTGATCTTCATCGGTTCGCTCGTCGCGTTCACCGCATACACGTGGTTGCTGCAGCATGCACCCATCTCCAAGGTGGCGACCTACGCGTACGTGAACCCCGTGATCGCGATCTTCCTGGGGGCAATCATCCTCAGCGAGGAGATCACCGCCTTCATCCTGGTCGGGGCCGCGTTGATCGTGGCGTCTGTTGCTTTCATCGTCAGCAAGGAAAGCGTCCGACCGGCGCGGAAGCGCTCGGTAGATGCCGCGCCGGAAGCCGCCCTGGCCGGCTCGGACGTCTAGGAAAGTCAGGGAGCCGGTCGCGCCGCGCCCACTAGATCGGGTCGTCGCGCGAGATTTACGCGTACCTCGGCGCCCGTGAACGGCGCGTGGACCATCTGGCCGTTGCCGATGTACAGGCCGACGTGATGGATGGGGTTGCCGAAGAACAGCAGATCGCCCGGCTGCCAGTGGTTGGAGGCGACGTGGGGCAGCCCCGCGTACTGCATGGCCGAGTTCCTCGGGATGGTCACGCCCGCCCTAGCCCAGGCCCACGACGTGAGGCCGGAGCAATCGAAGGTATCGGGCCCCGAGGCGCCCCACCGGTACGGCTTGCCCAGCTGCCCGAGCGCGGCGTCCAGGGCGATCTGGGCCGTCTCGTTGGGCGCCGGTGCCGGTTTGATCAAGCGTGGGGCGATCCCCGCCAGCGGGCTCGTGGCGTCGGACGCGGCCTGCACGGCCAGCGCCGCCCGTGCTTCTGCCTGCTGGATCAACGCCGTCAGTTCGTTGATCTCCGCTTGTTGCTCTCGGATCATCCCCACCACGACTGCCCGGGCCTCGTTGGCCTCGGTCAGGGTGGAGCCGATCGCGGCGCGGTCTCGATCGAGCTGGTCCATGCGGGAGGTTCGGGCCTGCAGGCTCATCGCAAGGTCGCGGAAGACCTCCGCTCGTGCCTTCTCGGAGAAGGCCAGGAGCGTCAAACGAGATTCCACATCGGCGATGGAGCGCGCCGACAGCACGGCTTCGGCGGTGGCCGAGGTGCCTCCCCGGTAGAGCTCGTTCGCCAGCGATACCGCAAGCGCGCGTGCTTCGGAGACACGTGCACTCAACTCGTCGAGTTGGAGATCGGCTTGAGCGAGTCTCAGTTGGATGCGTTGCGCGCGAGCCTGTACGCCGTTGAAGCGCTCGACCGCAAGCTCGAAGCCTCGCTCCAGCTCCATCATCCGCGCCTCCGCCTTCTCGAGATCCGCGCGCGTCGGTTCGGCTCCCACCCGGGCGGGTTGCTGCAACCAGACGACGAGCAAGCAGGCCAGCGCGGTGGAGGTGTGTCTCACCCGTGCGTGCACGTCAACCCCTCGGTGAGCGCTTCGTGTACCACCATGCGAGCAATGCCAGGCTGATGACCCCGGCGACGCTCGACCGCTCGGCCCTGGAAAGCTGTGGGGTACGCAGCTGCGGAAGCCGGCTGCGCAACGGGACGGGGTTGCGGAAGGCTTCGATCCGCCACTCCCGCTCGACGGCGATCCGCCGAAGCTCCTTGTCGGGATTGATGACGACGGGCCTTCCCACGGCTTCTAGCATCGGTAGATCAGTGATGGAGTCCGTGTAAGCGTACGAGGCCGAGAGGTCGATGCCGTCGCGTGCCGCCATCTCCTTGATCGCCGCGGCTTTCTGAGCGCCGTACGCGTAGAACTCCAGTTCACCGGTGTAACGCCCATCGACGATCTGGGGCCGGGTGGCGATCCATCGGTCGATCTTGAGGAGTCGTGCGAAAGGCTCCACGATCTCCGTGGGTGAAGACGAAACGATGCAGATGAGTCGTTCCGCGGCCCGATGCTCGTCGATCAGCTCGATCGCCTCGGAGTAGATCAGAGGCGTCACCACCTCCTCCAGGACCTCGTTGACGACCTGCTTCACCTTGTCCGGATCCCAGCCCTGGGTCAGCTTCGCGGCCTCGGTCCGCATCCGCTCCATCTTTCCTTCGTTGGCTCCCATGAGCTGGAACATGAGCTGGGCGTAGACAGACTTCAGCATGAAGGATCGGCTGATGAGGCCTTCCTTGAAGAAAGAACGCCCGAGAGCGAGCGGACTCGAGCGCGCGATGATCGTCTTGTCCAGGTCGAAGAACGCCGCCTCCATACTCGTATCTTGCGAGAGTGGCGTGGCGCGCGCCACAACTTTCCGTGAACGGCGCCGACAGGCTGGCCTCATGCGCACGTTCCGGGTGGCGATAGTGGGGCGGGATCCGGCTACCAGACAGGCAGCGGCGGAGGCGTTCGACGACGCCTCCACATCCTGGGACGTGTCCCTCCATGCAGAGCGCCCCAATGGTTTCGACGCAGTGGTTCTGCTCCCCGATGCGGCGGAGGGGGACGGGATCCGGTTCGACCCCGATCGACCCAGGCGGGTGATCGAGGAGCTCACGATCGCACTCGACGAGGGAGACGGACCGGTCGGGGTCTGGGCTCCCTGTCCCGGAGCGGGTGCCACGAGCGTCGCAGTTCACCTGGCGGCGGTCCTCGCGGAGACCGAGGACTGCTACCTCGCGGACATGGATCCGCTGCGGGGGGCGGCACGGCGTCTCGGCTGTCCACCGTTCGAGGGAGATGCGCGGATGCAGGCCCGTCCCGTGGCCGGGGGCTTCCGGCTGATCGAGGGGGAATTGCCTCGGATCGAGGGAGAAGCGGGCCGCGTGATAGTCGACGGCCCCGGACCGGCCGTGCTCACCGCGGACTGCTCCAAGCACGTGATCGTGGTGCCCTCGGGCCGGGTTGGTCTGGAGCGGGCCCGGGAGGTGCTCTCGGATCTCGGTTCGACGTCGTCCGCCATCATCGTGAATCGAACCGGCTGGGGCGGCGAGTTGAGCCGCACGGCGATCCATCGTCTGCTCGGCCACCGGATCGCGCTCGAGCTGCCTCCCTCGCCGGGTCTGCGCGATGCCGAAGATCGCAGCGAGTTGTTGACATCCTTCCTCTCACCGTGGCTGAATCGCATCCGCCGGCTGGCCCGCGCTCTGTGAGCGACGTTCTCGACGTCGTCCTCCAACGGGACGAGCTGGCCGCGCTCGACGTGGCTTCACGCAGGCTGGCCCTACGCGGGGTACTCCGATCGCACGGTGCGATCGACATGCTGCCTTCGATCGTCGACCACATCGATGGTTTCGGCCCCCTCGGGCCATTGATGCGGGACGCATCGGTGACGGACGTGCTCGTCAACGGCCATCGGGAGATCTGGGCAGAACGCGATGGCAACCTGGAGCTGACGGACACGGTTTATGCGGACGCCGACGAGCTCGCGAACTTCATCGAACGGATGTTGGGCACCGTGGGTCGGCGCGCCGATGCATCCCATCCGATCGAAGACGCTCGGCTCGGCGATGGATCGCGGATGCACGTCGTCATGCCGCCACTCTCGGGGGCCGAGCCGGTGATCTCGATCCGGAAGTTCCCTCGCGTGCCCATGACGCTGGGAGACCTGATTGCAGGGGGCACGGCGACGGAGGAACAGGCGGAGATGCTGCGTGACCTCGTGCGGCGCAGGCGATCGATCCTGGTGGCCGGTGCGACGGGGTCTGGCAAGACGACGCTGATCAACGCTCTGCTCGACGTCATCCCGCGATCGGAGCGAGTCATCACGATCGAAGAGACTCCCGAGCTCCGACGGCACGGCGGCCATCACGTATCGCTCGTTGCGCGGTCCGCCGATGCCGGGGGCCGAGGTTCCGTGTCGTTGGAGGAGCTGTCGCGTGCCGCGTTGCGTATGCGCCCCGACCGCATCGTCGTCGGAGAGGTACGAGGTACCGAAGCTGCCGTCGCCGTGGATGCGATGAGCACGGGCCACGAGGGTTCCCTCCTCACGATCCATGCCACGGGTGCCGCTGCGGCGCTCGAGCGACTCGAGGATCTCGCACGACGCCCGGGGGTGGATGCAGCGGGGCTCTCGTCTCGCGTCCGGGCCGCCGTGCAGAACGTCGTCTTCCTGCGGAGAGAGGGCGACGTCCGACGGATCGTGGACATCCGCCCGACGTGACGGATCCGACGATCGCGGGGGCCCTGTCCGCGCTCGCCGATCTCGCGACGGCGCACGGAAGCATCCGGGTGGCGCTCACGAGATGGCCCGAACGGGCGCCGGATCCGCTACGTCCTCCGTTGGAACGTCTCTCGGCTCGCCTCGGGCTCGGCGCTCCGATCTCGAATGCGGTCGCATCCCTCCGTCCGTCGCTGGGCCCCGAAGGAGACCTCCTGACCGCCGTCGTGAAGCTGCATCTGTCTACGGGGGCCGCGGTACCACCGCTCCTGCGAGCGATCGCGGAACGGATCGAAACCCGCGTCGAAACCGAGCGACGGCTGTCGGCCGGGCTTGCGGGGGTGAGGGCATCCGCTCGCCTCATCTCGGCGTTGCCATTCGCATGCCTCGCCTTGCTTCCGATCGAGCGTTCCACGCTGACCGACCCGATCGGGATGGTTTTGATAGCGACGGGGTCGGCGGTGGGCGCGATCGGGTTCGTATGGATGCGACGGTCCGTGCCCAGCCTTAGCCGGCTCGACGATCCGATAGGAGACATGGCCGAACTCGTCGCTGCCGCGTTGCGGGCGGGAACACCGATGAGCGCAGCGCTCGAGCTCGCCGCGCGCGGTCCTCTCGGTCACCATCGTCCTCACGTCGAACGGGCGTTGCGACTGGCGCGCCTCGGCAGTCGGTGGCACGCAGCTTTTGCTCTCACCAAGCACCCTCCGCTCCAAGAGCTCGCGCGCGTACTGCAGCGATCGTCCGGCACCGGGGTACCGGTGGCACCCGCTCTGGAGAACTGGGTGCTCACCAGGAGAGCATCTATCGCTGCCGAGATGGAGACCGCCTTGAAACGTGCCCCCGTGCGCATGATCCCGCCACTGACGCTTTGCGTTCTTCCGGCCTTCATCCTTCTGGGTCTCGGTCCCTTCGTGCGTGACCTCGCCGGCATCGTGTAAGGACCGGCGGTCTGAGAAGCTGAGCTGCATGAAACGTCTCATGGCTTGCTTATCGATCGCCTTCATCCTGACGGGGATCGCCTGTGGCGGAAGCTCGGAGGGTCCGGAACCCAACCGCGAGTTGCCTCCCGGTTCACCGACCTTCGGGCACGGTCGGGCACTCATCGACACCCGGGACGATTCCGTCTTGCTCGATGTCGAGATCGCTCAGACCGACGAACAACGAGCGTTCGGTCTCATGAAGCGCGAGAGACTGGCTGAAGACTCCGGGATGGTCTTCCTGTTCTTCGAGGAACACAGCGGTGGGTTCTGGATGAAAGACACCCTCATCCCGTTGTCGATCGCGTTCTTCGACATCGACGGGGACATCGTCCGCATCCTCGATATGGAGCCCTGCGAGGCGGATCCATGCGAGATCTACGATCCCGGCACCGGTTACTACGGAGCTCTCGAGGTCAACCAGGGGGCCTTCGACGATTGGGGTGTGCAGGAAGGCGATCACATCGAGATCACTCAGACCGACCCCACGGAGTAGCGCCGGTGGCGCGCGCCACGGAACCCTTCCGCCGCAAGGGGTGGACTGGGCGAAGTAGGTCGGTGTCGGACCGACCGCCGAGCGTGGAGGTGCCGCGTGGATCGGATCCGCACGTTCCTGATGTGTCAACGAGGCCAAACGACGGCGGAGTACGCCTTGGTGTTGGTCGTGGCCGGCTTGGTGGTGGGGGTCTTCGCCGCCTTCGTCAAATCCGGAACCCTGACCGAACTCTTCGAATCAATCGTGGGTGGGCTCGTCGATCGCGCCGACGGTTGATCCTCCGTGCACCAGCGCGGCCAATCGACCGTGGAGATGGCCCTGTGCCTGCCCATCCTGTTCCTGCTGGTCGCCTGCGCGCTCGATGTCGCCCAGGTCGCTCTGGACCAGGCCCGTTTGTGGCATGGAGCGCGCGAGGCGGCACGCGTCGCCGCCGTAGATCCCGATGGCCTCGGGATCCGCAGGGCGGTCCGGGAAGCCGGAGTGGAGGGCGCGCGGATCATGGTCGCGCCCGACACCGCGTATCGGGTTCAGGGTGAGCCGGTAACCGTCGTGCTTCGGCGGCGCGGCTCGGCCCGGGTGCCGCTCATGCGTCCACTCCTCGCGAACCTCACGCTGCAGGCGAGGGCGACCTTCCGGATCGAGCAGCCATGACCCTCCTGGCGGGGAGCATCTCCGTGCTCCTGGCGCTCCTGGTGGCCTTCGCCGGGGCCCTCGAGGCGGGTCGAGGCGCGGCACGGAGCCGGGCTCAGATCGCCGCCGATGCAGCGGCGCTCGCAGCGGTCGCGGAATCCTCTCCCATCGGCCGCGGCGTCCACCTCTACGAGGCGCGGCGTTTCGCCGAAGCCAACGGCGGCGAGCTGCTCTCGTGTCTCTGTTACCGCGGGGCCGATGCGGTTCAGGTAGAGGTGGAGGTTGCCGGCGAACGGGCGACGTCTCGGGCGGCGCTCGACGCCGATCTCTTGATGCCGTCCACCGGCACCAGCGAGGGATTGAACCCCCTGCTCGCCCAGGCGGTGGACCGTCTCCTGTCGGCGACCGAGGGGGCGGTGCACGTCGTCTCCGGCTTCCGCACGTCGAACGAGCAGGCCCGACTCTGGGATGAGGCCCTCGATAGATACGGCAACGCCGAGGATGCCGATGACTGGGTGGCACCTCCCGGCCACTCGAGGCACGAGAGTGGACTGGCCGTGGATCTCGGAGGGGACCTCGATCTGGCGCTGAGGACGATCGAGTCGCTTGGGTTGCCTCTGTACCGGCCGTTGGGCAACGAGCCGTGGCATTTCGAGTTGGTTGGAAGCCGAGGTCCGGACGCTGTTTAAGATTCGCCGGACTCTACTCAGGAGGGGATGTGCTTCCGGAGCATCCACATCGGCTGGTGACGACGTTCGAAGAACGTCTGGGGGATCTGGAATCGCGTTTCCACGAGGCGTACTGGCGCTCCCAGATCGACTCGTCGCCGGAGAACGATCGTCGGCGCGCCGAGCTCGAACTGGAGCTTCGCCGTATCAAGGGCGATCCCGAAGCATTGGCGGCGGTGGAGTCCGCGCTCGACGAAGAGATGCACGACCCGGTCCTGAAACGCCAGTTGGAAGTCCTTCGACTGTCGCTGACGGGGAATCAGATGAGCGATGAGCTCCGGGCTCAGATCGTCGACCTGTCGAGTTCTGTCGAGAGCGATTTCAACAGCCATCGGCCGGAGATCGATGGCCACGCCCTCTCTGATAACGAGATCGAAGAGATCCTGAAGTCATCCAACGACAACGACGTCCGCCGTCGGGCTTGGGAGGCGTCGAAGGAGATCGGGGCCGTCGTTTCTCCCCGGGTGCGGGAGCTGGCACGGCTGCGGAACCAGGTTTCACGAAACCTCGGCTATGCCGACTACTTCCGGATGGCGCTCGAGCTCCAGGAACTAGATGAGGACTGGTTGTTCCGAACGCTGGACGAACTCGAGCAGCTGACACAGGATCCGTTCGCGCAGTGGAAGAAGGAGCTCGACGAGAAGCTGGCGGCCCGCTTCAACACAACCGCGCTGATGCCGTGGCACTACCCCGATCCCTTCTTCCAGAACCTGCCCGCCGACGGTGGCGTGAGTCTGGACGGGATGCTGAGTGACGTATCGGCCCCGGACATGGCGGTCGCCACCTTCGGCGCCTGGGACATCGACCTGTCCAAGGTCATGGGATCCAGCGACCTCTATCCACGCGATCACAAGAGCCAGCATGCATTCTGCCTCCACGTGGATCGCAAGAGTGATGACGTGCGGATCCTGGCGAATGTCGTGCCTGGAGAGCGTTGGGTCGAAGTGATGCTGCACGAGTCCGGCCATGCAGCGTACGACCTCGGACTAGATCCCCATCTGCCTTACCTACTGCGACAGAACGCTCACATCTTCGTGACCGAGTCGGTCGCGCTGCTGTGCGGTCGACTCGCGCGCGATCCGACCTGGCTCGTTGAGATCGCGGGCCGCGACGCCGACGAGGTGGCGCGACTGCAACCCCAACTTCGGAGGGCGGACGCGGCTCAGACCTTGGTATTCGCCCGCTGGGTGCCCGTTGTGACCCATTTCGAACGAGAGTTGTACTCCGACCCCGAGGGCGACCTCAACGCCCGATGGTGGGATCTGGTCGAACGGTTCCAGATGGTCCAGACGCCGCCGGGTCGCGAGACCTCCTCGGATTGGGCCGCCAAGGTGCACGTCGCCGCGGCGCCCGTGTACTACCAGAACTATTTGCTCGGCGACCTGCTCGCGTCTCAACTGATGAGGACCTGCCTGGACGAATGCGGGGGATTGGTCGGTAACGCCGACGCCGGCCGTTTGCTGAAGGAGAGGGTCTTCAAATCGGGTTCCCTTATGCGCTGGGACGCGTTGATCGAACAAGCCACCGGTCGACCCTTGTCGGTCAAGGATCTCGCGCACCAGGTCGATCTCTAGCCTTCTGGTTCCCGTGCGATCTTCGGTTGCCGGAGGCATCTAGAGGCTAGCGGTGCGCCTGAACCTCGCGTAGATCGAGCGGGCCCCGCCCTGGATGAAGACGACGCTGGCGGCGCCGGCCGAGCCGAGGCTGACGGGCACCGTCACGTTGCCGACGTCCTTGGGGCGCACCCGCGATGCGAGCACCCCCAATTGGAAGAGCTCTGCGGAGCTCACGTTGAGCCGGGTGTGTTTCTGCGTCGCGGCCATCCACTTGAACACCGCGCTCGGGCTTCGTGCTGTCTCTCGCCGGAATTCAGTGAGCATCCCCAGCAGGAACCGCCCCTGGTTCGTGGTTCGACCGATGTCGCCGCCGGCGATCGTCTTGCGCGTTCGCACGAAGGCCAGCGCGTTGAGGGGGCCGAGGCCGTACTTGCCCTTCTTGAGCTTGGCTCCCGAACCTCTCGGATCGAAGATGGGCTGAGGGATACGCATCTCCACGCGCCCGATGTCCTCGATCAGTCCGCGGAAGCCGACGAACCCCGTCATCACCCAGTAATCGAGCCTGATGCCGGTCAGGTTCTCGACGGTCCGAGCGACGCCTTTTGGACCTCCCCGGACGAGGGCCTCGTTGATACGCCCGGTGCCACCGCCCGCGAGGGGGACGTAGGAGTCGCGGGGGAAGTTGAGGATCCCGCCCTTGAGCGAGCGGGTGTTGATCCCGACGATGTGGATGGCGTCCGCTCTGACGTTGTCTGGGTTCCCCGCCCGAGCGTCGTTCCCGATCACCAGAACGAACAGCTTCCCATCGAGCGGTTGGTAAGCATCGTGCACGCGTCCCGCGACGATCGTCGCGGCCCCGACGCGCCTGGAGTCGCCTATCGCAGGCACGAGACTTACCCCGACGGCAAGGATCACGCAGAGAGCGAGCAGCCGCTTCATCGGGGTCTCTGGTCGAACTCGAACGCTATGACCCGCCAACCCTTTTTGCCCCGCTGGAGCCACAGGGTTGCCGTTTGCCGGAGCCTGAACCGTCGGTCCTCGTCGATGCCCTTCAGTTGCACCTGGACGCTGGCTACGGCCTGGGAGGCCGTTTCGGCGTAGAGGGTCACCGTCGCCTTCCGCCGAACGGTTCGGATCCTGTCGGCCCCCTTCGGCAATCCCACCCCCGGGCGGCGCAGCGCCCGAGCCGCCCGGCGCGTGAAGGTGTTGGCGACGACCTTGTCCATGTTGCTCGGGTCGAGGAACATCGTGTCGAAGACCGTCTGCACCATCCTGGCCACCTTTGCCCCGCGTTTTTCGACCCGCGCCCTGTCGGCCTTGGAGATCCGCTTGCCCGCCCTGGGGGCGATCTTGATCCGCCACTTCGCCTGGGGGATGGAGGTCGGCGCGGCGATCGTGGGCGCGGGCCGGGCCGACGGTTGGTTCTCGGTCTGCTGCTGGAGCAAGAGAAAGGTAAGGAGGCCCGCCGCCAACGCCAGAGCGAGACCGGCGGCTACGAGGGGCAGCCATATGCGGTTCTCGATGGTGATCGTGTTGTTCATCCCTGAGCCTCTCCGAACGCGGGGGCAGGCTAGCGGAGATGGGAGGTGATCTGGCGGATATACGACCCCGTGCGCCGGGCGCCTGCGGATAGGATGCCTGCCTCTTCAACCGCTATCCGAGAAGGAGATCCTACAAGCATGGAACTTGGACTGGGCGTCAGGAACCTGGATGGTCATGCGGTCGTCGATGTCAAAGGCGAGATCGATGTCTACACTGCTCCGAAGCTGCGCGAGAAGCTGATCGAACTGGTCTCGGAGGGCTCCTACAACGTCGTAGTCAATCTCGAGGCGGTTGATTTCCTGGACTCGACCGGGCTCGGCGTTCTCGTCGGAGCGCTGAAGCGCGTCAAGGCTCATGACGGCACGTTGTCCCTCGTATGCACGCAGGACAAGATCCTGAAGATCTTCAAGATCACCGGCCTCACCAAGGTGTTCCCGATCCATGACTCGGTCGAGGAGGCGACGAAGCAGTCCGGTTGATCCCATGGTCAACGTCGAGTTGCAGATCCCGGCGCGATCGCCCTACGTCGGCGTGGTGAGGCTGGCGCTTTCGTCGCTCGCGCGGACGGCGGGGATGGATGAGGAAGCCTTGGACGATCTGAAGATCGCCGTCTCGGAAGCATGCGCCAATGCCGTGCTGGCCGGCGAAGAGGCAGGCTCGGATGAGGCCATAACCGTCCACTGGATCGAGGACGGGGAGCGGCTGATGGTGGACATCGCCGACCCTTCGGGCTCTCCCCCCGATCCCGATGCCGCCGAGCTCGATACCGGCGGCTTCAGCAGCCGTCTCGTGATGTCCCGCGCGCTGCTCGAGACCCTCGTGGACTCGTGCGAGATCGAGTCCGTGCCCACCGGCGGCATCCGGACCCGGCTGGTGGTGAACCGCCCCGCGGGCTGACCTCCAGAGATTTCCATCTCCGGCGACTTGATTTTTGGGGCATCAAAAGCTAGATTCTCGGCTCTCAAACATGGCCGAAGAACTCTCCAGATCCGACCGCGAGATCCTGAAGGCCGTCTACCGGCTCACCAAGACCGAAGACGGCGCGCATACGGGCACGCTCGCGGACAGGATGGGCGTGAGCCCGGGGACCGCAACCACCGCCATCAAGCGGTTGGACGAGCGCGGTCTCTTGCAGCATCAGCCCTACCGCGGGGTTCAGTTGACGAAGAAAGGGAGGCGGGCGGCCGTCGCGGCGATCCGGCGCCACCGCATCGTCGAGCGATTCCTCTCCGACATGCTGGGCTATCCGTGGAACGAAGCCGACCGCCTCGCGGGCGCCTTCGAACATGAGCTCCCGCAGGAGGTCGAGGAGCGACTGTTCGTCGCCCTCGATCGCCCGTCGACGTGCCCTCACGGCTTCCCCATCCCGGAGCCGGACGACGCCGATATCCCCGACCTGCCTCCTCTGTATGCGTTGCAGCCCGGTGACGTGGCCGTCGTCGCAGTCCCGGGCTCGACCGATCCCGACGTCGTGGAATTCCTGGCTTCGTTGGGTCTGAAGCCGGGTGTGCGCGTGGAGGTTCGAGAGAAGCACCCCTTCGACGGACCGCTCGTTCTGCGCGTCGACGGCAAGGACAGAACCGTGGGGGAGAAAGTCGCCAACCAGATCTTCGTGAAACAAGAGAGAAAGGAGAGAACCGCATGAGCACGTTCTTGTGGGCGGCGGAGGGGGGCTACCAGGAGTTCGAGCTCGGTGGAAGCGAATTCTTCTGGCTGTTCTTCTCCGCTGCGACCGCGATCCTCGCGATCGTCGTCGGGTTCACTCTGATGCGTGGCGTACTCGCCGCCGACCAGGGGACCGAGTCGATGCGCGAGATCGCTGCCGCGATCCAAGAGGGCGCCCTCGCCTACCTCCGTAGACAGTTCAGGACGATCCTCGTGATCACCGTCCCGGTCGCCGTGATCGTCTTCTTCACCTCGACGGCCGTCCTGAAGCCCGAAGATCTCGGGGGCGGTGAGGCCCTGAGCTTCGTCCAGTCCGGTCTGTGGCGGACGCTGGCGTTCCTCGCGGGCTGTTTCATGTCGGGGCTGACGGGGTTCATCGGCATGAGCCTGGCCGTCCGGGGGAACGTACGAACCGCTGCAGCAGCACGCAGCGGCTCGTTGAAGAACGCACTCCGGGTCGCGTTCCGCACCGGGGGCATCGCCGGCATGTTCACGGTGGGCCTGGGTCTCCTGGGGGCCGCGATCATCATCCTGATCTTCCAGAACACCTCCTCGGCCATCTTGATCGGGTTCGGGTTCGGTGGCTCCCTGCTGGCGCTGTTCATGCGAGTAGGTGGAGGCATCTTCACCAAGGCTGCCGACGTGGGAGCCGACCTGGTCGGCAAGGTCGAGGCGGGGATCCCGGAGGACGACCCCCGCAACCCGGCGACCATCGCCGACAACGTCGGTGACAACGTGGGCGACTGCGCGGGTATGGCCGCGGACCTGTTCGAGTCGTACGAGGTCACGCTCGTGGCATCGATCATCCTGGGCGTAGCGGCGTTCGATTCGATCGGCGCCAACCCTGCACTGGGCCTCATCTTCCCGGTGATCGCCCGCGCGATCGGTGTGCTCGCCTCGATCGTCGGGGTCTACATGGTCCGGGCGACAGACAGGGACCGTACCGCCATGGCTCCCATCAACCGCGGGTTCCTCACCGCGGGGATCCTGACCATCCTCGGTACCTTCCTGGTCGCCATCTTCTACGTGGGCAACGACAACGCCAACGAAGGCTGGAAGGTGTTCGGGGCGGTCGTGATCGGGCTCGTCCTCGCGCAGATCGTCAGTCGTCTGACGGAGTACTTCACGTCTACGGAGACATCTCCCGTCCAGGAGATCGCCGAGGCTTCCAAGACCGGCCCCGCGACGACCATCCTGTCCGGGATCAGCTCCGGCCTCGAGTCCAGCGTCTGGGCCATCGTCGCCATCGCGGTCGCGATCGGCGCGGCGATCGGGTTGGGCGGCGGCAACATCCAGTTCTCGCTCTACCTCGTCGCGCTGACCGGCATGGGGATGCTGGCCACCACCGGTGTCGTCGTTTCCGAAGACACTTTCGGTCCGGTCGCAGACAACGCGGCGGGCATCGCCGAGATGTCGGGCGAGTTCCACGGGGACGCGCAGTCCGTGATGGTTAACCTCGACGCGGTCGGCAACACGACCAAGGCCGTGACGAAGGGTTTCGCGATCGGTTCCGCCGTCATCGCCGCGGTGGCGCTGTTCGCCTCGTTCATCGAGACGATCGCCGGGGAGCTCAACCTGAGCCTCGAAGGTGCGGAGTTGTTCCGCGATCCGCTGACCTCGATCAACGTCGCCGATCCCAAGACCTTTATCGGTTTGTTGATCGGTGGTTCCGTGCCGTTCTTGTTCAGTGGCCTTGCGATCCGCGCCGTCGGTCGTACCGCGGCCGTGGTGGTGCAAGAGGTTCGTAAGCAGTTCCGCACGAAGCGGATCATGGAGGGCATCGACAAGCCCGATTACGGGGTCGTGATCGATATCTGTACCGCGGCGTCCCTTCGAGAGCTCGCCACCCCCGCCCTGCTCGCGGTGCTGACTCCGGTGATCATCGGGTTCGGGATCAACTACCTGGCGCTCGGAGCCTTCCTCGCGGCCGTGATCCTCACGGGTCAGCTGATGGCGAACTTCTTGTCGAATTCGGGTGGTGCATGGGACAACGCCAAGAAGTTCATCGAGGACGGCAACCTCGGAGGCAAGGGCTCGGAGTCGCACAAGGCGGCCGTCATCGGTGACACCGTCGGTGACCCGTTCAAGGACACCGCCGGTCCGGCTCTCAACCCCCTGATCAAGGTCATGAACCTGGTCTCGCTGCTGATCCTGCCCGCCATCATCAACCTGCAGGACAACGACGCCGCGCGTTACTCGGTCGCGGCCGCAGCGCTGGTGGTGCTGCTCGTCGCGATCGCCTTCTCGAAGCGCAAGACGGGCACCATGACCGAAGAGGTCGAGGGAGCGCCGGTGGCTCCGAGCGAGCCCGCCGGCCGGGAGATCATGGCGGACGACTCGGCCGCGCTGCGCGCCGCCATCGACCGCTGGATCTTTGACCTGGGCGACGAGGAGGCGGACCTCACGAAGCGCCTACGCGAGGTACGCGAACGGGTCTGATCGCGGCTCGGCCGGGGCAGGGGGGCCCGTTCCGCGGCCCCCCTGCCGGTCGGACGGGGATCGCCGGCTCTCCAACCATCGGCGCCGGAGCGACGCCGGCGCGTCGCGAAAGCCCTGGTAGGAGCCCTGCTCGGGAGAGATGACTAGTCCTCGCGCCGGGGCCGAGAGCCTTACATCGGACCCGGTGACCATCGAGAAACGCTCCCAAAAGTCCATTCAGCAGCGCCTCCCATCCACCGATGACTCGATTGTCTCCAAGAACTGGAAGGAGACATCCAGCGAAAGGGCAAACCCACCGCAAGGTGGGGACGCAAAGCCTCCGGACCCAAGCGGTTAGCGGGGCAGCCGAAAGGAGAAGGTGATGAGTCTCGGTACTTTGGTCAGGGAAGATGGCTCCGCAACCAAGGGCGCGGCCACGTTCGATCTGATCCACGAAGATGCGCGCTTGTCCGGGGTCGCAGACGTTCCCCCCTCTGTGGTACTCCCCGAGGAGCGGCGATCCACGTTGAACGTCCTGGTCGTCGATGACGATCGCGACATCGGCAACATGCTGAGCTTCTCGCTCACCCTGGAGGGTTTCGAGGTGTCGGTTGCGACCGACGGCATGTCGGCTCTGGAAGCGATGAAGGCCACGCGGCCCGACGTGATACTCCTCGACGTCATGATGCCGGTCCTCGATGGGTACGGCGTGATCGAGCGCATGCGTGGCGATGAGAAGGACTCGTGTATCCCGGTGATCATGTTGTCGGCCAAGGCCGGGGACGATGACATCTGGAAGGGCTGGTCCTGCGGCGCGGATTCTTACATCACGAAGCCCCTCGACATCGCCATGCTCCTGCAGGAGATCGAGCGGGTCACGGCAGCGGGGAGGCTCGCATGATCCGTCGATCGGTGACCCTCGCGCTGGCCACGCTCGTCGCCTCAGCCCTCGTCGCGCCCACCACCTCGGCCGCTCCTGCTCCTTCCGAGCCGGCGAGATCGGTGGTCGTTGTCTCCGAGCAGGGCGCGGAAGCAGCAGAGCGCGCCGTCCGCGAGGCCGGGGGAGAGGTTCGTTCCAGGATCGACATGATCGGAAGCGTCGTCGCGACGCTCGATCCAACCGAGATAGAGCGGCTCGATAAGGCGCCCGGGATCTCCGTGACGCCCGACTACGCGCTCACGGTCGAGGATGCCGACTACTCGGGCGCCCCGGCATCCACCTACGCCGACTCGGTCGGCGCGACCCAGATGTGGGACCGCGGCACGAGAGGTGAGGGCATCGGCGTGGCGCTCCTGGACACCGGAGTGGCCGCCCATCCCGACCTGACCGATCGCGTGGTGGCGTCCGCCGACCTAACGAGCGAGGGCACGTTCTCGGACTCCTACGGGCATGGGACCTTCCTCGCGGGATTGATCGCCGGTAACGGGGCCTCTTCGAAGGGCCGTTTCACCGGCGTGGCTCCCGACGCGCACCTCATGTCCGTGAAGGTAGCGGGCGCCGACGGTGCGACGACGCTCGGCCAAGTCCTCTACGGTCTTCAACTGATCGATTCGTCGAAGGACCGCTATAACATCAAGGTGGTGACGCTCGCCCTCGCCGGACCCGCCGTCAGCGGGCCGGATCCGTTGGTGCTCGCCGTCGAGAGGTTGTGGGCCGACGGTCTCGTCGTCGTGGCCGCGGCCGGCAACACGGGCCCGGAGAGCGGGTCGATCGCTTCACCCGCCGTCGATCCTTACGTCATGACCGTCGGCTCTACCGACGAGCAAGGCACCCCTGCGGTGGCCGACGACACCATCCCGGTATGGTCGGCGAGAGGCCCGTCGGTGTACTCGAAGGCGAAGCCCGACGTCGTTGCTCCCGGCAAGTCACTGGTGTCCCTGCGGGCGCCGGGGAGCACGGCCGATGTAGAGAACGCACAGGCCCGAATCGGGCACGGCTACTTCCGCGGTTCCGGCACTTCGATGTCGGCCGCCGTCGCGGCCGGTGCAGCTGCGCTGTTGCTCCAATCGAGGCCGGGTCTAACCCCCGACCAGGTCAAGGGAGCGCTGATGGGGACGGCCGGATCGGTCGCCGAGACCGATCGGAACGCCACGGGCGCCGGAGCCATCGATGTAGCGGCCGCATCCGCTTCGGACGCTTCTGCGGCGAACCAGGACCTGCCTCCCCTGCCTCGGGGCGCTCGAGCCCTGGCGCCATCGGATCCCGTCGATGGTGCAAAGAGGACGAGCTTCGACTGGTTCTCGGACCCAGAGGGCGGCGAGGCACGCTGGCTGGCGCGCCGCTGGGCCGGCGAGGAGTGGTCCGCGCGCCGGTGGGCCGCGCGCCGTTGGGCCGCGCGCCGTTGGGCCGGAGCCGACTGGTCCGCGCGTCGCTGGGCCGCACGCCGGTGGGCCGGCGAGCAGTGGGCGGCCGACGGTTGGGCCGCACGCCGCTGGGCCGGAGCCGACTGGTCCGCACGCCGCTGGGCCGGCACCGACTGGGCAGCCATCGGGTGGGCCACGGCGGGATGGCGTTAGCCGCACTCGTTCAGATAATCCCTCCGAGACGGAGGAAGGCGGCGGCCGCATTCATCTCTTCGTGGATGGGTGCGGCCGTCGTTTCCACCGCCCTCCTGGTCACCCTCTCCTCCGGACGGCCCCGGGTCGAGCCGGCGGAGGTCGTTCTCTTCCTGATCGTGACCGTGGCCGCGGACGCTCTCGTGCTCCGCCTCGATCACGGCAGGTCGACCGAGTTCATCTCACTGCTCGAGGCGGCTATCTGCTTGAACATCGTTCTCTTCCCCGCCCCCGTAGCGCTCGGCGTCACGATCGGCGGCAGCCTTCTCTCCCACCTGTTGCATCGCCAGCATCCGATCAAGACCATCTTCAACCTGGCTCAATACGCCGTCGGCACGGTCGTCGCCATAGCGCTGTTCCACCTCATAGTCGCCGACGCCGGCATCGGGTTGCGCATGGCTTTCGCCCTCACCCTCGGGATGAGCTCGTTCGGCATCATCAACTCGCTGGCGCTCTCGGGTCTCGTCTCGTTGCTCGAGGAGCGCTCTTTCAGGCGAACCCTCGAGGACGGCTGGGCCTTGTCCATGATCACCCTGCTCGGCAACACTGCCGTCGGGATCCTCGCTGCAGTCGTCTGGCTAACCCACCCCGCTCTCACGATGCTCTTCGTTGCTCCCGCAGTCACCCTGCATCTTGCGTACCGCGGCGTCGTCCAGACGCGCGCGTTGCTCGAAGCGGTCGAAGCGGAGCGCGACCGTGCGAATCGGATAATCATCGGAGCCTCCGATGGGATCGTGCTGATGGATCCCGACGGGAATGTCGACGTCTGGAGCCCGGCTACGGCCGCGCTCACGGGGGTGCGCGCCGAGGAGGCGGTTCACTCTCCTATCACCTCCGTCCTCGCCGGTACCGACGGAGATGGACGACCGATCGACCTGCTTTCTCCCATGCAGGAGGCAACCGTCGGGGAGCCGACCAGAACCGTCGAGATGACCCTCGCGCACCGTGATGGTGGGACGAAGGTCGTGGAATTGCGGCATTCGGTGTTATTCGACGCCAAGGGCAAGTGCGCGGGTGACGCCGTGATCATCCACGACATCACCCTGGAGCGGGAGAGCGAACGGTTGAAGGACGACTTCCTCGCCCGGGTCTCTCATGAATTACGGACCCCGCTCACGCCCATCAAGGGGTACGCACAGGCACTGTTGCGCCAAGGTGACGCGGTGCCCAACGACACTCGTACAGGGATCCTATCGACCATCGTCGAGCGAGTCGATCACATGCATGCGTTGATCGAGGACCTCCTGCTCGTGTCCCGCATCGTTGCGGGCCGTGCCAGCTTGAGGGACCAGATCCGTCCCGAGCCCGTAGATATAGGAGAGGTATGCGAACGCGTGTTGCGTTCGTTCGGGATCGTCGAGCCTCATAGGGAACTGATCCTCAACGTTTCCGAGGACGGTCTCGTCAGCATCGCTGACCCTGCTCGGGTCGAACAGATAGTTACGAATCTCGTGTCCAACGCTTGCAAGTACTCGGAAGATACGGCACCCGTCATCCTGGAACTTCGAAACGAGGATGGATGGATCGCCGTCGATGTCGTCGATCGCGGGCGAGGGATCTCGCCGCACGACGTCGACAGGGTCTTCGAACGATTCTTCCGGACGGACGATCCCCTGACCATGACCACCGGCGGCGTTGGGCTCGGCCTGCATATAGCACGAGAGTTGACGCAGGCGATGGGGGGAACCCTGACAGTGAAGAGCGCGCCCGGACAAGGCTCGACCTTCACCCTTCGCCTGCCCGCCAAACAAGCTTGAAGGGGAGCGAGGACTCGGTCACCGGGGCCCGCATTCGCGCGGAGGGCCGCCGTCACCCCCGATCGCGCTCGGAGCCCTCACTGCGGGCACCCGATCAGTCCTCCAAGTGATACGGGACGCTGACGACCACGACGCCGGCTTCGAACAGGAGATGCCGCTTCACGATCAGCGCCGTCTGACCGTGGAGTATCTGGTGCCGCTTCTTGGAGACGACGAACTCGGGGATCACCACCGTAACCACCCGATCCACCCCGTCCGGCCGGTACTGCCGGAGGTATCTCTTGAGCGAGCCCGCGATGTCCCGGAAGGGCGCGTCTTCGATCTCCAGGGGGTGCGGGATGCCGGCCTCCAACCACCGATCGCCCAAGCGGGAGGTTTCGTCTGGATCCAGGCCGAAGGAGACCCCCCGCACGTCGATGGGGTCCAGCGTTTCGGCGTATTCCACGGCCTGCAACGTGGCGTTATGCACGCCCGACACGAGGATGACGGCGTAGTTCCTCCCGGGAGCATGCGCCTGGTCGATGTCCGGATCGATGTCCTCGGTCAAGAGCGGGATGTCCATCACCTGGACACCCGGCACGAAGAGAAGTCCCGCCTTCAGACGGGTGTTGCCCCATCGCCACAAGATCTCGGCGACGTTCGAGGAGCGCAACATCTCGGGCACGATGATCGTCAGGAAGTCGTCGCGTCCCAACTCCGCGACCTTTTCCTGGGCGAAGCGACGGACCAGAGTTGAGCGCGAGCCACTGCCCCTGAGGACCTGCAACTCGATCTCCGGGGCGAGCCGTCGCCATGCGGCGGCTACCGCGGGATCGAAGGCGACGGCTTTGACGGTGGCCGCAGGCACCGAACGGACGTAACCGACGGCTCGAGCAGTCGATGTATTCACATCCTGGACCACGATGACCAGGTTCTGGTGCCCCGGACGTCGCTCTACGGGGCGGCGTTCCTCCGCCTGGAGGATCCGTTCCACTTCGTTGTAGTGCAAGTAGACCGATCGCATCATGTACATGAGTACGGGGATCGAAGCCATGATGATCCAAGCTCCGTGTGTGAACTTGCTGACCGCGATGATCATGAGGACCATCCCGGTGACAATGGCGCCGAATCCACTGATCACCGTCTTCCGACGCCAGCCCGGCTCCTTCAAACGGCGGAACCGGCGAACGAGCCCGCTCTGCGACAGCGTGAACGAGATGAATACGCCGATCAGGTAGAGCTGGATCAATCGCGTGAGGTTCGCATCGAACAGATAGATGAGGCCGGCGGCCAGCAGGGTGAGGACGAGGATCCCGTTCGAGAACACGAGCCTGTCGCCGCGGTTACGGAACTGGCGCGGCATCAGTCTGTCGTGCGCCAGTATCGAAGAGAGCCGGGGGAAGTCTGCGTATGCGGTGTTCGCCGCCAGGACAAGGATCGCCGCGGTCATCGCCTGGATGACGTAGAAGAAGAATCCCCCATCGAACACGGTGAACGCGATCTGTGCCACGACCGTGCGTTGGTTCTCGAGTTCCTCGATGTATCGGACGTTGGTGTGGTCCGCGAGCCAGGAGATACCGAGGAACATCGAGATCGTCAGACATCCCATGATCGTCAACGTCGTGGCGGCGTTCCTCGACTGCGGGTAGCGGAAGGCGGCCGTCCCATCGGCTATCGCCTCGACCCCCGTCAGCGCGGTCGTGCCGGCCGCGAACGCTCGGATTACGAGGAAGACAGACAGAGCCTGGTGTTCTTCCATGGGCAGGCCGGCGCTCTCCGCCTGCGGGCACCCACCCGCCGCGCAGTCGATGAAGCCGGCGATGAGCATGATGTAGATCGAGGCAACGAAGCCATAGGTCGGAAAGGCGAAGAGAGTGCCGGACTCCTTGGCCCCCCGCAGGTTCAGCAGCATCACCAGGACCGCGAAGCCGATCGCCAGCTCCACTCGAAACGGATCGGCGTCCGGCAGTGCGGAGATGATCGCGTCGGTACCTGCCGT
>WHSQ01000349.1:486-860 GCA_009380005.1 Actinomycetota bacterium | reverse complement strand
AACCGGCGACCCTCACCTTGGCAAGGATGTTGCACGGCTCGAACACGCGATCTCCCTACCTGCGCAAATGCATGAGAACGCTTTCTGACCTGGGATTTGAGAACGACTTCCCTTCTCTTTGCTTCCCATCGTTTGCCGAAGTTTTGTGACCTCCCGCGCCCTAGTCGCGCCCTCGGAATGATTCGCGGTCGCATCCGAGCGCACGCAAGATGCAACCAACGAATCAGGGCCGGCTGGACTCGAACCAGCGACCAACAGATTATGAGGAGGCGTGCTCGCCTTCACCGCGTTCCCCCAGGCGCACTGGAAGCAGATCTGGTCCAACAATCCGCTATCGAGCGTCTCAACAAGGAGATCCGGCGCCGCACCGACTT
>WHSQ01000349.1:0-476 GCA_009380005.1 Actinomycetota bacterium | reverse complement strand
CCCCAACCGGTCGGCGGTGATCCGCCTCGTCGGTGCGGTGCTCGCAGAGCAGCACGACGAGTGGGCGGTCACTCGCCGCTACATGAGTGTCGAGTCACTCGCCAAGGCGCGCGTCGTGGTGATCGATGGTGATGAGATCGACGGCCAGAAGGAGGTGAGCAAAGAGCTCGAGGCGGCGAGCTAGAGTTCAGTGATCAACGGATGACGTGGTGGTTCACATACACCACGTCCGTGGACATGACCCCGTGACGCGGTTTGGTCGGTGCAGGGGTCAACGCACGCAATGACATGTTGGATTTCGGATCTACGACGAGACGAACTACGATGCAGCCAAGAAGTCACTCGACCCCAACGGAACCTTTCCCAACCCGTACGCGAAGCTGGGCAACACCGGCTGTCTGGCCTAACTTTTGCCGCGGTGTAGGTTGCAATCCAGTTTCGGCTTACCAAGAAGGGTCTAGCGTGGACGTTTCTTA
>WHSQ01000348.1 GCA_009380005.1 Actinomycetota bacterium | reverse complement strand
CCCGTGGCGCAACAGGACCGAGCTGTACACCCACTACAAGAACTGGGCGCAGCGCGACGGCCACAAGGCGGTGCGGGCAAGTGAGTTCTACGACCGCCTCGGGCACGTCGCCGGGGTCGTAGCTGCCCGAGGGGGACCGTCCAGCGTCCGTGGGTACGCCGGGATTGAGGTCCTCGACACTGTCTTCGGGGTGTACCCATGAAACCGAGCTGCCCGACGTGCCCGAACGAAACCGCGCTGACCAGCACATCCACAAATCTCGGGCAGGTCGGGCAGATGCCACCCCTACCCCCACGCGTACGTACGTAAGGGGGGGTGGGGCCACCTGCCCGACCTGCCCGACGTGCCCGACGGGGCGGACCCTGCTGCTGCTGCTGCTGCTGGTTGTGCGGTTGTGCTCGCGGAGACAGCGGCTGCAGTTGGTGCCCCAACCGCGCCAGCGCAGCCATCGCAGGTCGAGCTGGCGAACTGCTGGAACGCTCTCAGACGCCCCCTAAGCCGCCCGACCACCCCAACCCACCCCAGCACACCACCCGAACACCCACAAGCAGCCAGGTGAGACCCTGGACCACGCCACGTGCCCCCCGCCCGATTCTTTAGGGAGCAGAGGTGCCCGGGAGGCCTGTCTCCCTTGACACACTCACGGCGCTTTCCATCGGGCCGTTTCCACCCCGATCCAGCCGAATCGGGCGAGGGGGAGATAGATCGGGGGGATATTAGCGGAGGGAGCTCCCTCCAGTACCCAGCCGGCTTAAAGAAACCGTCGGGTACACTGTGGGGCAGCGTCAGACCCTCACCCGGCCTGGATGCGAGCCCTCTAACCAGGGGCGTGGAGTTGGCCGTCAGGGCCGTTTGCGTCAGTGTC
>WHSQ01000347.1 GCA_009380005.1 Actinomycetota bacterium | reverse complement strand
GGGGACAGCACGGGGGCATCCGTCCCGGCGGCCGCTGACCTGTCGTGGCACGGCGTCCGCGGCGCATACACCGACCCCGGCAACAGCGCCGTCACGGCCACCTCGTGACTGGCGGCCAACCGCGCCCGCACCGAGGACATGGACGGGCGAGGATGCTCAACCATCTCTGTTGACCCTTCATCGTCGTCAGGCCGGACCGGAAGCCCACGGGCACGCCGGATGCGCCTACCGAACAGCCGGGACGGAGAAGAAGCCACCAAGGAGAGCGGAAGAGTCGCGGTAACCTCACGCTTCCATGTCCTAAGAACGTGTTTGAGAGGGGCCTGCAGCGGTTCCACCGTTCTGAGTCACATGGCTGTGAGTATGCGGTGTCATGGCTGCTTCCCCCGGTTCTGGCCGCCCCAGCTATCCCTCCGATGTGACCGCCAAGCAGTGGAGGTTGATCGAGCCGCTGCTGCCGGCGCCCAACACCGACGGACGCCACGAGAAGCACCCTCGTCGCGAGATCTGTAACGCGATCTTCTACGTGCTGCGCACGGGCTGTTCGTGGCGGCAGCTGCCCCACGACCTGCCGCCGTGGCAGACGGTGTATTGGTAGAGCGCCGGGATAAACCGGCATGGAGCAGAGGATGAAAGAGCTACCGGGTAAGCCACGCGGCGAGGTGCCTGCTGGCAGGTCCTTTTCCGCGTGGCTCCCCTCCGAACCACGCGGGCATCTTTCGATGCACGTGGCTCTCCCGTGATCTACGCCGCGTCAGCGGCAGTGCGCCCGTGGATGGCGTCGTGGCAGGGACGGCAGACCACAAGGGTCTTGCGTCGCTTCCTGGCCATGAGCGCCGCCCAGCCGGGCTGGGCTGGGCCGGGCT
>WHSQ01000346.1 GCA_009380005.1 Actinomycetota bacterium | reverse complement strand
GGCACGTTGGCGGCGCCGCCGGCGGCGAGGTCGCGGTACGCGCTCTCGAGGGCGCCCATGACGGCTCCCATACCGACGACCTGTTCGACGTCGTCGTTGCTCAGCAGCAGCATCGCGCAACCTCCTGTCCGGCACGGGCGGCACGAAGGTGCTGGGGCGTCTGATGCGAACACTAAGGGCCCGCGCATGAATTACATGGTCGTTATTCAGGGTGCAGGGTGTAGTTCCAGTCGGGGTGGAAGGGATCGCCGTCGAGCTGGACGGCGGCGAGCTCGTCGTCGCTGACCGTGACGCCCTTGGGGTAGGCGCGCTCGTCGAGCTGGGCGGAGACGCTCAGGCCGGTGCGGGTGGTGGTCGCGGCGATGAGCTGCACCACGACCTCGTGGCTTTCCAGGGGGCGGACACGCCAGTTCATGGAGATGTGGGAGAAGAGCCGATGCTCGATCTGGGGTGAAATGCCCCCCCGGAGCGTGTCCACGGGGATTCAGGCGCGCGTCATCGGTCGGGCGCAGCCCGACGTTCGGTCGTGGTGGCCGGCTCCCTATGCCGCCTTGATGGTGACGTTGAAGCCGAGGCCTTCGAGCTGCGCGACCAGGCGACGGGCTGCGCGCTCGGGGTCGAACCGCCGCTGGAAGTAGTCGTCACCGAGGTCCTCGAACACCACCCCAGTGCTCAGCAGGTGCCAGATGACTTCGATGAGGCTATGGGCGACGGCAACGGCCGCCTTGTTGGGTCCGCGTCGGCGGGCGATCTGGCGGTATTGGGCGCCGAAGTAGCTGCCCTTGGTGCGCGCCGCGGCCCGGGCGGCCTCGATCAGAGCGCGTCGAAGCCACTTGTTGCCCGACGTGGTGCCGACCCGGCGTCGCTTG
>WHSQ01000345.1 GCA_009380005.1 Actinomycetota bacterium | reverse complement strand
GCCCTCGTCGCCGAGGCCTGCTCCTACGCCAACATCTGCGAAACCTGCCCCAACTTCGCGACCGCTCCCGAGTTCGCACGCGCACTGCGAGCCCAACTCGCCGACGTCAACGCGCTCCGCGACGACGCCGACGACCGCGGCTGGACCAGTGAGGTCCAGCGCCATCAACGCGTCGCTCAACGCATCCACGGGCACCTCAACAAGCTCCCCAGCCCTACAAGCATCCCCGACTGATGTTCTTGCTCCAGCCCTCATGGCCGGTTAATCGAGTCCACCTTCGCCACCGTCCGGCTGCGCCAGCGGGTCACCAAGGGTCTGGGCTGCCGGGACGCCGGGGTCGCGATGGCGTTCAAGCTCATGCAAGCCGCCCAGGAGCGCTGGCGGCGGGTGGACGGCCACGAGCTGGTCGCCCCCGTGCGCGCAGGCGCGACGGCTGCGAGAAGTCGATCGACTGCCGAGACACGTGGTCGCCCCCGTGCGCGCAGGCGCGACGGAGGCCCGCCCGGTCTCGGGCGACAATCCTAATGGTCGCCCCCGTGCGCGCAGGCGCGACTGATCCTGGACACGGTTGGAGGTCTCGGTGTCCCGGTCGCCCCCGTGCGCGCAGGCGCGACTCCTTTGCCGTTGTTTCTGGGGACGCCTCCGACTGGTCGCCCCCGTGCGCGCAGGCGCGACCTTCATCGACGGGAATCTGCAAGAACGAACCGACGAGAAGGAGGACGAGCAGGAAGCCTCAGCCGAGGAGCGCGCCGCCTGAGATTCTCGAAGAATCTCGTCCACAACAATTGACAATAGCTCTGACGTTTCTCGTTCTTTAGCCTCGATGTTTCGTCTGACGTGATCGCGGCTGGTTGTGAGGCTTGGTAGGG
>WHSQ01000344.1 GCA_009380005.1 Actinomycetota bacterium | reverse complement strand
GGTGCCTGAATACTGTGTGCCTACCGGGTTGCGCCAGACCCTCCGTCCGGATCTGAGCCGCGAAATCAACTCACGTCCGGGACCTTGCCGACACCTCCCCCGAGACGGGTTAGAAACCCGGGGAGGAGGATCGTTGGGAGAGCGAGAGCACCGCAAGAAGAGGCTCACACCGGAGCAGAAGTGGCAGATCTTCTTGGAGGCGTCGAGAAAGAACACCACCGACGCCGAGGTCTGCCGGCGCTGGGGCATCGCGCCCCATCAGCTGCGCGTGATCCGCGAGCGCGCCAAGGACGGCGCCTTCGACGCGTTCAAGAAGGGGCCGGGACGTCCCAAGCGCGACCCCGAGGTCGTCGAACTGGAGCAAGAGTTGCAACGCACGAACAAGGCGCTGCGAGAGCTCGCCATCGAGAACACGCTGTTGCGCTCAAAGACAGATGGCGCTTGATCGGCCCCATCCGCGGCGAACGCCTGCCCGCGGGGATCAAGCGCCAGATCGTGGGGGCCATCGCCGACGCCAAGCGGCGCGGCATGTCCATCGCCCGGGCCTGCGAGATCCTGATGATCGATGCCCGCCGGGTGCGGCGCTGGATCGGCGGCCGTGATCCTGAAGTGCTCTCTTCAGACGATCTCGTCGACACCCCGCCGGTGGCCAAGGTCCGTCCCCACAAGCTGACCGCGGCCGAGCGCAGAGACATCGTCACCGCGGGGCGCGACGAGAAGCTCGCCCACCTGCGCCACCGCAAGCTGGCCCACACCCTGTCCCGCCAGCAACGGGTGTTCTGCTCGCCGTCGTCGACGCTGCGGGTGCTTAGAGCCGGTCTACCACCACCGTTCGCGACCGCAGAGGCCGCGACCCGGTCACATGTTGGTG
>WHSQ01000343.1 GCA_009380005.1 Actinomycetota bacterium | reverse complement strand
GCCGCACTCGACGCCGCCCACGAGGTACGCCAGTGGACCACGCTCCGCGAGCTGCTTCACCTGTGGCGACTGCGCGCCATCGCCTACAGCGACCCCGGTTTCGAAGAGTCGCTGCGCGAGGCACGCGACGCCAAACCCGGTGACCTGACGCCGCTGCCTGGCCTGGCCGACGGGCAGTGAGCTACCGCGCGGAATTGACTGGCAGAGCACTCGGCCAGTTCCGCGACCTACAGCAGGACCCCGCGCATACCGGGCTCTGATGGACCGGGTCCTGCGCTTGGTCGAGGAACCGTGGGACGCCTGGCCGGCACGCCCGCCAGCGGGCGAACCGGAGTTCCGGGAGACCACCTTCGGCGAACACGGCGAGGGACTGATCTCGTTCTACGTGGATGACGCCACCGAGACCATCCGCATCGTCAACCTCGTGTGGCTCGGCTGACCCGACGCCAACCAGATGGCCGCGCCAGGTCGCACGCATTCCAACGTCAGCATCGACAGGCTAAACCAGGAGCGCATAGAGTCACATGGCGTCACTCTGAGCCCTGTTTTAGCCCCTTCGCTTCTCACCAGCTCCTCACGGAGGATGGCTGAGACCTGGCAATGTTCCAGCCTCGTTAGCGTGTGCAGGAGGTGTCATGTCGCGGCCTGGTGCTATTGCCGCGCCACCCCTCTCTAGGTGGCTGGTGTTTTTCGCCGCGTGGCGGTCCTGGGCGTTGTTGGTCTTTCCGGGAGAGTGTCCTTGTGAGGCAGGGACATCGATCTGGGAGTGACTGGTGACGTTGGGGCAGGCGCCGAGGCAGGGGGACTTGTTTGGGTCGGTCGCGTCGCAGCCTCGGTGTAAATGAGGACGGGCGTAGGTTCCCTCTCAAGA
>WHSQ01000342.1:284-873 GCA_009380005.1 Actinomycetota bacterium | reverse complement strand
CGGACCGCTGTGGTCTCGAGGTGGAACCCCTCCGGCTGTATCCAGCGGTCTGAGCCGTGCTCAGGTTCGGTCAGTGCAGTCGCGGTGAGGTATCTGTCGTCCTCAACGAACTCCTCGAAGAACGCCGCCGCCTGTTCCTGGGTACCGATACGTGCGACCGCCCGCGCGTCCTTGATCGCATGATTGAAGCAGATGGCGATACCCGGGTCCGCGACAGCGAACTCCTCGATCACGCAGGCCAACGTCAGCGGGGACAAGGCCGGATTGGGGCCCCCGTACTCGGGCGGGACCGCCGCTGTGCGGAACCCTGCCCGAGAGCCGGCCTCGATGACGTCCCAGGCGAACCGCTCGTCAGGATCAGCAATCCACTCCCGCTGCGCCGCCGGCCGGATGTACTCGTTGGCGAAGTCGTGCGCGCGCGCCTGCCATTGCCGGGCCTCGTCGTCCAGTTGCACGTGGTCTGCCATCGTGGAATCCCTGCCTCTCCGTCGGATGTTGCTTGCTCCTACCGCACTGCTGACGCCGGTCGCGGGTTTTCCCCAGAGTCGATCACCGAAATTCCCCAGGTGATGCGGCTCGGGTAAGGGGT
>WHSQ01000342.1:0-274 GCA_009380005.1 Actinomycetota bacterium | reverse complement strand
CGTGGTAGCCGTGCCAGTCGGAGGAGCTGATGCCGAGTTCGGTGATGATGCGTTCGTCGATGTCGTCGAAGGTGGCGCCTTGGGCGCGCAGGCGGCGTTCGATGCGGGCGAGTAGCTGGTCGGTGGTGGTCCACGACGCGAGGGTGTCGAGCGCGTTGTGGGTGACGTCGTCGAGGTGGGGGCGGGGGGCGCTGGTCATGGGGTGACCGTTTTGGCGAGCGCTTCGGCGCGGGCGCGGTGGGTGCGCATGCGGTAGGACTCGCCGTCGATGTTG
>WHSQ01000341.1 GCA_009380005.1 Actinomycetota bacterium | reverse complement strand
GCGTCTGCCAGAGTGCGCCGTAGTCCCACTGTGCTCCCCAGATCACGAGCGCCGCGAGGCGGTGTTCGAAGGCGGCGGCGCGAGCGACGTAGTAGCCGCCGAGGCTGTAGCCGACGAGCGCGATGCGCTGCGCATCGACCTCGGCGCGGGCCTGCAGGTAGTCGACGGCGGGGGTGATCGCCCCCTCGAACTCGGCCACGGCGGGGATGCCGCGCCAGCGCAAGCTCTCGCCCTGCCCGGGGCCGTCGATCACCAGAGCGTGGAAGCCCCACTCCGCAAGCGCCAGCGCGGCGGCGAAGTACACCTCCTCGGCCAGCGACTCCAGGCCTCCGGTGACGATCACCGCCGGCCCCGGGACTGGCGATCCCGCATCCAGACTGGGCACGAAGAACCCGGACAACGCCGTCCCGTCGTAGGGGATCTCCACCGCCTCCGGCCGGCCCGGCGCGTACCGCAGATACGCGCGGAACGCCGCGTGCAGCCGCTCGTAGGTAGGCGGCTTCCGGTCGTCATCCGGCTCCAGGAAGAACTCGGCCAGCCGGTAGTACTGGCTGGCCCGGCCGAAGGCGTCGCGCGCCGCCACGCGCAGGCCCCGGTCGCGAGCCTCAGCGGCGAGCGCCTCGGTGCGCTCGGCGGTCCGCAGCCACTCCGCATGCCAACTGTCGAAGTCCCCTGCCTTCATCCGTCCCGCGGCCGCGAGGCACTCCCCCACCTCGGCACCGCCCCACGGCGCCGTCGCCATCCCCCGCACGAGTTGGAAGGACCACTGGTAGTGGTCAGGCCAGAATCGGAACATCACCCGTCCTTGCTCGCGGAGGGCGTCAGACCGGCGAGGATCCGCCCCGCGCGCTCACGCAGCCAACCGGCCAGGTCGTCC
>WHSQ01000340.1 GCA_009380005.1 Actinomycetota bacterium | reverse complement strand
TTGGCGCAACCGAAGATTTCAAGATCGGTCAAATACCTAACAGGCTTGTGAATAATCCTCCAGGATTGTCTGGTCTTTGTCTGGTTTTCTGCGTAGGGTGGCCATGCCGAGCGCGTCGATGACCAGCTCGGTGCGCATGTGGCCGGCGATTGACCAGCCGATGATGCGGCGGGAGTAGGCGTCCATCACGGCCGCGCAGTACAGCTTGCCCTCAGCGGTGGGATGCTCGGTGATGTCGGTCAGCCACAGCCGGTCCGGCCCGTCCACGGTGAACTGGCGGTTGACCAGGTCCGTGGCCAGATCGTCGGCCGGGTTGCGGATCGTGCAGCCGCGTCGGCGGCGGCGGTACAGGCCCTGCAGCCCGGCCTCGCGCATCAGCCGGGCCACGCGCTTGTGGTTGACCTCGACGCCCAGCCCGAGCTGCAGCTCGGCGTGCACCCGGGGCCAGCCGTAGGTACCGCGGGACTGTTCGTGGATCTCCTGGATCTGTTTCAGCAGCACGTCGTTCTCCTCTGCGCGGGCCGATGGTGGGCGGCCGCGCCAGTCGTAATATCCCGACCGCGATACATCGAGTATTCGGCAGGCCACCGAGACGTCGATTCCGTCCTCGGCAACCTCGCGGACCAGCCGATACTTCAGTTTGGGAGGACGTTTTCCTTGGCGAAGAACGCAGCCGCTCGCTTGAGGATCTCGTTCTCCATCTCCAGCCGTCGCTTATCGCGGCGTAGCTGGGTGAGCTCACGTTTCTCCGCCGAGTTCAACCGGGTATCGCTGCCGTTCTCGCCGGCATCGGCCTGGGCCATCCAGCGACGCAGACACGACTCGCTGATCTCCAGCCGCTTGGCCAGCTCAGCGATCGGTTGCTCGCCCTGACGGG
>WHSQ01000033.1 GCA_009380005.1 Actinomycetota bacterium | reverse complement strand
TGGCCTACCGACAAGCTGAGCGCGACGCCGATAGCGCGGCCCGCCAAGCCCTCTCTCGCACTGGCCCCAGCCCCTACGCAGAGGCGGCGGTAGAAGAGAGTGCCCTAAAGGTGGCCACCCGAGTTGCTCGCAGCAAATTGGAGTTGCTGCATGAAGTGGACGAAGCCTACCGCAAAGCCCTCTACGACCTCGGAGAGAAGGAGACGGGACGATGAACGATGCACGCTGGCCAAAAGTCGAGATTACCGGCCCCATCGAAGGCACCGCGCCGGAGCCTCATAGGCCGTCTATGGACGAACTGATCCGCATAACAGCCGCAGAACAGCGCGCAACCAAGGCAGAAGCCGAAGCCGAAGCCGCCACCAAGCGCGCGGAGGCTGCTGAAATTGAGCGCGATACCTGTTGGCAGCGACGCACCGAAACCGAAGTCAAGCTCGTAGCCGCCGAGCGCCAACTCACGGAAGCCCAGGCAGAGGCGGCGGGGCTGAGGGATGCGCTGCGATGGGCGATGGGCAACCTTCGTTCTGGCTTGAACGAATGGTGCGGCGACCACGCGTACCATAAGGCCCGCGCCGCCATCTCCGCCACTGGCCCCTCCCCGTACGCAGAGGTGGTGCGCGTTGCTCGGTTATGGGCAATAGCTCGGGCATCGCATGGAGACTTGGCAAAAGCCGTCTCCGCGCTCAACCCGAAGGCGGGGGAGAAGTAATGGCCCGCCCCCAACGGGACCGCTTTGGGCTGACCTACCCACACATGGGTACGCCCAACACCAACGGGGTGTGGACCCCGAGAAAGGAAGAGGACGACGATGGGACAGAAAGTGTCTATGCCCGAGGGCGCGCCCGAGATGCATCAGATGATGCACGCGCTCGTATCTATGGCGCAGCACCACGCCGACGAGAAGGGAGTGCGCGTCGGACTTCTGGTTGATATGACGAGCAACTATGCAATGATCATCAAAGAGGAAGACTTCGACAAACTGGAACCGGAACACAAGTTGGTGAAGATTATGGTTCCGGTTAACCCGGTGTTAATAGCGGACAGCCACGATGGTAGTAGAGAGGGGCATACTAGGGAAGAACGGAAGGTAAAGTAATGAGACTTAAACTTGGTGGGTATGTCGCTAGGTTACTGTACTTAGTGGGGTTGTTGTTGGGACTAGACATTTATTTCGAGTACCCGTCCATCACAAAAGGGCGGGGGTTCGTGAACTACAACGTAGAAAATGTGGGTATCAATAGGAACGTTCACTTGTGGGTCGGACGTGCATACGCTAGTGTGTCCAGGCAAGTGAGCAGCAGGAGGGGCACCGATGGCACGAGTAAACATGCGGGAGACGCGCGGAAAGCAGCCGCTCCGCAACTTGTTAGCGGCGAACGACTTGATACGGGATTACGTGAAGGACAAGTACCCGATACAGTACGCTTGCGTGCTGTTGGAAATCCTCACGCTCGGCGAGGGAAAGCAACTCCGGGACCTGGAACAGCGCACCGGAATGACTGCATCTAGCGTGCAGCGGGCGGTGTCAACCTTGTCCGACATAGATTGGAGAGGCGGGGAGGGGGCAGGGCTGGTCGAACTGAAGGTGGACCCAGCCGACGCCCGCTACAAGAACATCTACCTCACCGGCAAGGGGAAGCGGCTCAGGGACAAACTGATAGGAGCAACGGATGGCAGTGCGTAAACGCGGCGGTCGCTACCAAGTGGACGTGGCCGTAAACGGACAGCGGTGGCGGGGTAGTGCCCGAACCGAGGACGGCGCGCGGATACGGGAAGCGCAGGTTCGTGCGTCCCTGATGGCGGGCAAGGCCGTCGAGGTAGTAGCGCCGGGCAAGGCACCGACCACGCTGGGGCAGCTTGCGAGCAGGGTCATTGACCAAGTGTGGGCGGGAACCAAGAATGAGCGCACGGTGGTACACAACGCCAACTGCGCCGTGAAATTTTTTGGTGCTAACCAACCCATAGGTGAGATCGACACCGCTATGGTGGACACCTACATCACCCACCTAAAGGCCGAGGGCAACACTAATTCGACTGTGAACCGCAAGCTTAACGCCCTGTCCAAGATGCTAGGCTTCGCCCACAAGCGGGGCTGGCTGACCGGCACGCCGCACTACGAACGGCAGAAGGAACTGGCGGGGCGCGTGCGGTTCCTCACGGTTGAGGAAGAGGGGCAGGTTACAGCCACTATGGCGCACTTTGGGTGTAACGACGAGGCCCGGCTGGTCGAGTTCCTGATCGACACCGGGCTGCGGCGGGGCGAGTGGCAAGCTTTGACGTGGAGGGACTACGACCGCAAGTCGGGGACGATCACGCTTTGGGAGACGAAGAACGGGCACGCCCGCACCGTGCCACTGACCAAGCGGGCGGCGGACATCATCCTCACCGGGGTGACAGCACCAGCGCGCGGCGTGTCGCGCCCTCCGACTGACAAGGTGTTCGACTACATCACCGACGACAATTTCCGGTCGGCCTGGAACCGGACCCGAGAACACCTTGGTCTGAACGGGGACAAGGACTTCGTGCCCCACATGCTGCGCCACACCTGTGCCTCACGGCTGGTGCAGCGGGGCGTCCCTATCACCGTGGTCAAGGAGTTCCTGGGGCACAAGGCGATACAGGTAACCATGAGATACGCGCACCTTGCACCTGCTAATCTTTGGGAGGCGGCGAGGGCGTTGGAAGGAGAGTGATATGGTTGAGTTAAGGTACATCCTGCACAAGGGGCAGGGGCACCGGCGCACGCTACAGTACCGCAACCTCATAGCGCCTAGAAACTACGGGTATGGACAGTATTTTAAGGAACAGTGGACGCCGTGGCGGGACGTCGAGGACGTGTCTGAAGAGTTCGTTGAACGGGAAGGAGAGTGACATGACACACGAAGATGTACGATTGGCGTGCCTATCAGCTTTGCGGCGGTTGAAAAACTGGCGGGAGTTGAGTTGGTTCGGGCAATGGAAAAGCGGACGCAAAGGAGACTAACATGAGAGACGTAATGCGAGCTATCGGGCGGGCGGTGCTGTTCACCGTCCTCTTCGGCGGCGCGGTGGTGGCACTTTCCTACGCCTTCCCCAAAGCCGACGCCCACCACAACGGGCGCTGCCACTACGTGACGGTTAACGGAGGGGTGCAAGTCTATGTCTGCCCGTGACAAGCGCCCGACGCCCCGCCCCGAGCCGGGGGAGAAGTGCCCGTTCGGGTGCATCTTTGACGGAGACACTTTGATGGGAGACTGTCGGATACCTTGGTCTAAGGACTGCGCGCTGAACTATCGTGACGCGACTTGTGACACGCACCGCCCCGCCCCGTGCGGTCTTGACCGCAGCAGTCAGACTAAGGTACTGACATAACAGGGGAAGAGTAAGCGGTGTGGTCACTGCCACGGTCTTCAAAACCGTTGAGCAATCAACCCACTCCTGATACTTGCCGCGGCAAGCGACGGGCTGAGCCTACGGGTTCAGCCCTTTTTATTTGTGCCTAATCAACCCACTAGTGGGCATGTCACCTGCCCATGTCACACGCCGGTGACGCTGTGCCATTGAAGGAGAACAAAGCATGACCGTTGGAACCAACGAAGGGGTCTATGCCCGACAGCTTGAGATCGAGAAGCAGATGTTTGACGAGGGGCTGGTGCGACACCGTGAGCGTATGGTCCAGGCCAGAGACGGATCACGGTTCGGTACCACGTCGCCGGGGCGGGCGCTGATCAACCGCTACATGGGGCCGGTGATCGAGGCAGTCGAGATCGAGTTGAAGAAGGCCAAGCGGGGGCTGCCGGGCCGGAACAGCATCGCCTCGAAGTACCTTGAGTTGTTCAAGCCCGAGGTATCGGCGTACGTGGCGCTCCGCTCCATCGTCAACGACCTTGGGCGACACACCAAGCTGTCCACGATGGCAATCCATATCGGCTCGCAGCTTGAATACGAGGCCCGGTTCCGGTCGTTCAACGCACAGAACCCGGAGCTATATGCCACCCTTATACGTGATCTGAAGGGGCGGACGCGAAGCGACGAGCACGCCCGCAAGGTGGTGCTATCTCAGATGGGCAAGGCAAAGATCCAGTGGGAGGGGTGGCCGACGAAGGAGAAGCTGCACCTTGGGGCCAAGCTGATTGACACCATCATGACACGCACGGAACTGATCGACCGCTACGACGAGCGTATTGGGCGGCGGCAGTACACCTACATCCGCCCGACCAAGAAGATGATGGACCTGATCGAAGACGTTGACACCGGGGCGCAGTGGTTCCAGCCCGTCTACGTTCCGATGGTGGTGCCCCCGTCCGATTGGGTTAACACGCGCACGGGCGGGTATCTAACGCCGGGGCTACACGGCTCAACGCTGATCAAGACCCACAACGAGGCGCACCTTGACGAGATCGACAACCATAACATGCCTATGGTGTACGACGCGCTCAACGCTATCCAGTCCACGGCGTGGCGCGTTAACACCCTGCTGCTGACAGTGCTGCGGGACGCATGGGCGGCGGGCCTTGAGATCGGTGACCTGCCGTCCCGCACGGACGCCTCGCTTCCGCCTCGCGTTGGGTTCCCCGAGGGGGTGGACCCGAAGGGTATGAGCGAGGCCGAGCGACAGGCGCTCACCATGTGGAAGAGGGCGGCGGCGGCAGTCTACAAGCACAACGCCTCCAATCAAAGCCGCCGCATATCGGCAGTGAAAAAGCTGTACATTGCCGACAGGTTCAGCGCCGAACCGGAGATCTACTTCCCGCATAACCTCGACTGGCGAGGCCGGGCGTACCCCATACCCACCTTCCTTAACCCACAGTCGGACGACGTGGGCAAGGCGTTGCTTGAGTTCGCTGACGGCAAGCCGCTCGGCGAGCAGGGGGCGGCGTGGCTGGCTATCCATCTGGCCAACCTGTGGGGCGAAGACAAGGTGTCGTTGCAGGACCGGATCGACTGGACACAGTACAACAGTGAGCACGTCGTCCGGTCGGCGGCGGACCCGCTTGGCTACCGCTGGTGGACCGAGGCGGACAAGCCGTGGCAGTTCCTCGCTGCGTGCATGGAGTGGGCCGGGTACGTTGAGCAGGGCGTGGGCTATGTGAGCCGTGTGCCCGTCGCAGTGGACGGCACATGCAACGGCCTCCAGAACTTCGCCGCCATGCTGCGGGACGAGAAGGGCGGGGAGGCGGTCAACCTCCTGCCAGCCGAGGCACCGCAGGACATCTACCAACGGGTGGCGGACAACGTAACGAACCGTTTGACGTACATCAGCGGGCGGAAGGGGGACGAAGTGCTCCACCACGACCAGCCTGATATTGATATGGCCGCGCGGTGGCTGGACTTCGGCGTCACCCGCAAGGTGGTCAAGCGCCCGGTCATGACGCTGCCGTACGGGGCCACCAAGTTCGGGTTCCGCTCCATGATAATGGACGACACCTTGGTCCCGGCCCGCATCGAGATGGGAGAGGCGTTCCCTTTCGAGTACCCGATGGACGCCGCCACCTTCCTCGCTGATCTTGTGTGGGAGGCGGTCGGTGAAGAAATCTCTGCCGCTCAAACGGCGATGGAGTGGTTGCAAGAGGCGTCTCGTGTGGCTACGGCGGACGGGCTGCCGCTGCATTGGACCAGCCCGAGCGGACTGCTGGTGACGCAGGACTACAAGCGGCAGAAGACCATCGCACTTGAGACGAATGTTCAGAACCGCAGAGTGCAGTTGAAAATCAAGGAGAACACAAACAAGATCGACAAGCGGAAGCAAGCTAACGGCATTGCACCTAACTTTGTCCACTCGTGCGACGCAGCCCACATGATGCGGTCGGCCCTGTTGTTCTTCGTTAACGTGCTCGACCAGGGCGGAACCCCGTCGTTCGCTTCCGTACACGACAGCTTCGCCACTCACGCTTGTGACGTGGAACTGCTTGGCATCTGCATCCGCAAGGCGTTCGTTGAGCAGTACAGCGAAGACGTGCTTGAACAGTTCCGGTCCGAAGTATGTGTACAAATTTCGGACAAGGCTGGTGCACAGATCCCGTCCATCCCCTCGAAGGGGACGCTGGATCTTAACCGTGTTCTTGATGCGGACTTTTTCTTTGCTTGATTAACCCACTAGTGGGTACAACTCTGGATTTACCCTGCGTATCGCACTAACAGAAGCGAGGTCACATGATCCACCCCGACACTATCAACCTCGCTCGCCCTCGTAAGGTAGCCGACGTCACCTACGCCTTGCTCACGAAGTTCCAGGACTTCTGTGCGAGGGAGAACATGGCAACTGAGGGCGAGCAGGTTATGGGGGCAGCCGCCTTCTTCCTCCTGCTTGTGGAGCAGAAGAAGCTGGACCTGGAGATCCTCAGCAAGGCCGCACGTCTGATGCGGGCTGCTGATGGCTCCGGTTATCTGCCCGAGTTCAAGGCAGCAAGAGAGTTCATTGACAATGAGACATCTATCGGAAGACGAGATCTCCCGTTACGCGAGAGATATTAACAACGGACTGGCTGTACCCGTAGACGTGTTCATGCAGATGCGCGCGCAGGGGTACTCACTATTTGATCAACCCACAACTGAGGACGACCATGTTCCAAACCAGCGTAGACAAGATCCTGTCCGACTTCTCGAAGACCGTGGAGCAACTTGAGGCGCACACCCTGCGACTGGCCGGCGAGATCGCGACGCTTGAGGACAAGCACGCCGCCGCACTCAAAGAGGCGAAGCGGTCTGACAGCGTGGCCGTCAAACTTCGCGAACTTCTCGACATAAGCTAATCAACCCATAGGTGAGATCACATGAGCAACAAAGCACAGCCGTCACCGAAAGGTGTGCTCGTTTACCCCAAGGTTAACAAGCCCGACTACAAGTTCAAGGCGGACGGCGAATACTCAACGCAGTTGCGCGTCGAAGGCGCGGTGGCTGCGAAGTTCCGGGCGTACGTTGACGAGCAGCACGCCGCTGCGATGGAAGACGCGCTCGAAAACACTCCCAAGGCGAAGCAGAAGGCGCTGAAGGAAAGCCCACACCGTCCTTACAAGGTTGAAGAGGACGACGAAGGCAACGAGACGGGCGCTGTCGTCTTTAAGTTCAAGCGTAACTACAAGGGCGAGAACAAAAAGTCCGGCGAAGTGTGGTTCAACAAGATCCACCTGTTT
Organism: Actinomycetota bacterium; assembly: GCA_009380005.1. GTDB lineage: Bacteria > Actinomycetota > CADDZG01 > CADDZG01 > WHSQ01 > WHSQ01. Next base: position 23,822 of record WHSQ01000033.1, on the reverse strand, counting down.
GACGCCAAGGGCAAGCGCACGATGGCGCTGGTCGGCGGCGGCAGCGAGGCCACCATCTCATTCAAGCCACGCTTCTACAACACGCCGGGCGTAGGCGCGGGCGTCTCGCTTGTGCTGTACGCCGTCCAGGTCACCAAGCTCGTTCAGTCTGGCACCGCCGAGAGCTATGGCTTCGAAGCGGACGAAGACGGTTGGCAAGATGACGGGACCGCTGAGGTAGCCGCGCCCGAAGCTAAGAACGCCGAGGCGTGGGGCGACGCCAGCGAGGTTACTTCCGCACCTGACGGCGACGATGACGAGAAGGAGGAAGCGAGTGGCCCGAAGCCGAGTGCCATTAATTTCTGAAGCCAAGGCACGAGGGTTCCGGTCCAAGTTTGAGTTACAGGTGGCTAAAGATCTGGAGGGGAGGGGCGTGGCGTTCGAGTACGAACCTCACGCACTCCCATACCGGATCGACCACATGTACTGGCCCGACCTCCTGCTCCCCGGCGATATTTATGTCGAGATCAAGGGATACTTAGACGCAACCGACCGCAGAAAGATGCGTGCCGTAAAGTTGCAGCACCCCGACCTCGACATTCGCCTCCTATTCCAGGCCGCGCACAAGCCCATCTACAAGGGCGCTAAGTCTACCCGCGCGGAGTGGGCCGATAAGCACGGCTTCCCCTGGGCAGAGAAGAGAGTACCCAAATCGTGGCTGACATGAAGATGCGAGAGAAGACGGACCTTATCGTGGTCCACTGCGCCGCCACGCCGTCCAACATGGACATTGGAGCCGATGAAATCCGACGCTGGCACAAAGAGAAAGGCTGGCTGGACATTGGCTACCACTACGTGATCCGGCGCAACGGTAAGATCGAAGAGGGGCGGCACGTCCTGGCTCAGGGCGCACACGTCCGAGGATATAACGACCACTCGGTAGGCATCTGCCTCGTTGGCGGCGTCGATGCGAACAACAAGCGCAAGGCCAAGGACAACTTCACGGTTGACCAGTGGATCTCCCTTGGCTGGTTGCTCGCCGCCATGCACGGCATGTTTCCCGACGCCAAGATCGTTGGCCATCGGGATCTGGACCCACACAAGGCTTGTCCGTCCTTCGATGTGAAGGAGCGGCTCGCCGGAATTTTGAGGTTAGTATAATGAAAGCAATCGCGGTTATCGCAGTCACTTCTGTTCACGCCGCCTTCCTGGGCTTCGCGCTCGGCGCTGGTGTCACACTCGGCTACGCCGTCGTGACCGGCGGTCTGTTCCTTTACATGTTCGGAGGCTGATATGTCACTCGGTGACAAGCTCTGTATCGTCTTCGTCATCCTCATTGCGCTCGCCCCGATGTACATCCTGTTCGCCGCCACGTTCTTCGTGTGACGCACGAAAGTGACAGCGAGTTCCTCGAACACATCCCCTGCGAAGCCTGTGGCAGCAGTGATGCGAACGCGCTGTACACGGACGGACACCAGTTCTGTCATATCTGTGAGAACTACATCCCCGCCGACAGCGACACACCCCCACCAACCAGGGAGAAGTGCATGAGCAACGGCAAGTTTCTGTCGGGTGAAGCGTGCTCCCTGCCCGCCCGTAAGCTGACCGAAGAGACGTGCAAGAAGTTCGGTTACCTCGTCGGTACGGATGAAAGCGGCGAGCCGTGTCAGATCGCCAACTACCGGGACGACGGCCAACTGATCGGCCAAAAGATCCGGTACGCGGGCAAAGGTTTCTCGGTGCGCGGCAAGACCGCGTGCCTCTTCGGCCAGCACCTGTGGTCGAAGGGGAAGATGCTTGTCATCACCGAAGGCGAGATCGACGCGCTGTCGGTGTCTCAAGTCCAAGCCAACAAATGGCCCACGGTGTCCATCCCGAACGGCGCACCGTCCGCCAAGAAAGCGGTGGCACGTGCCAATGAAAGCGGGTGGCTCGACAACTTCGAGCAGATCATCCTCATGTTTGACATGGACGAAGAAGGGCGGGACGCCTCCGAAGCCGTCGCTCAACTGTTCGAGCCGGGCCGCGTGAAGATCGCGAGCCTTCCGATGCACGACGCCAACGACATGCTGGTGGCGGGGCGGGGTGCGGAGATCATCGACGCCATATGGCAAGCCAAGGCGTGGCGACCGGACGGCATCGTGCGGGTATCGGACCTTCGTGAGCGGCTCATGCGTCCCGTCCAGATGGGCGTGCCGTGGCCGTTCGAGACCCTGACCGAGTTGACCTACGGGCGGAGGCCCGGTGAGGTCTACACCTTCGGCGCAGGTACGGGCGTGGGCAAGACGGACGTGTTCACGCAGGTCATTGCACAGACCATCACCGACCTAGGCGAGAAGGTCGCAGCCTTCTACCTGGAGCAGCCCGCCGACGAGACGGTACGCCGTGTCGCCGGAAAGATCGGACACCGTAGGTTCCATGTGCCGGGCGCGTTCACGTCCGACGAGTGGGAGGCGGCGCTCAACGAGCTTGAGGCCAACGACCGCCTGTTCCTGTACGACCACTTCGGCGTCACCGATTGGGACGTGGTGAAGTCTCGTATCCGCTACCTCGCACATGCCGAGGGGGTGAAGCACTTCTTCATTGACCACCTGACTGCGTTCGCTGCCCACGCGGAAGACGAGCGCCGTGAGTTGGAGAAGGTTATGGCCGATATCTCGGGCATGGCACAGGAGTTACAGGTGACCATGTACGTCATCTCGCATTTGGCCACGCCCGAAGGCAAGCCACACGAAGAGGGTGGGCGCGTCATGCTCCGTCACTTCAAAGGCGCGCGGGCCATCGGGTTCTGGAGCCACTTCGCCTTCGGGCTGGAGCGGGACCAACAAGCCGAGAACGATATCGAGAAGTCCACCACTACCTTCCGAGTGCTCAAGGACCGCTACACCGGCGCGTCAACGGGGCACACGTTCCTGCTGCGGTACGACCACGACACCGGTCTACTACACGAGACGCCCCCGTTTGACTTCGACGCGGGGCAGTCGTGGGAGGACCGTGACGGCCCTTCCTTTTGATCACATCAACCCACAAGTGAGACGATATGATTAGGAACCTTCTCTCCAAATTCACCAAGTCAAATGACCGGCGGGTGCAGACCATCATGGGCGCAGTTGCAATGGTGCTTGTGCTCGCCCTTGTGGTGGGCGCGCTTGCTTCCTGCGCCCCCATCTCCCCGTCGTCGGCGCAGTTTGAGCAGTCCAGATCACAGTCGGTACGCATCGAGGTCTATTACGGTGACGGCGACGAAACCGGTGGCCTCGGCTCGGGCGTTATCGTTGCCAACGAGGGCCGGCTCGTCTTGACGGCTAAGCACGTCACCGAGGGGGCACAGAAGATCGTCGTCGCGCTGGACGACCGGACGAAGTACGAAGGCACAGTGGTGTGGGCTGCAAAGGACGCGGACCTTGCCCTCATTAAACTGAAGGGCTGCGGCAAGCTGCCCGAAGAGCCGACGTTGCGTGTCCGTACGGACCCACAACTGGGCGAACCCATCTACGTCATCGGCAACCCGCTCGGCGTCCACGCCATCCTTACGCAGGGACACGTCGCGTCCGAGCGCATCGACGGCGGTGACCTGTTCGTGGACGTGTCCATCGCCCCTGGCAACAGCGGCGGCGGTGTCTTCGATGCTAACGGAAAGCTAATCGGCATCGTGGTTGCGGCAGTCGTGTGGCGGAACGGAGGGACCAGCGTGTCTCTCTCGGGCGTCAACGTGGCTATCCCCGTTGCTGTCATCTGCGGTGAGTTGAAGAAGGACTTGGACACCGGCACCGCTTGCAACTGAAAGGAGGCGTGCATGACACGCCTAGTATTTGACCTTGAGACGAACGGCCTTCTGCCGGGCGTTGATAAGATCCACTCCATCGTATTGAAGGACCCAGACACAGGCGTTGTCTGTTCGTTCAGCGGTCCGGGCGTGGACCAGGGTGTTCACATGCTTACGGAGGCAGACGAAATCATCGGACACAACGTCATAGGATACGACATACCCGTGCTCGCGCACGTCCTCGGCGTGGACCTGAGCCACGTCAAGGTGTTCGACACAATGGTAGCCGCCGCCCTGGTGTGGCCAACCGACGTTCGGAAGGAGAGGGACTTCACTGCCAACAAGGCAGGTAAGCTGCCCGGCAAGCTGATCGGGCGGAACTCCCTTGAGAGTTGGGGGCACCGCTTCGGGAACTACAAGGGCGACTTCAAAGGGCCGTGGGATACATGGACCCCTGAGATGCAGTCGTACTGTGAACAGGACGTTGAGGTTACCTGCACCCTTCTGAAGAAGCTCGAAGAGGCCGGGTGGTCCGAAGAAGCTATGAGGTTGGAGCATGAAGTCAAACGGATCTGCTTCCGACAGGAGCGGTACGGCTTCGGCTTTGACGAGAAGGGGGCGCAGGAGCTTTACACCGCGTTGGCCAAGCGGCGCATCACTCTTGAGGCTGAGTTACAGGATGTTTTCCCCGCTTGGTGGCGGAAAGAGAAGGAGTTCGTGCCCGCCCGTGACAACAAGAAGATGGGCTACGTCGGCGGCGCACCGCTCACGAAGATCAAGCTGACCGACTTCAACCCCGGCAGTCGTGACCATATAGCCGACCGGCTTGTTACGCTCCGAGGGTGGCGACCGAAAGAGCACGGCAAGGACGGCAAGCCCACCGTTGACGAGACGGTGTTGTCCTCCCTCCCGTACCCCGAAGCTAAGGTGCTGTCCGACTACTTCACGGTTGAGAAGAGGGTCGGCCAGCTTGCTGAGGGGAAAGAGGCGTGGATGAAGGCCGTCAAGCGTGGGCGCATCCACGGGCGCGTCAACACCAACGAGGCGGTGACCGGGCGCATGACGCACGCCGGGCCAAACATCGCCCAGGTGCCCACGGTCAAGAAGCTGTATGGCAAGGAATGTCGTGGGCTGTTCATCCCACTTATGGGCGGACCGCTCGTCGGCATCGACGCCAAGGGGCTGGAGCTGCGGTGCCTCGCCGGGTACATGCACATGTACGACGGCGGCGAGTACTCGAAGATCGTCATCGAAGGCGACCCTCACCAAGTGACGGCAGACCTGCTCGGCGTTGACCGCGACGTGACCGCCAAGCGCATCATGTACGCCCTGCTCTACGGGGCGGGTGATTTCAAGCTTGGCCTCACGTTCTTCGTCATGCACCCCGGCGACACGCCGAAGGGTAAGAAGAAGATCACGGCCATCGGTCGTGAGGTTCGTGAGAAGTTGATGGCTGGTCTTCCGGCCTTCGGCAAGCTGATCGAAGAAGTTGCTAAGCGCGTAGACGCGCGAGGTTCCTTGATCGGTCTCGACGGGCGGGTACTTCCGATCCGCTCACCACACGCAGCGTTGAACACGCTGCTTCAGTCGGCAGGTGCGCTGCTTATGAAGCGTGCTCTGGTTCTCTTTGATGCAGATGTAGGACAGGCCGGGCTCATTCCCGGAGTTGACTTCGAGTTTGTCGCCAACGTCCATGACGAGTGGCAGCTCGACACTGCACGAGAGGATACCGCACATGACATTGGCGTTCGTGGTTGCGCCGCCATCGTTCGAGCGGGCGAGACGTTCAAGTTCCCTTGCCCCCTCGCAGGAAGTTACAAAGTTGGAACCTCATGGGCAGAAACTCACTGATCGGGTGTGCAACACGTGTGGTGAACGCAAGCTGCTGTCCGAGTATAACTACACGAGGACAGACTGCAAAACTTGTGATCGCGTGCGGTCAACAGTTAATGACCGGCTCAAAGCGGCGGCGTGCGACAGATTGGGGGTAGCAAGACGAAAAGGTCCTGTGAAGAACGGCGTCTCTTGGTCGATGCTCCCCCCTGAAGTGCGTAAAACGGAGCTTGCCAAGCAGCGCGCCATCGAAGCTGCCCTACCGTACGCCGAGCGGGCGGCGCAAATCATCAACCGCGCAGTAGCGCGTGAGTACGATCCGTCTAAGTACGACGCCCCTAAGACCATCCTCGCCCCCCAGGTGATCCGCCCCGGCGGCGCAGCTTTCCGCAAGGCCGTTCTAGAACGCGACAAGCACTGCGTCATCACCGGTTGCGACATCACCGAGGCACTCGACGCGGCGCATATCAAACCGTCGCGCCTGTGTGAGGGGCAGGAATACTACGACATCGAGAACGGGCTACTGCTCCGCGCCGATGTCCACCGCCTGTTCGACCGTGGCGTCTTCACCATCGGAGCGCGCGGCAACGTAATCACGCATGAGTACCGGCTCCGATGGGTGGACCGGTACGTTGAGCTTACCCCGGCGCAGCAGGAGTACATGGCTGGGCACCGGGGTTGGTATTTCCGTAAACGGACCAACTCACAAGTGAGGTAATCATGACCGACAAGACCGTACTGCTCGACGGCGACGTGCTGTTCTACAAGGCCCTGTTTGCGGCTGAGGAAGCCCTAGACATCGACGGTGAGCTGAACCTGTCAGTGAACATGGACAAGGCAACCGCGCTCTACCACAATTTGGTTGCTAACATCATGGACCTGATACCCGGCGGTGCCGACTTGATCGTTGCCATCTCAGACGAGAAGAACTTCCGAAAGGAACTCTATCCAGACTACAAGAAGAACCGAACCTCCCACCGCAAGCCCATCGGCCTCCCTGCGCTCAAGCGTTTCGTCCGCGACAACTACACCACGGCCACCAAGGAGCGGCTTGAGGCGGACGACACTCTCGGCATCCTCGCCACGTCGGATCTGATCCAGGGCCGCACGTTGATCGTGTCCACGGACAAGGACCTGCGTCAGGTTCCGGGCAACCACTTCAACCCTGACAAGCCTGAAGAAGGCGTACGCCTCGTGTCCGAAGCGCAAGGCGTCTTGCAGCACATGATGCAGACGCTCATGGGAGACAGCACCGACTGCTACCCCGGCTGCCCCGGCGTTGGCATCGTCGGCGCGCTCAAGGTGTTAGGGAGCGACGGGGACGTTATCACCGCCGCGTGGCCGCGCGTAGTGCTGGCCTACGAGAAGAAAGGGCTGACCGCAGACGACGCTTTGCTTCAAGCCCGGTTGGCAAAGATCCTTACCTCAGAACTGTACGACTTCAAAAACAAGGAACACCGTTTGTGGACCCCAGCTTGATCCTCCAACTGTGGGCGTCGGCCATGACGGTCGGGTCCACATGGTTCTATTCAACTCGCAGCGTCCGCTACGGCTCCATCTGCGGTCTCGTATCTCAGATAGGCTGGTGGGGGATTATGGGCGTCGATGGCCTGTGGGGGCTGCTCCCAATCAACGTAATGATGGTCGCGCTGCACACGCGCGCCCTGTGGAAGGAGACAAGACATGCCACGTCAAGATAAACCGTGGGGCGAGCAGCAGCCCGCCGCCATCATCGTTAGCAAAGATGGCCCGTGGATCGGCACGCCCGCCCGTAATGACGCGATGGTCGCCGAGCAACTCAAGGACATTCAGTACAAGGACCTGCGCCGTATCCTCGACGCCGCCTACCGCTACGCCTCGGAAGAGAAGGGGCACGAGAGGCACGGCAAGAGTGGCGACGGCTGGTCTAGCCAGCGTCACGCCGCTATCGCCAAGGAGATTGGCACTGGCTTCGCTATCGGTCAGGCCGTGAAGAAAGCCTACGAAAGCGAAGGGCTGGAACCCGACGCCGCGAAGCGCGAGCTACTCGGTGCGATCACCTACTTGGCTTCGGCCATCTATGCAATCGAAAGGGGATGGAGATGATCGTCTATAAACCGCACGGGCACTACAAGGAGTGCCCGAAGTGTAATGCCAGAGGACTGCTGATGGTCAATTACGTTCCCGTACATGACCTACTACAGAAGAACTGTATGAATTGTGGCTACGACAACATGTACGAGACGCCCGCTGATATCAAGGAGGACCGGCGATGATGGGGCACCTTAGTTACGGCGAGTGGTGTTTCGGCATGGAGCGCCGTTATGACGTTCTGCCGCCCTGGTACTTCGACACAACCAAACGGGAGGCCGCGTATGCGACGTACAAAAACACGGCGACGGGCGCACCAGCGTCCGCATCTGCTGACACTCCATCGTCGGATAGTTAAAGACGGCGTGCGGCAGATCATGAGGTTCAACTCGGGCCGGTACTGCTGGAACCCGGCAATCCGTAGATGGCTCACGGCGCAGAAGGAGGCGGCATGATCATACGCCTAGACCCCGACGACATGCCGCGCGTCGTGTCCACCGTGAAGGTGTTGGTACGGGACAAGCTTGTGAAGGTCGCAGACGAACTGAAGAAACAGGCGGACAAGGACATCGAAGCCTTCGCCGCCGACCTGCGCCGCATGATCACCGACCGGCTCCACCGCGTGGTGGACGATATCCTGGTGCAGACGTCAATCGACGTTGAGACGAACTTCCGCGTCGAGGACAAGACCTACGAAATTGCGGTTGAGGCTCGGCTACCGAAGTCTCCCGCCAAGCTCGCGATCTCCAACGCAGAGCGTAACTAACCTATTGGGACTGGTCCGTAATTGGGCTGGTCCCAATTTTTTTGTGTCCACCGCTACAACGCACGGTAGATGACTTCGGAGATCCACAACTTAATAGGGGGTTTTTCCCTTCGTTCCGTAAACCGACACAAAGGAACCCCTCATGTTCGTACAAGCCCGAGAGCGCACCAAGCTGCTTCTCACGGACCCGAACGTCAGTTCCTTCCTCGACGCGCTCGCCGACCTCTATCCCGAGCGTTCCCCCTCTCCGAACGAAGACCTCCGCAGCATCGATATCGAGACAGGCAAGCGTGAAGTAGTCCGCTTCCTCCTTCGGTTGCGTGAAGAGGCATACGAAGAAGCGAGAAACTGACCATGTGCATGGGTGGTACCCCCTCCGTTAACAAGGACCCTGAACCCCTTCCTACTCCCCCGCCTCCCCAGCGTCCTGCCATCGAGGAACAGACTGCGGACCCTGTTGTCCGCCCTTCGGCTGAACGCAGGGAAGGTAGGTCTAGACGTCGTGGCCGCTCTTCCCTCCGCATCCCTCTCGGGACCGGTTCGTCTGGCAGTGGTCTCGGTATCCCCACATAAGGTGACCTCCTATGGCCGACCCGACATATACCGTGGGCGGCATCAAGCAGTGTTACACGAGGCTAGAGCCTAAGCGCCGTCCGTTCCTTGAGCGGGCGCGAGCGTCTGCGTCTCTGACCATACCGTCACTCATGGTGCCCGAGGGCCACAACGCCCACTCAGTCCTCCCCACGCCGTGGCAAGGGCTGGGCGCACGCGGGACCAACAACCTCACTGCGAAGCTGTTGCTCGCCTTGCTGCCCCCTAACGCCCCGTTCATGCGGTTCCGCGTGGACGCCGCTACTCTTCGGGAGCTAGACGCTGAGGGTGACATTAAGACCGCCGTCGAGAACGCCTTGCAAGAGGCTGAAGGCGTGATCATGCAGGAGATCGAGACGGACGCCGTGCGCGTGCCAACTTACGAAGTCCTGCGTCAGCTTCTCGTCGCCGGTAACGTCCTGCTGTACTTCGCCCCCGAAGGCGGACTGCAGGTGTACCGCCTGGATAGCTTCTGCGTCGTGCGCGACAACAAGGGCAACGTCCTTGAAATCGTCACGAAAGAGCAGGTGTCCCCCCTCATGCTGGATGAAGAAGTCCGGGAACTGGTGGGCAACTCTGGTATGTCTGGTCTGCCGTCCGAGAACGGTAACGCCGAGTACCCCGAGTGGACCGTGTACACGCGAGTGTGTCGGCACGTATCCCGCAGGGGCAACGTGGTCTGGCGCGAAGAGAAAGAGATCAACGGGGTTCCGATCCCTGGCTCCGTCGCGACTTACCCCATCGACAACTCCCCCTGGCTGGCTCTTCGGTTCCAGCGCATCGACGGCGAAAGCTACGGGCGCGGGTACGTGGAAGAGTATATCGGCGACCTGCGCTCCCTCGAAGGGCTGACCCAGGCCATCGTGGAAGGTTCCGCCGCCGCTGCTAAGGTGCTGTTCTTGGTCAACCCGACCGGCGTCACCAAGCAGAAGGACGTGGCCAACTCCCCGAACGGGGCTGTGCGCGAAGGCCGCGCCGACGACGTGACCGTGATCCAGATGCAGAAGTTCAACGACTTCCGCGTGGCGCAACAGACGATGCAGTCCATCGCCGATCAGCTTATGGCGTCGTTCCTAATGAACTCCAGTGTTCAGCGTGACGCGGAGCGAGTGACGGCCGAGGAAGTCCGCTTGATGGCGGGCGAACTCCAGGACGCGCTGGGCGGTGTCTATTCCATCCTGTCTATCGAGTTCCAGCTTCCGCTGGTCCGTATCTACATGGACCGGCTGCGGAAGCAGGGACGGTTTCCGAAGTTCCCGAAGGTGAAGGGCAAGGAAATTGTCAACCCGATCATCACCACGGGCCTTGAGGCCCTCGGTCGGGGACACGACCTCGGCAAGCTGCGAGGCTTGATCGAGGACGTTGCCGTAGTCGCCAAGGCGCAGCAGATGTGGCCGCGCATGAAAGGCGAGACGTGGGTGCAACGGCTGGCAACAGCGCGCGGCATCGACGTGTCTGACCTGTTCCTCAGTGACGAGGAATATCAGGCGGTACAGCAGCAGCAGCAGATGGCCAAGTTGGCCGAAAAGGCTGCGGCCCCCGTCGCGGGTGCCATGGCCAAGGGGATGGTCCCCGACCAAGCACAAGGACAGTAAATGGCGAACCCAAAAAACGTAGTGGTCGCAGACAGCGCCCACATTTCTGACGTCGTTCGAGAGATCGAGCGGCAGAAGCGCGCGGCTGGTGAGCGCAACGCGCGGGGCAACGGGCCGGACATGATGCCGGTTATGGCTCCGCGCAAGCGTAAACCTCTCCCGCCGCATCTGCGGACCCCCGATCCAATCGTGAACGCGGATCAGGCGTATGACGACCTGCCGACCCAGAACGAAGTTACGAACCCTGAGACTGGTCGTCCGTATCGGAACATCCGGTTTAAGTCCGTTCGTGGCAACACCGTGGTGAAACACTAATGGCTGACGAGAACGTCGTCGTAGAGGGCAAGGACGAGGCAGTAATCCTCCCGTCCGCAACCCCCAATGCCCCCGAAGGTATGCCCGAGGGCGGCACCGAGAAGTTCTGGAGCGCCGACAAGAAGGAGTACAATTGGCAAGCGCACGCGCGCGACGCCGAGTATCGTTTCGCTCAGTCCAAGAAGGACCGCGATGCGGCGGATGCTTTGACCAACAAGCCAGATGCGGACCCCACCAAACCCGACGCGGGCGGTGAGGGTGGTACCCCAAGCGGGACCGGTTTGGATCTTAGCGTCTACACGAGCGAGTACCAGGAGACCGGTGCGCTTTCGGAAGAGAGTTTCAGCAGCCTCGAAAAACAGGGTATCTCCCGTGAAGTCGCCGAACAGTATATCGCGGGCGCGGAAGCAATCGCGGAGAAGCGACAGAACGAAATCTACGTCGTCTCAGGCGGCGAAGAGAACTACAAGGCGATGATCAATTGGGCGGCTGAAGGGCTGTCCAAAGAAGAGATCGTCGCGTTCAACAAGCTCGCGGAGAACAACGACCCATCACAGTTCAAGCTGGCGGTCGAGGCGCTCTACGGGCGTTACGCAGACGCTAATGGCGTCCGCGCACAGAGACGTGTTGTCGGCGGCGGTTCCGGTTCCGGGGCGGCTGGCGGCGACGCATATGAGAGTTGGGCCGAAGTGACCAAAGATATGCGGGACCCGCGTTACAAGAACGATCCTGCGTACCAGAAGGCGGTCACGGCGAAGCTCGACAGGTCCCCGCTCGACGGCGTTCGCGTCGTTAACAGCGACGTCCGTCGAGGCTAACTCTCACAACACCCCACACTAGCATCTAACGGAAGCATGGCCTTCGCCCGAGGGCGGACAACCTATGCTTCCCTGAAGGTACAACTGGCTGTGGCTATTGCACCCCTATCAACCTACTAACGGAGAAACAGCAATGGCTGCTCCCGACTTTACAGTCTCACGCTTCGGTTCCGTAAACGGTTCCGGCGATGCGGAGGCTCTCTTCCTCAAGCAGTGGTCCGGCGAAGTCCTGACCTCTTTCCATGAGATGAATGTCACTGACGACAAGCATCTCATTCGCACGATTGCGAGCGGCAAGTCCGCACAGTTCCCGGCGACGGGCGTTGTGACGGCTGCCTACCACACCCCCGGCGCGTACCTCGTTGGCCAGTCGGTCAACTCAAACGAGGTCGTGATCAGCATTGACGACCTGCTCGTCGCCGATGTGTTCGTGGACACCCTTGACGACGCCATGAACCACTTCGACATGCGGTCGATCTATACGTCCGAGGCTGCGCTTGCGCTCTCTGAACAGCAGGACCGTCACGTCCTTCAGCAGGGCTATATCGCTGCCGCCGCTTCCGCCACCATCACTGGCGGCGATGCGGGCACGGAGATCACCGACGCCGACGCGAGCACCAATGGCTCGTCCCTGGCTGGCTCCCTCTTCGACGCCGCACAGGCGCTTGACGAGAACAAGGTCACCGAGATGGACCGGTTCGCGTTCGTTAAACCGGCTCAGTACTACCTCCTGGTCCAGACCACCGACGCGATCAATCGTGATTGGGGCGGATCTGGCGCGTACTCGGAAGGCAAGATCTTCCGCGTTGCGGGGCTGAATATCGTGAAGACCAACAACCTCGCGAACGGCTCGGACATCTCCACGGCCCCCGGTCATGGTGACGCCGACGCCCGCCACGCTGTGAACGCGACCAACTATGTCGCGCTGGTTATGCAGAAGGCTGCGGTTGGCACGGTTCGACTGATCGGCTTGCAGAACGAGATGGCCTACGTGATCCAGAACCAGGGCCACCTGATTATAAGCAAGTATGCACAAGGACATAGCGCACTCCGTCCTGAGTGTGCCGCGCTCATTAAGACGTCCTGACGACTACCCAACACAGTCTTCTTTAAACGGAGGTTACCCATGAAGACGTGCGTACGCTGTAAAATGTCAAAACCTAAAAGGGCTTTCAGCCCTCGTCCTGACGGGCCAAAAGATGGCCTGAGATATCACTGCCGCGCGTGTAACACGAAAGAAGCAAAAGAACGCAGGAAGACGCCTGAAGGGCGCGTTCCGGCAATGCTTGCGGATGCAAAGTATCGCGCTAAAAACACAGGAGTAGCGTTCACGCTCACTAAAGAGTGGCTCCTTCCAAAGGTTGAAGCGGGGGTTTGTGAAGCTACTGGCCTCACGTTCTGCTTTAACGGCACCCATCGTAACAAAGCGTGGTCCCCCTCGCTTGACCGTATCAACCCACTAATGGGTTACACGCCTGACAACGTCCAGGTCGTAGTGTGGATGTACAACGCGGCTAAGGGGACAGCTACGACGGAAGACGTTTTAACAATGGCTCGCGCGCTTGTGTTCAATAGCGCGTCCGCCTAACAAAGGTTAAACCAAAATGGCTAGCAACACCCTTCTCACTACCTATCACATTCGCGGCATGACCGACAGCGCCGGTTCCCCCGGCTCCGAGATCGCGACCGCCAAGGTCGAGCATTGGGGCGACGGTACGTTCCGTGCTGTCCTCAACGCTGTCGCGGCGCAAGGCTTCATCCGGTTTGACGACAACCCCACGGCTGAAGAGACTGTCGTAATCAACGGCGTGACCTGGACGTTCAAGACCAGCGGCGCGGCCGGCGACCAGTCCAACCTCGGCGCGACCGTGGGAGACACCGTGGACAACTTGGTGACGGCGTTGAACGCTTCGGCGGACACCGACATTGACGACGCCACGTACTCCAACGTCAACGACGAACTTCATGTCGTTCACGACACGGCGGGCACCGGCGGTAACGCCTTTACGCTCGCGGCGGGCACGGCGGAAGTTACTCTCTCTGGTGCTGCCCTCGCGGGCGGCGAAGCAGGGATCGAGTACCGGCTGCACCTGTCTGGCAAGACCGCTATCGCGCGCATGACGGCCTACATCCTTGGCCTCGTCGGCGTGATCGGCAAAGAGTAACACAAGAAGAAACGACACCTGGGGGGATGGCTTCGGCTGTCCCCCTTTTTTTCGATGACACAGGAGGTACCTATGGCGGACCTTACCACGAACCTCAAACTCACAACCGAACTCGAAGCGATTAACACGCTATTGAGATGTATCGGTGAAGGCCCGGTCTCGGACGTGGACAGCCCGCAGAACATCAGCGCCATGAATGGACTGAAGACGCTGCGACGCGTGTCGCGCGAGGTCCAGACGGCGGGCTGGTACTTCAACAGCGAGTACGACGTCACCCTCTCTAAGGACCAGGACGGCAAGATCCCGGTCGGCAACGACGTGCTTGAGATTGACAGCTACGGCTCGGACAAGAGCACCGACGTAACCCGCAGGGGTGGCTTCCTCTACAATCTGTCGGACAACACGTTCGTCTTCGCCGGTTCTATCAAGGTCGAGCTTATCCGCTTCTTGTCCTTCGAGGATATCCCAGAGAGTGCCCGCACGTACATCGTGATCAAGGCGGGGCGTGAGTTCGCCCACCAGGAGATCGGTGCGTCGGACGGCCTGGGCGGCTTTGGGTTTAATGAAGCCGACGAGGCGCGCTCCCTCATAATCTTGAAGAACCACGAAGGCAACAACGCCGACCATAACATCCTCACCGGCAGTCGGGGCACGCTCAAAGTGATCGACCGCACCGGGCTGATTGGCGGGATGATGCAGTTTAATACTATCGGGAGGTAAGTCATGGCGCTTGTGACACAGCCGATCCCGTCCTTCATCAACGGGGTTAGCCAGCAACCCGCTATTCTTCGGCTGGTTACTCAGGTCGAGGCGCAGGAAAACCTTGTGTCGTCCGTGGTTGAAGGGCTGAAGAAGCGCCCTCCGTCCCTGCACGTTGACAAGCTGACTGCGACCGACTTCAGCGCCGACTTCGTTCACTTCATTAATCGGGACGACGCCGAGCAGTACATCACGTTCTTCGGCGAAACCGGCGTGTCCGTGTTTGACATGTCGGACGGCACGGAGAAGACGGTCACCTACGCTGATTACACACACACCTTCTTCAACGCCAAGTCCGCAACCACCACGTCCGCCTCAAAGCAGATCTTCATCCCTAGCGGCGTGTCCACCGTCACGCTCACGTCAACAGGGATCGACACCAGTGACCAGATCGTGTGGCAGAAGTCGGCTACCGGCGCGTTTGCTGGTGAAGAAACGACGGTCCGCACGGACACGTCCGACGCTGACGCAACAGTGGCGTGGACGTCTGGCGAGTATCTCCGCGCCGTTTACACGGCTGGCGCGGGCGCTGGTCCGGTCACTGCGACGGTAACGTACAAGCCGCTGGACTATCTTCAGGGCGCTACGCGCTCTCAGTTCCGCGCCGTGTCCGTCGCTGACTTCACCTTCCTCGTGAACACCCAGGTTACGTGTGCGTTGTCCCCCGAGACAGGAGAGGACCGTGCGCCAGAGGCGTTGATCTTCGTTAAGATCGGTGTCACGACCACCACGTACGCAGTCTACATTAACCCAACCGTAGCTTCTGCGACTTACACGTCAACCACCGACAGCGCGACTGACGCCATTGCTGCCGATCTTGTGACCGACTTGGTTGCCAATCTCGCAGGTAATTTCACGGTCACCCGTGTCACCGGCAGCAGCGTGATCCATTTGACGCGGATAGACGGCGCAGATTTTGACATTCACGTCGAGGACAGCTTCGGCAGCCAAGCCCTCATTCTGGCCAAAGACGCTGTTCAAAGCTTCACCGATCTCCCCCTCCGCGGCGTGGACGGGTTCAAGGTCAAGATAGTTGGGGAGGCTGACGACAGTGACGGCGACGAGTTTTGGGTTGAGTACGACAACGCCGGCGGCTCGGGCACAGGCGCGTGGATCGAAACAGTTGCCCCCGGCCTTCAGAACACGTTCGACGCTTTGACCATGCCCCACCAATTGACGCGCCAGTCTGACGGCTCGTTCGAGTTTGGCCCCGCTACGTGGACTGATCGCACGGTCGGTGACGCTGACAGCGCCCCCGCGTCCTCATTCATCGGCAACACTATCAACTCCGTATTCTTCTTCGGTAACCGGCTCGGCTTCCTGTCGTCCGAGAACGCGATCATGTCCGAGACGGGAGAGTTCTTCAACTTCTGGCCCACCACGGTCACGACGCTTCTGGACACGGACAGGATAGACTTCGCCCCGGCGTATGACGGCATATCTGTCCTCAAGAACGCCGTGCAGTTCCAGGAGAAGCTGATCCTCTTTGGTGACACCGCGCAGTTTGTGCTGGACCCCGGTGACTTCCTATCCCCGCGTACGGTTGACGCACCGCTATCCACGGAGTTCGCTACCAACAACGTTGCCCAGCCTGTGGCGCTCGGCAAGAACGTCTACTTTGCACAGGACAGCGGTGACTTCAGCCGTCTTCGTGAGTTGTACGTTGACACCGACTTCGCACAGGATGACGCCGTGGACGTCACCGCGCACGTCCCTAGCTACGTCCCCAGCAACGTCTTTCGCATCATCGGCTCGTCTTCGGAAGACATGTTGATCCTCCTGTCGTCTTCGGAACCCAACAAGCTCTACACCTACAAGTACCTGTGGGGTGCTGGGGAAGGCGGTGCCGCTGCCAAGCTACAGTCCGCTTGGTCCAAGTGGGTCTTCGACGCGGATGATATCATCCTCGGCGCGTTCTTCATCAAGAACATGTTGTACCTCGCCGTGAGCCGCTCGGACGGTATTTACCTTGACAAGATCAACCTACAAGTGGGTCTAAAGGATGTCAGCATGGACTTCTTGATCCACCTGGACAGGAAGACCTCGCTTACGGGCGTCTACAGCGCAGTGACCAGCACAACCACATGGACACTGCCGTACGAAGACACCGCTGACTTCACGGTTGTCCTCGGTCCCCTGTGGACCGACCAAGTCGGCGATACGCTGACCATCACCCGCCCCACGTCAACCACAATCACTGCAGTCGGCGACTGGTCTGCCCACCCCGTGTTCGTGGGGCGGCAGTACAGCGCCTTCGTCACGTTGTCGGAGATCTTCCTTCGCGCGCGCTCCCAAACGGGCGGTGTGGGGGCGGCTCAGTCGGGGCGTCTGCAACTCCGTACGTTCACGGTGTCTTACGCCTCCGCCGGAAACTTCACGGTGGACGTCACCCTCTCCGATGGGCGAGGGACGTACACCTACACGTTCCACAGCTTGATCGTGGGACAGGCCACGATTGGCACTATGAACCTACCAGACGGGCAGTTCCGGGCACCTATCAGGGCGCAGTCTAAAGACGCCACGATCACGTTTAACAACGACAGTCACCTTCCGTCCGCTTGGTTGTCAGGTGAATGGGAGGCGTACTTTGTTTCTCGGGCTGGAAGGTAAAACATGTTTAAGCGGTGTAACAAGTGCACCGCTGAAAAACCCCTCACCGAGTTTCACAATAGCCGTGCCCATAAGGATGGGAAGGTTACGCTCTGTAAGACATGTTTGAAGGCGTACCGCCTCTCTCCGCGCGGGCGAGCAGTGTTCAAGAAGGCTTCCGTTAAACACCGTGCCACTACACTGTTTGTGAACAAGCGCCGCGTCTACAACGAGATGTACCGAAACTCTGCCAGAGGCAAAGCCCTGCGCTGTGCGGCGCAAGCTGCCCGGAGGGCTGCGAAGTTGCGCGCCACTCCTAAATGGGCGGACCGCGAAAAGATAAACGAGGTATATTTAACGTGTCCAGAAGGTTTTCACGTTGATCACGTCGTCCCACTAATGGGTGAGAACGTGTGCGGTCTTCACGTCCCTTGGAACCTTCAGCACCTTCCTGCACAAGACAATCTGAACAAGTCAAACAAGCTACTAGACGAGGCAGCGTAATGCCATACCCGCGCGAGGCCACCCAGGCGGACGTGGCATACGTTGCTAGCAATCTCCGCAAGGCTGACGAGATAGAGATGCGGCGCGCATACGGCACGGCGGATATCGTTGAACAGTTCGTCACAGGGCACCACGCGGCTACAATGTCGGTCGCGGGATGCTCTGACGACGGCACCCCCTTTGCTGTCTTCGGCGTAACGCCTTCGGCTGTCCCGCTTGTGGGTTATCCGTGGATGCTAGGCACGCCTGACATCGTGAAGAACACGAAAACCTTCCTCGTGCGGTGTCCTGAGTTCGTGGCGAAGATGCACGATCACTACCCCGTCCTCCTTAACTTCGTGGATCAAGACAACAAGCTTGCCATACGGTGGCTGAAGTGGCTGGGGTTCAAATTCTCCGCCCCGTTCGATCTGCGGGGCCACCCCTTTCTACCTTTCTACCGAACCAAGGATTAACCCATGTGTCCAGTCGCTGGCTTTTCAATGACCACCATGATGGTCGCGGCGTTGGCGGTGAGTGCGGCAACTACCATCGCTACGCAGGTTATGCAGCACCAAGCGCAGAAGCGCGCGGCCAACGACGCCGCCGAAGCACAGCGCAATCAGGTGCTCCATGACCAGCAGGTCGCCAAGAACCAGTACGCCGCGTATCAAGACGCCGCGAACCGGCTGAACCTCCGGGACAGCCAGGAGCGCGAAAGTGCCGCACAGGAAGCGTTCAACGCGAAGCTCCAGACCATGCGGAACCGCGAACGTGCCCGCGCTGCATCCAGCGGCGTGGCGGGCATCTCCGTCGATGCGCTGTTGGGCGACTTTGACGCCGCCGGTGCGCGCCAGCAGAACACCATCACGGCCAACCTCAACGCCAGTCTTGATCAGAATGCTGCCGAGCGCAGGGCGGCGTTCAGCCCCGTGCAAAGCGCGTTCCTCCAGGCCAATCGCAAGCAGCGCACCATCCGTGGGCCGTCCCCGATGGCCTTGGGCCTCGGCATAGCCAGCACGGTCGCCAGTACGACCGCGGAAGCCTACACCAGCGGGCTATTCCCCTCTGGCGGTGGTGGCGTCACGGCAAGTTAGGCCCGCGCGATGGGCAGCGTGCCAATGGCGGTAGCGTAACAAGGAACAGCAGATGGCTCGTAAAGATCTTCAGCCGACAGTACCGGCTTCGGCCCCCGGTGTCGCGGCACGTCCGGTAAACACGTTCGTGCGCCCCGCGTCGCCTACGGAGGCCCCGGTCGGTCCTAGCTCCGCTGAACAACTCGCAGGTGCCCTGAAGGGCTTCAGCCCCACGTTGGACAAGCTCGCGAAGCACTTTGAAACCGAGGGCAAAGAAGAAGCACAAGCCGTCGCGATGAAGAAGATCGCCGGTATGACGCTTGACGAAGCCAACGAGGCAGTCCGGTCAGGAGCCATAGCCGCCGAGCACTCCCCGTGGGCGCAAGCGGCCTTTGAGAAGCTGTATGGCCGGCGCCGGGCGAACGAAACAGCCCGCTCCATAAAGGAAGCCATCGCCAAGGGCGAGATCGGACCCGACGACGACATTGACGCGATCTTCGCGGAGCGGTCGGCGCAGGACACTGACGGCATCGATAGCCGCTTCTTCGCCTCCGGTTATGGTGCGGTCGCCGCTGAAGGGCGCGAAAGCGTTAACCGCGTACTGTCGGATATCAAGACCGAGCAGTATATCGCCGAGCGTGATACCACCATCCTTGAGAGTATGCGCGCCGACGTGGACGCCGGTAAGGCGATGGGCAAGTCCACCGACGAAATCGTGTCGTCCATCTTCGAATATACGCAGACGAACAAGGCGTTCTTCAACATCCCCCGTCAGCAGACGGACGCAATGCTGTTGACGCTGGCGGGGAAGTATGCGTCCGAAGGGGAAGAAGAGCTAGCAACCAAGCTGCTCAACACCAAGCGGGCAGGTAACACCCCGTCCCTGGCGGACAACCCGAAGTACGCACTCAAGGTCGCACAGCTTCAGGCTCTAGCTGAGAAGCAGGGCTTCGACAAGCGGCAGGTCCAGTTCCAGGATCTCCGCGTGGGCATCCGCTCACGTGCCGCACAGGGAGAGATGACCAGGGCCGACCTCGTTGAGGCCGCGGTCACTGGTGCGTTCACTGATGACGAGATCGAAAACCTCCGCGTTAGGAACATAGCCGCGCGGGAGGCCGAGATTAAGCGCCTCCAGGGCGCGCGCATGGACTTGGCGAAAGACAAGGTTCACGACGCCCACATGCAGACGTTCAAGAACAACGTCGTCGGCGGCGTCGGCGCGCTGAACCAGGACCTCACCACGCGGCTGTCGAAGCCCGATGGCGGGTTCGTGGATGTGAAGACCTCGTGGTCGCAGGATACCCAAGACAAGGCTATGGCCGAAGTGTTTGCTGAGGACCCTAAGGTGCAGAATGCGCCCGCCCCTGAATTGGCAGTGCGCCGTCAGCTACAGATCGCAGGCAACAGCGGGCTGATCTACTCCCCGTGGAAGAACCTGCTGGGCGCTGGCTACGTGTCTGGCTCCAACCTCTTTCAAGCGGACGCGGACAAGGACTTCGAGACCCCTCCACAATTGAAGTCAGCGTTCAAGCTGTTCAACATCATGCGGGCCACGAACCCCGCGCAGTTGGAGCAGCACCTTGGTGGCAACAAGGACGCCAATATGTTCTACTCCATAGCCAACACCCTCATGCAGGTTCGAGGCATGGACGAGGACACCGCCCTCAAGACGGCGGTTAGCGTCACTCGGGAAGGTGCCCTGACCACCCTGTCAGGTGGACGGCGCTTCGCCACCATAGAACAAGAGGCGGCTAAGTTCGATACGGGGGCTGGGGTTAGCTTTCTCGGCATCAACAGCACCGAGGTCAAGAACAAGGGCGACGTGATGCGGTTGATCCGCGACACGGCGCTCACCACGCCGTTCCTGTCTCCCGACGAAAGCATTGCGAACGCTAAGTCCTTAGTGGAGCAGTCCCACACCATGATCAACGGGTGGGTTGTCCCCACGAAAGGGCGGGACCAAGAGTTCGTTGGCGCTCTCCCCGAGATCTCGAACAAGGAGATCGCGGCGTATGTCAAGACGGCAGATCCCGTCCAGGGCATAGACAACCCTGACGACCTCGTACTGGCCCCTCACATGGGGCACATGGGTCTGTGGGTTATCCTCGACATGAGCCGGGGCTGGAAGCCGATGGTGGATAACAACGGCGCGATGGTCGTCCTCCGAAAGTCCGAACTGATGGCGCGGCACCGGCAAGCTCTGTCCGACGCCACGCTGAAGAAGCGTGCCGAGGCCAACGCCGAGGCCAACGAAGGCAGGGACATGAAGAAGGACGGCGCGGTCTGGACCCGTATGCCGTGGGACAAGGCCACCGACGAAGTAACCCCCTAACCAGCGAGTAATCTAATGGCTGACGTTCTCCAAGATTTCCCGGTGCCCAATCTTGTGTCGGACTTCGAGCGGTCCGTCGCGGAGAAGGCTGCTGAGACAGCGCAGGACGCCAGAGAAATCACCCTGGACGACGTCGGCACGGCGTGGACGCGGACCACCTTCACCGGGCAGATCCTCAGCGCAGCGGGGTCCCCTGGGGCGTTCATGCCCGAGCCGGGCTACCGGATGTCACAGGAGATGTTTGACAGCGTGACCGAGGAACTGCCCGAGGCGTCCTGGGACGTGTTCGAGGGGGCGCTGAATGACGAGCACGCCCTCTACCTCCGCAACCGTATCCTCGACCGAATGGACGACGAGAAGAAGCTGGCCGAACTTGGCTGGTCCGGCGTGGGCCTCCAGTTCGCCGCTGCTGTCGCTGACCCGCTGGCCCTTCTGGCCGACGCCGCATCGTTTGGTACGGCCCGGTCGTTCGCTGTCGCCTCCAAGGCCCCGCGCTTGCTCGCTGCCACGCGCGGTGCGCTGGCTACGGGTGTGTCTGCGGGCGCGATCAACGCAGCTATCGAAGCTAACGACCCGCTGTCCACCGAGACGGACGTGCTGATTGCTGCTGGCCTTGGCATGACCATAGGCGGCGGCATAGGCGGCGCTGTCGGTGCCGTGTCCCCCAAGGCGCTTGGCATCACGCGCGCCCTGGACGATCTCGAAAGTAGGCTGGGCACGCAACTGACCCGTACGGTCGAGATGGAAGAAGCGGAGCGGGCAGGGCTGGCGGTCACTCCGAAGGGCAAGAAGTACGCCGGGATCGGCGGCAAGAAGACGCTGACGGAAGCGTTCCCCGACCTGCAAGAACATGTCGATCTGGCCCCCGGTTCGGTCGGCGCAGCGGGCAACCCGTTCAAGACGGAGCCGCTGTCCGCCCAAGCGTCCGAAGAGGCCAAGATCGCCGAAGGGCTGAACATAAAGCCCGGCATCCGGCGCGGACGCATTGACATGACCGGCAAGCTGGTGTCGTCCAAAAACCCGCTGTCCCGTCGCCTTGGCGTTCTCCTGGCTGAAGATGCGGTCGGGCTGAAGGACGCCCCTACGCCGTTCGGAGCTTCGGAAGAGGCTATGCGTGAGTGGCGCTCGCTGAACGCCGAGTATATGCGGTCGTCCAACACCAACTTCCGCGCGTGGCTCAAGGACTACAACGGGGCCACCATCGGCAAGGGGCGGCTGGCGAACGCGGGCAAAGAGAACGAGTTCCGTCGTCAAGTCACACAAGCAACCCGCCGCCTGAACAACGCCGCTGAATTGGCCAAGTACCATCCTGCTGTCGTTGATACGGCGCGCACTATGTCCCGTCTTCAGAACGATCTGCTTCATCGCGCGAAGACCAGCGGCATGACCGGCTTTGACGAGATCCCTGATAACGTCGCTTACGTCACGCGGCTGGCCAATCGAGACGCGCTAGAAGCAGCAGTCAAGAAGTACGGGACGACGCAAGTGACGCAGCTTGTGGCGAACGCTATAGCGCGCGCCTCCGATAACCTCCTGCCCGAAAGCGCAGAGAAGATCGCTAAGCAGTGGATCAAGACCCACCGCGAACTGCGTCTCGGCGCGGCGAACGCACGGGCCACCGTTCGAGGCGTCCAGGACCTCCGCGACATGATGGTGGACACCCTGGTACACGAGAAAGATATCTCCCCCGAACGGGCGTTGGACGAAGTGAACGCGATGGTGGAGTTCCGTCAGGCCAAAGGCGACGGCGAAATGTCCCGCGCGAAGCAGCGCGTCCAGATGGACGAGTTGTACGGCGAGGATCTTCTCGACATAGAGACACAGACGCCCGCACGATTTTCAATGGAGGACCTGTTCGAGAATGACGCTACGACGCTGTTCAAGCTTTACAGCAAGCAGATCACGGGGCACGCGGCGCTGGCCAAGAGGGGCTATCCTGACGCCGCCTCGTTGCGAGCGGAGATCGAGCGCGTTAAGAAGGTGTCGGGTGAGTATGGTCAGTCGGTAAAGGAGATGAACGAGGACGTGAAGATCCTCGAAATCCTCCAGAAGCACATCACCGGCCAGCCACTCCACGACTACGGCTTGACCCACAACCGGCTCATGCGGCGCTTGATGGACATACAGTTCACTCGCGTCATGAACCAAGTTGGCTTCGCGCAGATCCCCGAGATGGGCGTGCTCATGGGGCAGGTCGGCATCCGTACGGTGCTGGACCAGATCCCGGCGTTCAAGGGGTTCGTGGCCCGGTCCTTGAAGGACGGCAAGATCCCCAACGAGACGCAGCAAGAGCTAGAGGCCATTTGGGGCTTCGGCACGGACAACCTCCGCGCCCATTTCGGAAGTCAGATTGACGACTTCGGCGAACTAGACACCGTAGGGCGGACCGGGTTCGACAACATGCTCGACCAGGGGAAGTACATTACGTCCCACATCTCCGGGTTCAATATGGTCAACCAAATCTCCCACCGGTGGGCCAACCGGGCCATCGTGGCGAAGTTCGCTCAGGCCGCGTTCAAGAAGTCGAAGATCTCCAAGAAGCGCCTTGAGACACTTGGGCTGGACCAGGACATGGCCGAGCGCGTCTACGCGCAGATCCGGGACCATTCCGTCACGGGCGAAGGGTTCTTGACCGGGCGCAGGATGCATCAGATCAACCTGGACGCCTGGAAAGACCGGGAGGCG
>WHSQ01000339.1 GCA_009380005.1 Actinomycetota bacterium | reverse complement strand
AGCAGGTCGGCGGTGACGTAGCCGAAGAACCGCTCGACCAGATTGAGCCAGGACGAGTAGGTCGGGGTGAAGTGCAGGTGCACGCGGGGGTGCGCTTCCAGCCAGCTCTTGATGATCGGGTGCTTGTGGGTGCCGTAGTTGTCGCAGATTAGGTGGATCTCGAGCTCGTCGGGGATCTGCCCCTCGATCTTGGTCAGGAACTTCTTGAACTCCACTGCCCGGTGACGCCGGTGGAGGCTGGTGATGACCGTGCCGTCGGCCACGTTCATCGCGGCGAACAAGGAGGTGGTGCCATGTCGCACGTAGTCATGGGTGCGGCGTTCCGGCATGCCCGGCATCATCGGGAACGCCGGCTGGGACCGCTGCAAAGCCTGCACCTGCCTCGGGCGGGTTCAGGTAGAGACCGACCACGTCGTAAAGCTTGTCGATGAACAACGGGTCGGTCGACAGTTTGAAGTGATCGACCTTGTGGGGCTTGAGGCCGAAGTCCTTCCAGATCTTCCCGATCGTGGTCTTGGACAGACCCGTGCGTTCGGCCATCTTCGACCGGGTCCAGTGGGTGGCGTTCGGCGGCGTGGACTCCAGGGTCGCCACGATCACGTCCTCGACCTGGTCCACGCTGATCGTGCGGGGGCGACCAGGACGCTCCTCATCGAGCAGGCCGTCCAAGCGGTTCTCGATGAACCGTTTGCGCCACTTGCTGACCGTGTTCGCCGAGCACCGCACCTGCTCGGCGACCGCCTTGTTGTCGGCGCCGTCAGCGCACGCCAACACGATCTTCGACCGCAGCGCCAACGCTTGAGCCGAGGTGGCACGACGGGCATCGCGTGTCAGTTGGTCACGCTCATCGGCAGTCAGGATCAGTTCGGCCTTGGGGC
>WHSQ01000338.1 GCA_009380005.1 Actinomycetota bacterium | reverse complement strand
CGGTCGATCCACGGCGAGTGGGGCGACGTCGAACATCTCCTCGCGTTCATCGGTGAGCACGTTCATTGGACAGGTGAGCTTGTCCGCGGCGCTCACTACGCGGCGGGGCCAGGCTCGAAGCAGCCCTACACCCCCAAGCCATTCCGCATCCCCCGACCCGGTGAGACGTCCAACCGTCCTGTCGAGGCGCAGACGGACAAGCCGCCGCGGACGTCGTCGTCCACGGAGATCCGCCAGTTCTTCGGAGCCGCTATCCGTTACGTCCCGGAGTCCGCGAACGCAAACTGATGGGAGGAGGTGAGTGAGATAGCGCTCCCCGCCGGAACAGCATTTGTCGACGTCGAAGGCCGCTTCGACCAGTTACGTAAGGGCATCCAGCGTGAGGGTGACGCCGCTGCGCAGTCGCTCGGACGGCGGATCTCGCAAGGGTTCGACCGGATTGGCTCGCAGCTGCAGTCGACCGGTCGCAGGCTCACCACCCGTCTGACACTCCCGATCGTCGGGTTGGGCGTTGGGATCCTCAAGGTCGCCGGCGACTTCCAATCGTCGATGAACCAGGTCCGCGCGGTCACCGGCGCGGCCGGTGCCGAGTTCACCCAGCTCGAAGACCTCGCGAAGGACCTCGGTCGCACCACCCAGTTCTCCGCGTCGCAGGCCGCCGACGCCATGTACTTCCTAGCGTCGGCCGGGTTCGACACAAACGAGATCATGGAAGCGCTGCCCGGCACGTTGCAGCTCGCCGCCGCCGCGCAGATGGATCTGGCCACCGCAGCGGACCTCGCGTCGAACATCCTGTCCGGCTTCGGCCTGGAGGCGACCGAACTCGGCAGGGTCAACGACGCGCTCGTTGCGACGTTCCAGAACACCAACACGAACGT
>WHSQ01000337.1 GCA_009380005.1 Actinomycetota bacterium | reverse complement strand
CGGGGCACTTCTCTCCCCTCTACCACCACTACCGGCGCGCCCGAAGGCCGTTCTTGACAAGAAAGCTGAAACGGGCGGGGTCGCCGTCTATATCACCGATTCCGGACACGGTCCGGCTCCTGGCTTCGCAGTCAACTCATCCAGGTATCCAGAGCAGTTCATGGCTAACTATGCCTGACTATAAGCAGGCGGTCAAGCTCTTGTGGGGCGAGGTCAGCTAGCGAGCAGCCGGTTGGCGGTGGTGGCAAGCAGGTCGCGGGCGCCGTCGTCGAACACAGCGTCATCGCACACCCGCTCCCACAGCGCCGTGTACGTCTTGATCTGCGCGTCGTCGCGGATGTGCAGCTCACGGGTAGTCGTGTGGATCGTGACTTCGACGTTGTCATCGACGCCAAGCTCGCCGATCATCACGAACTCGTGCATGACGCACACCCGAGCCGGCGCATCAAGCGGGATCACGCCGAAACGGACGGTGTCCAGGGTGGATAGGTTGGCGATGTGCCGCAGCTGGGTGACCAACGTCCGTGGGTCGCCGTCAGGGCCAGGCCGCCACAACAACGCCGACTCGGGGACGACGAACTCGAATCGGCCGGCCGACCTGAACAGCATCTGTTGGCGTTCGGCGAAGGCGGCGCGGCCGGCGGCCAGGTCGGGGAACAGATCAGGCTGCAGCGAAGCCTGCATGTCGAACAGCCGATGGGTGTACTCAGCGGTCTGAAGCAGCCCGGGCACGATCAGCGTATAGACTCGGACGGCGCTAGCGGCCTGCTCGGCGCGGCCAATGCGCCGCTGCTTGGCGGCCACGCCTTGGCGGACCTCCTCGGACCACGACGCGGCCGAAGAAGCAGTCCAGGCCGCATCGGAGGCATCCCGATGATCGTC
>WHSQ01000336.1 GCA_009380005.1 Actinomycetota bacterium | reverse complement strand
CGTAGGTGTGCCGCAGCCGATGGGGCCGACGCGCGTGGCACCGGAGCGGTCGCGGTGCACGCGGAAGATCTTGCGCAGCCCGGCCTCGGTCATCGCCTGGCCGCGGGTCGGGCCGCGCAGGACCACGAAGCACTCGGGTGTGCCACATCCCGCCGGCCGTTCATCGCGCAGGTAGGACGCGCACTCGACGAAGAAGGCTCGATCGACCGGCACGATCCGTTCCCTCCCGCCCTTGCCGAGCACCCGCACCCGACCCAGGCCCATGTCGACGTCGGCCAGCCGCAGCGAGCGGACCTCACCGGCGCGCAACCCGCCGAGGACCATCGCCAACACGACCGCCCGATCGCGATAGGTCAGCAGGTCCGCGAGAAACGTCGCGACATCGTCACCGTCGATGCTCTCAGGCAGCCGGTCGGCCTGGCGCACCAGACGCCCACCGCCGCGAGGCCGGCCGGGACCGACATGACCCAGCAGACCACGCGGCGGCGTCCGCAGCCCGTTCGCGCGGCGCGCCGCCGGCACCGGGTTCTCCACTACCGCACCGGTCATGACCTGATGTTCGAACAACCCGCGGACCGCGCTGACCCGGCGGTTCATCGTCGCCGGTGCCGGTCCCCGCCGCGCGAGCGGGACGACCTTCCCCCCCCGACCGGGCCGTCGCTGCTGCTGCTGCCAGTCGAGATAGCTGAACAGATCGCTGGGAACGACCCCGCCGAGAACCAAGCCCCGCTCGGTGAGGAACGTGGCGAAGTTGGCGATGTCGAAGGCATAGGCCCGCACCGTCGTCGGCGAGTAGCCCCGCACGCCGAGGTGGACCAGGAAGGCGTTCGCCGCCTCGACGGTGCCACCATCGCCGACGAGGCGATGGCCCTCACTCGTTCGA
>WHSQ01000335.1 GCA_009380005.1 Actinomycetota bacterium | reverse complement strand
ACACCGACCAGGACGACGAAGCCACCATCGGAGAGTGCGCCGCCTGAACATCTCGCAGAAACCCGTCCACAACTCTTGACAATAACTCCCTCGCAGCCCAATGGCTTCTCATCCTTCCAACCCCACGCCAGTGCCGAGCAGAAGAGGATCGAGACCCTCCCACACCCGCTCGTACGGGCTGGGCTCAACACCTTGTTCTGTGTGCAACGCCTCGGCGCACGCGAGACGGACGTTACCCGCGAGATATTCCCACGGCGACCTAGTCAACCATGGCGCTTCGAGCCGGAACGCGCGCCATTCGCTCTCCATCCGCCAGAAGGCGGGCGGCACCCACCTGTAACCCCAATGCGCGAAGATGATGCAAAGTTGGCGGTACCGCTCGAAGGTCCCAGAGAAGACGAGGTCGAAGAGATTCGATTCGGCAACCTGGTACTGCACTGTTCCCCTGAGATACGACGACCGCACCGGGCCAACACCGAGCGTTGGACCACCGAAGTATGCTCCCTCAGCTCCGGAAGGATGCACGATGATTGGGACCCCGAGATCGACGGCAGCTTCGAAGACGGGGTGATAGTACGGATCGCCGAGCAAGATCGTGCCTCGAGGCGGGACCAACACCGCGCCGATGGGATAGCGGCCGCCGACGCGCTCCAGCTCACGTACCGCCTCAGCCGGATCCAATATGTCAACAGTTGCGCACATCCGCATGCCGTCATATCGACTGGCTGTGGTCGCCATGTGATCGTTCATGGCGCTACACAGCACCGCCGCCATCGCATGGTCGCTCCACACGGACATCCTCGCCATCTGCACGGGGACGAGAAGACGTTCCTCGGCTGCCACAGGCGTGCCTCCCGCACGGATCGAGGCACGTGACGAAGCGGCG
>WHSQ01000334.1:398-888 GCA_009380005.1 Actinomycetota bacterium | reverse complement strand
ACCCAAATCGATCGTCTACGAGGCAGCACGAGATCTGGCGGCCAGTGAGGGACTTCCAGATGATTGGCTGAACGACGCAGTCAAGGGCTTCCTGCCCGGGCGCGATCAGCACGCGACCGTCTTGTTCGACGACCCGGGTCTGACCGTTCGAGTCGCATCGCCTCGGTATCTGTTCGCGATGAAAGCGGCTGCGGCTCGAATCGAGCGTGATGCCGATGATCTGCGAGTTCTCTATAGACTATGCGGGTACCGCAATGTCGACGAGGCGCTGGACGATGTCGTTTCGGTGTATCCGGCGCACCTCCTGCCGCCCAAGACGCAGTTCCTATTAGAAGAGTTGCTCAGCGATCACGTTGAGGAGCAAGATAGCTGACACTCGGTCTGCGGCATCGCAAAGATGCGGTTGCTCAAAGGGGGCCGACCATGCCGAGCGCGCTCGGGCCGCAAGCGGGCTTGATCGCGGCATGGGCTCCCTCCCTTGAGGGAACCA
>WHSQ01000334.1:0-388 GCA_009380005.1 Actinomycetota bacterium | reverse complement strand
AGACGTACTTAGGCGATCAGTTCGACGTCCACCCGCAGGGCGCGGTAGAGGTCCCCTGCACGCTGATCGCGGCTCACCAGAGGCAGGTTGTGCGCTGCGGCGGCTGCGCCGACGAGGACGTCGTACACCGCCCCACCAGCGGCGCCGACGTCATGCAAGCGCTCGATCAGTGCCCGTGCGGCGGACGCCGGGAGGAAGCGGGACTCGGGGAAGTTGTGCTCGAGGATCCGGATGACCTCCCGGGCACTTCGCCGCGCGGGAGAAGGAAGCCGCGTGAGCACGGAAAACGTCTCGAACCAGGCGTGCCCTGCCAGTCCCAGGACCCGCCCGTCAAGCGCTTCGAGCGTCTGCTCGTGCGCCTCGTGACCGCCGAGCATGAGGGGCACTG
>WHSQ01000333.1 GCA_009380005.1 Actinomycetota bacterium | reverse complement strand
ATCGACACCTACAACCGCGACCCCAAACCCTTCAAGACCCTTCAAGTGGCACAAGACCGCCGAAGAGATCCTCGACCGCCTCGCCGGCTACTGCCACGCAATCACCCACAGCACCTAACATTATGCAGCCCTTCAACCGGACAGAACACTAGGTTGACACGCGAACGGCCGCGG
The DNA here is from genome assembly GCA_009380005.1 of Actinomycetota bacterium. Lineage (GTDB taxonomy): Bacteria > Actinomycetota > CADDZG01 > CADDZG01 > WHSQ01 > WHSQ01. The sequence goes on along the minus strand of WHSQ01000333.1, from coordinate 714 downwards.
AGCTCGTTCAGGTAGATACCTCGAGCCTCGGGGCCGTACGCCTTCCCGGCAGACATCCCCGACCGGGTCACCCACTACCGACGGGAAGACCCCGTGGACTTCCCCCGGCTATGTCGAGCTTCGCATAGCGGGGGGAGGTCCACAGCGGCTCGCTGCGGTGCGGACGTGACGAGCGACAAGGACGGCGACGGCGTCACTGCTGAGCGGGCCGCCCCGACGACTTGGGAACACAGCGTCGCTGGGTGTTCCGCGCCGTTCGGCCAACCAGACGCGAAGCACGGCGCACACCTCGGTGGTGAGGGGTGTGATGCGCTTCTTGCGGCCCTTGCCGTGGCAGCGGAGGTGAGCGCCGGTGCCGAGTTCGACGTCTCGGCACGCGAGGGAGGTGAGCTCGGAGACGCGTAGTCCGGTGTGGATGGCGACGAGCAGCAGCGCGCGGTCGCGACGGCCGACCCAGGTGCCGCGATCGGGGGCGGCGAGGAGGGCGTCGACCTCTTCGCCGGTGAGAAACGAGACGAGCTGTCGGTCCGTGCGCTTGGCGGGGATGGCGAGCACCCGCTGGATCAGCGCTGCGTGCTCAGGGTGGCGCAGGGCGGCGTAGGCGAACAGCGAGTGGATCGCGGCGAGGCGGTTGTTGCGGGTGCGCACGCTGTTGTGCCGCTCGGCCTCCAGATGATCGAGGAAGGCCCCGATCACCACGGCGTCTAGATCCCC
>WHSQ01000332.1 GCA_009380005.1 Actinomycetota bacterium | reverse complement strand
GGTCTGAATTGGCGTGAGGGCGTGCCGGCACAGCCGCCGGTTCAAGCTGAGACGCCGAGCCAGCGTCCTGCGTCGCTTGCCCTCAGGGGCGACCGGCAAGCACGCCCCCGTCAACGGCGAGATCGGTGCCGGTGATGAAGTCAGCGTTGGACGAGGCCATGAAGACCACCGCCTGCGCCTGGTCCGTCGTGCGACCCCAACGCCCCAGCGGCGCCCGGGGGGGCTTGCCCTCGCGGGACTTCGCCGACCCCGCCAGGGGGGTGCCGGAGGAGTTCGGGCTGACGGAGTTCACCCGGATGCCGTGTGCGGCCAACTCCATGGCCATGCACCGGGTCAACTGCAGCACCCCGCCCTTGGCGGTGGCGTAGGCGATGTGGCCGCTCTTGCCGCGATGGCCGGAGGTGGATGCGATGTTGATGATGACGCCACCGGTGTTCTGCGCGATCATCTGCTTGGCCGCGAAACGGCTGCACAGGAAGGTTCCCGTCAAGATGACGTTCAGAGCGGCGTGCCAGTCCTCCATCTTGGTGTCGATCAGGCTTCCGAGGGGCGAGATCGCGGCGTTGTTGACCAGCACATCCAGGCCGCCGAACGTGCTGACGGCGTCCTGCACCGCACGCTCGACATCATCGGAGCTGGTGATGTCCGCCGTCACGGCCAAGGCCTCTGCACCCGTGTCGCTGATCTCCTTGGCGGTCGCGGCTGCGATCTCCGAGCGCGCGTCCAGGCACACCACCCGTGCACCGTTCGCCGCGAACGTGCGGGCGATCTCCCCGCCGATGTTCGGCCCTGTTCCAGTTACGAGAACGACCTTCTCTTTGAACAAGTTCAACCCTTCCTCGGAGTTATTGTCAAGAGTTGTGGACGGGTTTCTCCGAGATGTTCAGGCGGCGCAC
>WHSQ01000331.1:675-897 GCA_009380005.1 Actinomycetota bacterium | reverse complement strand
CATCGGCATAACGGATGTACCGCAGTCGCCGATACCCTGGATCGTCGGGATCCTGGGTGGGCATGGTCCGCAGCCGCTTACGCAGCTTTCGTACCGTTGCCCGGTCACCGCGCTTGCGGGCACGCGCCAGAGCATTGGCCACTCTGCGGTAGGCCAGGTTGCGCGCCCGAAGCTGTCCTCGGGTGTACTCGGGAATCAGAGGGCTTATTCATAAGCAGTGAA
>WHSQ01000331.1:0-665 GCA_009380005.1 Actinomycetota bacterium | reverse complement strand
GATGGCGTGTTCTACGGCGGCGCGGATTTTGGAGAGTTGGGTGTTGAATTCGGTTTGGGTGTGATGAAGGTCGGTGCCGGCGGGCTTGCGGATCGGGGCGAGGTCGATGCCGTCGACGCCGAGGTAGCCGAGGTCGGCGACGGTGGGCAGGCCGGTGAGTGCGTCGGCGAGTTCGGAGGCCGCGTAGGCGTGGGCGTCGTGTCGCGCGCCGGGTATCGGGGTGGCGCCGACGGCGACCAGGGTCCCGTCGAGGGTGGTCGCGACTTGGATGTTCATGCCTGGGTAGCCGGCCTTGCCGGAGAACAGGTCGGGGATAGCCCGCCAGTCCCAGGTGGGGCAGATCGTGCCGTCTACCAGCACAGTTCCAGCGCCGACCGCGTCCTGCGGGGGAGGGACGAACTCGGCCAGCGCCTCACCGATGACCGGCCGCAGCAGATCCCATCGGCGGCTCACCGTGGACTGGCTGACGCCGAAGACGGCCCCGGCGACCTGCTGGGTGACGTTCTTGCGCATCAGCGACACCACCATCGCTACCGACCGGTACAGCCCGATCGCCGCCGGCCTGCCGCCTGCGGCCACCACGTCGGTGGTGATCGCGGCGACGCGGGCGGTCAGCTCGGCCAGTTGCCCGTCGGCCAGCCCTGTTATAGCCTCGTACCGCAACG
>WHSQ01000330.1:676-903 GCA_009380005.1 Actinomycetota bacterium | reverse complement strand
CTAGTGTCCTGAGTCAGAGATTCGTTGACAGTACGCAGCGAGGTTATCGAGGATCTCATCAGCGGTCTTGTGCCAGACAAATGGCTTCGGGTCGTCGTTCCAGTTGGTGATCCAGGTACGGAGCGACGTGATCAGCTCTCTCACGGAACGGTGAGTGCCCCGGCGCAGCCACTTGGTGGTGAGTTCGGAGAACCAGCGCTCGACGAGGTTGAGCCAGCTCGAGTAGG
>WHSQ01000330.1:0-666 GCA_009380005.1 Actinomycetota bacterium | reverse complement strand
TCGAGCGCCTGGACCTGAGTCTTTTCGTCGACACAGAGCACCACGGCCGCGTCGGGGGGATTGAGGTAGAGGCCGACGATGTCTCTGACCTTGTCGACGAACTGCGGATCTGGTGACAGCTTGAAGTCCTCCATCAGGTGCGGCTTGAGGCCGAACGCCCTCCAGATGCGGCTTATCGCCGACTGGGACATCCCCGTCGCCGTGGCCATCGCGCGCGTCGACCAGTGGGTCGCGTCCTTCGGTGTCTCCTCGAGCGTCTTGACGATCACCCGCTCGACGTCGTCGTCCGTGATCGAGCGCGGCTTGCCCGGCCGAGGCTCGTCGTGCAGTCCGTCGAGGCGGTGCTCGACGAAGCGGTTGCGCCACTTGGTGACAGTTACGCGACTACATCCGAGCCGGGCCGCGATGCCCGTATTCGACTCGCCGGCGGCCGCCGCCAACACGATGCGACACCTAAGCGCCAACGCCTGCGCGCTCTTTGGTCGGCGCGCCCAGCGTTCCAGCGTCTCGCGCTCGTCGTCGGTCAGCACCACTTCTGCAGCCGGTCTGCCTCGCGGTCCCATCGTCGCCTCCTATGGTCATCCATCAGGTGGACGACGTAGAAATTCGCGACGACACAGACGGAGTCCTGCAAGATGTTAAGGAATTAACGAATCAGGACACTAG
>WHSQ01000032.1:30701-30997 GCA_009380005.1 Actinomycetota bacterium | reverse complement strand
TCCCGAGGTCGGAAGCGGGGTTTGCCCTTCTGGCGATGGAGGACCTCGAGCTGATGTCGCAACACGAGGATCTCGACATCCTTGGCGTCGATACGCCGGATCGCTGCGACGACAGCTCTGAGGAGTACGCGGCAGATGAGGTAGGCGAGCGACATCAGGTGACCAACCTCCCGGGTAACAGCAATGGAGGAAGGACGATACGTGGTCACAGGTTGAGACCAGCGGGCCGACGGCGCAGGGTCGGGAGCGTGGTCGCCTTTTTCGCACCCCTCAGCCGGCTGCTGGACGACCGGATG
>WHSQ01000032.1:0-30691 GCA_009380005.1 Actinomycetota bacterium | reverse complement strand
AAATGGCCGCCAGGGAGACCAGGTACAGGGTGATCTACTTCGACGAGAACAACAAAGAGGTCTATAACGAGGACTTCCACACCTTCAACGACATGCTCGTAGAGGGCCAGCCGCTTGCCCCGCCGCAGCACGTTAAGCGGACTGAGGTGTGGATGACCCACCTCCTTTTCAGCACACCCGAGTCCTAGCGGCGATGCCGCAACAAACTTGGTCGACACGTTGGTGAGTACAAGCTCGACTCGGCTGATCGCTGAGGTTCAACTCGACCGTTCTCTAATCTAATTGGGCCGCTCCCCGTCTGGTCTTTCGAAGCCTTCCTCGTCGCGACGATCGAGCGCTGAAAGAGCCCGACCCGCCACATATGGTCTTCGCAACCGACATGCCTTTCGGCCCAGCGCTGGGACGAAAGTTCGTCCAAACATGCGTCGATGCGTTGGAAGGGATGCCGATATCCGAGCAGGAAAAGGAGGCTATTAGGAGTCGCAACGTTGCACGTCTTACCTTTTTGGAGGGGAGATCGTTGAAAGATGCGCCTTCCGGTGACCGCCGACCAGCTTGACGAGATCTTCTCTCCCTTGGTCGAGCGCGTTCACCTGCTGCTCGCTGACGCAGGGTTCGAGGCCGACCGGACGGACATCTCTGGCATGATCGACATGAGATATTCACGCCAGACAAACACCATCACTGTGCCGGTCGAGAGGTTGAACGCGTTCGATGAGTCGTTCGTCGAGAGCAATGTCGACCGGTTCGAGAACCTGTACCAGGAAAGGTTCAGCAAGGGGTCGGGTTACCGGGATGCTGGGATCGACTTCGTCGCCTTCAAGGTGGTTGGCACGGGCTTCGAACAGCCCAGCCCGCGCGTGCAAGCGCTTGGCGAAGCCGATCCGTCGCCTGGGTTGGTGGAACGTCGACGAGCATGGGTGCCCGACCGACAGGTGTTCGAAGAGTTCCCCGGCTACGGGTACGACGGCCTGCGGCCAGGCAACATCATCCTCGGGCCTGCGATCGTGTGGAGCCCCTCTACTACGGTCGTTCTACGCGCCGCCGACACAGGTCGCGTCGACGAGAACACGAATCTTGTGATCGACGTCGCTGATGCGAGGCCTAGCTGAAGCTGAACAGCTCGATCAAACGCTCCAGGTTCTGGCCGTAGACGTCACGGAGCTCGGGACCAAAGTCCGCATGAATCTGTTGAAAGTAGATGTCGTGACGAATGAAGGTCCTGACGAGGCTCGCGAACATCTTGTCCTCCGCGTAGATCGCCGTCCACGGCTGTGTCGGGGATGACAGAGCCCACAGCGCCGAGGTCGCGCCGACCAACCCAAGGTGTCTCGTCTTGGCCGCTTTCGCTGGGATAGGGACGTCCTTAAGGTGCTCGAACGTGATGGCCCTCGACAACTGAACCGGGTTCGCTCCGAAGTGAAGCAGGACGACATTGACGCCCCTCTTCTCCGCGTTCTCGAGGGGCTGGCGAAGGCGATGGAGCTCGTTCGTCCAGGCAGTGACGTAGAGTTGACCCGGCACCGCTTCCATGAGTCCCCTCGCCCTCTCCAGAACCGCGTGATAACCCTCGAACTTCCACATCACATGAGGGAATTCCGCGAGGGTGGCCGCCTGGATGCCCTTGAGGCTTTCCTTCGCCGAGTCAAGACGCCGGACGAACTCTTCGTCTAGCTTGTCCAACAGCCTGGCTCCCGGAACGGCGGAGTAACGGGCAGGATCGCGGTCCACCTGGACCACCGCGCCACGATCCACCAACCTTCTCATCACGTCATAGAGCTTGGGCTCCGGAACGTTAATAAGCTTCGACAACGCGTAGGCGGTCAGCGAACCGGAACCCAGCAGCCCGACGTACGACCTGGCCTCGTACAAGGAAAAGCCAAGAGCAGTGATGCTCTTGATCGCGGCTTCCCCGTTATCGCTCACGAGGGGCTCCCATCAGTTCGCCATTGCTTTTCTACAGGTCGGCGAGACTACGACGATCGATCTTTCCAGAACCTGTCTTAGGTAGATCGTCAACGAAGCGTTCATCACGAGGCACCTTGTGCGGCGAAAGCTTCGATCGCACGAAATCCTTCAGCTCCTCTGCCAATCCTTCATGCGGGTCCTCGCGGGCAACTACGTAAGCTCGCGGTAGCTTCAGCCCCTGGTCATCGTAAGGCACCACGGCGACTTGGGTCACGAGGGGGTGTTCGAGCAGACAGTTTTCGATCTGGTCAGGAGCAACCCAGATCCCTCCAACTTTCATTAAGTGATCAGCCCGGCCGTGGAACCAGAAGTAGCCGTCGGCGTCTCGTACGAAGTAGTCGCCGGTCCGGACCCGTCCACCATAGAAGGGTCGTTTCGAGGATTGGCGACTCCTCCAGTACATAACTGCAGCGCTGTCGCCTTCGACCCACAGCTCGCCCGCCTGGTCATCAGGGAGTTCTTTACCTTCCAAGTCGCGGATCGTAGCGTCGTATCCAGGCACAGCCGGGCCGACGCTCCCGATCTTGCTGCTGCCGGGACGGTTCGAGATGTAGATGTGGTACATCTCGGAAGAGCCGATGCCCTCCAGGACCTCGCCTCCAAACACGTCCTTCCATCTTCGGTGAGTTTCCTCGGGAGGGTCTCACCCGAGCTAACACACAAGCGTAGGCATGACAGATCCGCGGTGGCGGCATCGGGGTGGTCGAGCATCGCGATCATCAAGGGAACCCCGTACCCCGCGCCACCACTGCTCGTCAAACCCAACGCGATCCACGAGATCGATCTCGTCGGGCCCCGTCACCTCGAAGGTGCGGTCCCCTTCTATGCGCTCAACGCGGTCGACCTCGGAAGACACCGTTCGGCGATAGAGATCCTGGCGACCAAGGAGGAATGGGAGGTCGCAGGCGGGCTCGTAAGGTTGTGGCGCCGGCTCGGGGTCCCGGCTCGGGCGAAGTTCGACAACGGTCTCACGATCCAGGGCCGCGGCCGCCAGCTCGCCGTGCCCGTGTGGACCTGCCTCGCGCTGGGAACAAGGGTGCGCTTCATCCCCTTCGGCGAGCCCTGGCGCAATCCGGTCATCGAACACTTCAACGACGTCTTCGACAAGCGCTTCTTTCGCACCGCGCGCTTCAGTGACATCGCGCACCTAAAGAGACGTGCGCGCGCGTTCGAGAGGTTCCACAACTCCCACCACCGCTACTCGATCCTCAAGGGCGCGACCCCCGATGAATGGGAGCGCAAAAAGAGATTCACCCCTCACCTCGTCGATCCCGACTTCCGGATTCCGACGGGACTGCCTCGCCGCGGGATCGTGGAGTTCGTCAGGCTGATCCGGTCCGACCGCCTGCTCAAGATCCTTGGGTCCAAGATCGAGATGCCCGAGGTGCTCGTGCACCGTTACGTCACCGCGACCCTGCACGTGCGGGCACAGACGATGGTCCTCGAGGCCGAAGGTCATCATTGGCGCGAAGAGATCGCCTTCCCCTTGAAGTTCTGACCGTACCGGAACGATCTGATGCTAGAAATCCCGGCTATGCCCGGAACGATGTGATGCTAGGAACCCGGGCTATGGAAACCGGAACGATCTGGTGCTATGCGTGAACTAGGTAGTTGGACCCAGATGCCGTCGATGATTCCTTGCAGGCCCAGAAGAATGTTCAATCGCCCATCCAAGATCGAGAGGTTCGGCTGATGCCGAGGATGCACATCGATGAGCTCGAGATTGACGAGACGCTCGTGGGTCGGTTGCCTGTCTGACATACAATTCGACTCTCGAACCTCGTGCCCGGAGGTCGAATCCTCCTACCTAATCCAGGCTTATGTAGGAGTAACTGATTCAACCTCCTAGTGATGTGTTCGGGGGAGATTCACGACGGTCCATTGGTCGCCGGAATCGCCGGCCAAGGTGGCGCGCCCAGTCGGAGCCAAGAAGGACATGATCCCTCGCACGGCACGCTCGTACGTCGAGAGATCCCTAAAGCATCGCTCGATGCTGGGAGTGTAGCCTTGGATCCAGGTCGTTCAGCTGGTGGTTACGTCGAAGGGGTCTCCATCGAAGGTTTCCTGCGTCGCGAACTCCGATACCTCAAGCCGGCTGAGGCGACGGGAGAGGCGTTTCTCCTCGGGTCGTCCGACGGCGAGGAGCCCTGCGATCCCGAATCCCTCAGGGATGTTCAGCAACTCCTTCACCTCGGGTTCTCGACGACAGATCATCGTTGTGAGGGCCGCCCCCAGACCCTTGTTGCGGCAGGACAGCAGGATGTTCTGAACGAAAGGATAGACTGAGGCACCTCCGACGATGCTCGGGCGGCCGAGGTCGGCGTCCGTGATCGCCAACGCATCTAGGCGGACGCAGACGATAAGGTGCACCGGTACTTCGTGAAGGTTCTCGGCGAAGTCCTCTGCGGCCTTTGAAATGCTGCGGGTAGAGGACGTGCCGGGAAGACGAAAACCCGCCACGTACTCCTTCCAGGGACCGAGATATAGATTTCGCAGCGTCCGTCGTCGCTGCCAATCGCGCACGATCACCACGTGCCAGCCCTGGCGGTTCCCTCCGCTGGGAGCGAAGCGAGCCGCATCGAGCACCTCGTACAGCGTCTGCTCAGAAACGTCGTCGTCGCGGTAGTAGCGGGTTGTCGCCGATGTCCGCATGACCTCGAAAAGCTCCATCAGGTCTCCTCTCGATCGATGGCTATCTCTTGGATCGCCTTCCGCAACCGAGGACGCCCCCACGGGCATCAGGTCCTCACGAGGTCCCGACCCGAGTACCCGGGGCCCTAGACAGGATCTGCCTGGCACGTGGTCGAGTCGCGGCGCGTGCGTACTTGAAGCGTCCGCGAAAATCTCCGATCTGCAACGGTCATACTATGTTGAAACGCCTTCGGGTCCGTGCGCGTGGGAGCCTTTACCGCAACCTGCTCAGCAAGCTGTTGATCTCCTGAGAACAAGACCCTAATCGTTTCGCCGAAATCATCCCCGCCTATACGGAGGTTCCGCCGAATCTTTCGAAGAACTTGATCATGCCCGGCCCGCGGGAACGAGTACGTTAGAGCGGCGACGCATTGTAGACATGATGGTCAGTATGGCTTCACAGACGAACCGGTGCTGGTGTTGCTGATTCTGTTCTGTAGTCGTGAGTCATCGGTGATGGGACCAGCTCGGACGCTTCGGCGGCCGAGCCAGGCATGAGGGTGCACAATGCGTAGATCGATGCTGCCATCTTACGACGGATGCTGGTCTGCCTTGGAGCCATCCTGGGAAAATCGGGGCCGCGGTGGGCGGAAGACTCGATAGGTAGACGACACTAACCCGATAGGTAGACGACACCAATTCGTAGGCCGTATACGTAGGCGATCCCAAAGATCACCACCGGCATACAGCAAAAGGAGATGTGTCACATGTGAGCAGATTCTTGGTAAGCTACCGTGTAGTTCGCGAACACGTCCGCATCGAGTTATTCGGTTTTCGGCTAGGGAGGACTCATGGCGAAGATTGCGGACACTCTCCAAGTCGATTACGACGAGTTCTGCGGAGCGCTCGCCGCCAAAGATCTTCAGCCGCTGTGGAAGATCAACAAGCAGATAATGCCGCAGCAACCGCACCCTAAGACGTTACCGTGGCTGTGGAATTGGAGCACGCTCCTACCTCTCGCCCAGAGAGCGGGTGAATTGATCACCATCGACAGAGGGGGGGATCGTCGCGTCCTTGCTCTCTGCAATCCCGGGTTGAACGGCATGCCCTACACGAGCACGACGCTGTGGGGTGCCGTTCAGTATCTCGCTCCGGGGGAGTCGGCACCCGCTCACCGGCACACGCCGGGCGCGATCCGTTTCGTTATGGAGGGGGAAGGAGTCTGGACCACGGTCAATGGGGATGCCTGTGACATGACTCCCGGAGACTTGGTCCTTACCCCTAACTGGCACTGGCACGACCACACGAACGCTGGGGATCAGCCAATGGTGTGGTTCGACGGCCTCGATCTGCCGCTCGTGGGGTGGATGGAGTCGGTATTCTTCGAACTTTACCCGGACAACCTGCAACCGATAGACGCCCGCAATGGCTCGGAGCGGCTCTACGGTCGAGGCACCGTCCCTACGGATAGGGAAGAGCAGAGCCTTCATTCGCCCCTTCTACGATATCCCTACTCAGAGGTGAGCCTTCAACTCGATGCAATGCTTGAGGAAACGGGATTGGAAGTCACTACCCTCAATTATGTGAACCCAATCAACGGGCACTCTGCACTTCCGACGCTCGGACTCGAGATGACCCGCATCAGAGAGGGAGCATCCACTCGACCCTATCGAAAGGCCGGGAGTTCCATCGTGGTCGTATTTCGTGGCGCAGGCCACAGTGTCATCGATGGTCAGAGATTCGACTGGAGTGAGCACGACATCTTCGTGATTCCTTCGTGGGCGACAGTGGAGCACGTGGCTTCAGAGTCGAGCGATCTGTTTGTGACTACTGATCGGCCAGTGTTGCAAGTCCTGGGACTGTTTAGAGAGGAGTACCTAGAGCACCCTCAGAAGGTCACCGGAACATTTGAGCCTCGCTAGCGGGGGAGATCGACCTTGCCTGATGAAACACTTCCCCGAACATTTGATCTCATCCGAGAGTCCAAACGCCGGGCTCGACGAGAAGCTAGAATGGCCTGATTGAGCAGATCGAGCCCTCCTTGATTCACGTGGATCGGAAGTCAACGATTGGATGCTCGCCCAAAGACTTGGCCCAAATGGGTGAGTTTCCGCGGGGCTTCGCGTCCGGTCTACGCACATGGAAATCGGATCTTTCTCGCGTTGTCGGGCGAACGCATGACGTTGAACGTCGCGATAAGGCGGGTGCCAGGCCCTTCTCATCGATCCAACGAGCAGTGACGAGACAATTGCACGCGGGCTGAGGGGTACAGATATTGGCGTCAGGCCACTTCTCGGTGGTATTCGTGGATCATCCCGCCCAGCCGGTCGCGCCGGCGGACCGCGCCGCTGCTTGAAGAACGCGATGACGTCGGAGGCGAGGGACGTGCGAGCCGCAGCCCCCGGTGCGGCCGCTCGGCGTTGTAATGACCAGCGAACTCCAGAAGGACTCGCTCAAGGTGACGACGACCGAGGATCAGCAGGTGGTCCAGGCACTCCCAGCGTGCCGTCCTTATCCACCTCTCGGCGAAGGCGTTCGCCTTCGGGGCCCGGATCGGCGTCTTGACGACCTTCGCCCCTTCGGTCCGAAAGACCTCGTCGAATGGACTGGGGTACTTCGAGTCCCGGTCCCGGAGCACGAACCGAACGCCCCGAAGCCCCTCCCCCACCGCCAGGTTCCGAGCCTGCTGGGTCACCCACGCGGAGTCCGGGTTCCTAGTGACGCCGAGGACGCGGACCCGCCTGGACCCGACCTCGATGGCGAACAGTACGTACAGGGTCCTGAGCCAGGCCGTCTCCACGGTGAAGAAGTCGAAGGCCACGATCCCTTGAGCCTGGGCCCGCAGGAACTCGCTCCACGAGGGACCGATCCGGCGAGGAGCCGGACCGAGGCCTTCTCGGCGCAGAATCGCCCGGATGGCGGTGGCGCATACTCGGATACCGAGTTTCATCAGCTCGCCCCGGATCCTGAGGTAGCCCCACCTGGGGTTCTCTCTGGCCATTCGCGCGATGAGCTCCACGGTGTCCCGATTGTGCGGCGGCCTGCCCGGTCGTCGGCGGCGATACGTCCACTTGCGCCGAACCAGCTCTCGGTGCCACCGGAGCACGGTTCGAGGGGTCACGACGAACGCCTTCCAACGCTCCCTCGGCAGGATCCGGCTCGCCGCGGCGAACAGCATCCGGTCTCGCCTGCGGAAGCTCGGCCGGCGAACGCCTCTCGAGAGGACCTTGAGCTGATGTCGGAGAACCAGCAGCTCGGCTTCGCGTTCCAGGTCACTGCGCTCTGAAGGAGCCAGTGCGTGGAGCAGACGGCGCAAGACGAAGTACACGAGTGAGAGCAGCATGGGGTGTCTCCTCGGCAGCCGGGCGAGTCGGCGAGGCTACCCGACGGCGCTACTCAGACACGGTGTCACGATTTCTGAACCCCTCAGGGTTTTCGCGACAGGCTCCTCAGGGTCGTGATGCTGACGGATTTCCGGGCCGGTTCTGGGTCAGAAGCTCAGACGCAAGACCCATTCTCGCTTCGGCCCTAACGACGGCGCTCACACGAGGATCGACAGCATGTAGAGCAGATCCCAAGTGATCGGGGTTCCTCCGGAGGCATCAGGCCATACACCTACTACCGCAGGCGCCGGACTAGGTACTCCCAGATCGAAGCTAGGTTCTGCGGCGAGTAAACATTGCGTCTCTTGGAGGGTGCTTCGTCGTCGTCCGACCATCTGCGGACCTCGCCGACACTCGCAGCACGAACCTGCATCCTGCAAGCTCGCTCCAACAACAGCGTACCGATGACTGCTGTGGGTACATCGGGTCCGGCGGTCACGATGCCGTGATTAACGAGCATGACCGCGCTGAGCGGACCGAGTGTCTCGGCAAGCAGACGGCCAAGGTCCGGCGTGAGGATGAGATCACCCGTCTCTTCGAAACGGGGTACCTCGGGTGGGATGAAGAAGGTTCCCTCGTGCGAGATCGCTCGCAGCGGTTGCGCGGTGGCTCCCAACGCAACGGAGTATGGACCATGGGTGTGCACCACGGCGTCGACATCTGGCCTTGCGGCGATTATCTCCGTGTGTATGGGGAACTCGGCATGACGCCGGCCATCTCCCTCGAGCACGTTTCCATCTCGGTCCAAGAGCAGAACGTCGTCTGGGGAGACCTCTTCGAAACCGAGCTTCGCAGCCTTCATCCACACGCCGCGGCCGTCCGGGTCACGCACCGAGACGTGACCGAAGACGAGGTCACCTAAATCCTCCAGGCCCAGAACGCGGCAACCAAGAGCGACGGCTTCGCGAGGATCATCCATCGGGATCAGAAGCCGACGCTGACCGTCTTCGACTGGGTGTAGGAATAAAGCTCTTCGATCCCCTCTTCGACGTCCACACCACTGTTCTTGTGTCCACCGAACGGCGCGCCTAGATAGTGAGTCCCACTACCGTTGATCCACACGTAACCCGCGTCCATGGCATCGGCCGTTTGGAAGGCTTGCTTCAGATCGTTGGTCCACACGCTTGCAGTCAACCCATACTGAACATCATTCGCCTGCTGGATCACTTGACCTTTGTCGTCCCACTTGAAGACGGAAAGCACCGGTCCGAAGATCTCCTCACGGGCTATCCGCATGTCCATCTCCACATCGGCGAAAACCGTCGGCTCGACATAGAAACCGTTGGCCAGGTCCGGGTACTCGATGAAATCCTCGCCCTCCGGTCGACCCCCTCCTTGGACGAGCTTCGCCCCCTCCTGTTGTCCGAGCTCGATGTAGCCGGTCGCCTTCTTGTACTGATCCTCAGATGCTAAGCAGCCCATCTGCGTGCGGAGGTCGAGCGGGTGCCCGATCCGGAACTTACCGACTGTTTCGAGGATCCTCTCGAGCACGGCATCGTGGATCGTTTCGTGAACGAACAAGCGGCTGGTCGATCCACACGATTGCCCCGCCGTGTAGTGGAAGTTCATACCGAAGACCGCGCTGGCAGCAGCACGCTCGACGTCTGCGTCGGGGAAGATGATCATCGGGTTCTTGCCGCCCATCTCGAGCGTGACATGTTTCACCGCGGACTCTGCGGCGCTCGCTTGGATGCGTCGGCCGGTCTCGATGCTGCCGATCAACGCGATGCGCTTGACGTCCGGGTGGCGAACCAGAGCATCGCCCGTGATGGGTCCATCTCCGGAGATGACGTTGAGAACACCGGGGGGGAAGACATCCTTGAGCAGATTTGCCATGAAAAGAGGAGCAAGAGGCGCCTGCTCGGGAACCTTCAGCACAACGGCGTTCCCCGTCACGAGCGGAGCACCAATCCTCGCGGAAGCGAACATGAGTGGATGGTTGAAGGGAATGATTCGGCCGACGACGCCGTATGGCTCACGTCGCGTCATCAGCCATTCGTCGTTCATCGAAGGAAGGCTCTGGCCCTTGACCTCCATCGCAATGCCGGCGATGTACTCGAGCATCTCGACGGCGAGCCCGACGTCACCGATCATGGCGTGCACCGGATTCCCGGAATCGACCGAATCGATGATCCCGAGGATCTCGGCGTTCGCCTGCAAGATCGACGCCATTTCTCGCACCCTCGCAGCTCGCTCCACCAAAGATGTTCGACGCCAGAGCGGAGCCACTGTCCTTGCCGCCTCTACTGCATGAGCTACATCCGCGCCTTGGGCGAAGGGGACGTTCGCCAGGAAACGGGCGTTCGCGGGACACCTCGACTCGAAAAATTCGCCGGACTCAGCCTGTACGACCTCTCCTCCGATCAACATGCCCCACGGTTGCGTTTCGAGTTGCACCTTCAACTTCTTGCCGTACTCCGCTCTGGTTGGTTGGACGGCCATGCTTTACCCCGCTCTCGTCTTGACGGTGAGGGGCCCCTTTGCGCGCAACTCGTCGGCAAGTGCACGCCATCTAGTGCCGGCTGTTCGCGCCCCGTCGGCGAATTCGTCCGGCATCGTGTGGTACGGCGGGCGCGAGGGACCTGCCTTGAGATAACCGGCAGCGTTCATCCGCGCCTTTTCGACCTGTACGTTGTAGATTCGGAATACGCGCTCACCGCCCGGCGGAAAGAAGGTTTGGTAGGTCGCCGTCAACCGCCGCGTGAGTTCCTCCGCCTCTACCAAGTCATCGGAGAGGAACGTGTCTCGCAACCGGACCACCGGCAGTGGGTCGCATGATGCGCCGCCGGACCAGCAAGCCACCGTTTCGGTCGGGTGCCAGCAGCGCGCTGTGTACCAGTTGATCTCCATCGGCATCAGCCTTATCCGCTTGCCCACGCGAGCGGCTGCTTCCCGGTACGTCACATCCAACATGCCGTACTTCCCGCCTATGACCTGCCGGATAGTGGCCAGCTGTTGCCATAGCCCAACGCTGATATCGCTCTTGAAAGCGGCGGGATTGTTATAGATGACGATCCCGAGTTCCGGAACCGCCTCCGCAACGCTCTTGTAGAACTCGAATACCTGATCGGGAGCCAGCTCGTTCCACATAGGCCGACCAAGAAGGAGCCCGCTCGCACCGACATCCCGCGCGAAACTGGCACGTTCGATAGTGCTGCGTGTGTCCAGGGTTGTGGCGCCGGCGAGCACCGGTACACGGGCTCCTGCAGCGTCGACGACGGTCTTGGTGAACTGGCACCACTCATCATCGGTCAGGGACATGGCCTCGCCGAAGGTGCCGTTGATCATCAGGGCATCCACTCCATCAGTGATCAGAGCATCAGTTGCTCTGGCGGTCTCCGCGAGGTCAACGGTGAACTTTGCGTCCGCGCGCCCCGCGTCTTCGGTGGCGGGTGTCGGCATGATGGCGTAGACCCCCCTCAGATCGTCGTAGCCCAATCTCAAGGCCATGGTGCTCACGTGCCTCGGCCGAAGGTGGGTGGAACAAGAAGTGGACCCCAAGCCGAGATGTCGCCGAGGTCAGCATCGGTGTACCGGGTCGGTGAGCTGGGATCGAGAACCGCGGCCTGGGAGGAGAGTTCGAAGCGATTCCCGCCCGGCTCCCAGAAGTAAGCGAACAGACTCGACCCGGTGACGTGACGGCTCGGGCCAAGTTCCAGTGCGATGCCCGATCGGGCGAGCCGATCGATGAAAGACCTCATGTGGTCCCAATCCGTCATCGTCCACGCAACATGATGGAGGTGATGGTGGTGGTTCGTAGCCATCGTGATGCCGACGTCGTGATGTTGCGGCCCATATCGACTGAATACCTGTATCCAGAACTGCGCCTGAGACTGCTTCACGTCCGAAAGCTTGAAGTCGAGAACGTCATGCAAGAACATCGCGTCCGTGTTCACATCGACACTCATCAGGTTGATGTGATGAATGTCTACCGGGCAGTCCCCCGAAACCTGTCTAACCGGAGCGGTCGGCTGGTGGTAGCGGCGATCTCTGACGCTTACCAACTCCATGGTCGCTCCGCTCGGCAGTGCAAAACGCACCGCCGTCTCCTGTCCCGGCTCGGTCCCATTACGCCGTTCTGTCTCGACTCCGACATCCTTCAACCGATGTGCGTAGTGTACGACGGCCTCGTCATCGTCAACCCGAACAGCGAAATGGCGCAGGCCCGTGCGCCCTTGCCGGATCGCGAGGTCGTAGTTGTCATCGAAGCCGTAGCCGAGGTAGACGGTCCCGCCTTGTCTGCCCAACTCGGCCATCCCCATGACGCGCATGTAGAAATCGAGGCCCGCATCCAGATCCACAACCCCGAGCTCAACGTGCTCGAGACGACTTAGTCCCGGCATGCGCCCTCCAAGTCAATCGCGTCTTCCGCGTTCCTCATCGAGCGTGTATCCGGGCTCGCGCTTCGCGAAGCTGGCGGAGATGAGCGGCTTTATGACCCAGCACGTATCGATCTAGGAACGCCATTAGCACCTCTTCGCCATACTTGACGTTCTGCGTGGGGCGAGTCAGGTGCTCGTCCTCGAGCCGTTCAAGTACTTGGGCAAGTTCGACGAAGGAAGATGCGACCTCCTGTCGCAGGTCCTCGAGCGGACGATCTACAGAGCGAACAACTGCGTCGTTACGGTCGGCTGAGTACTCCGCGACGCGCCCTAGGACGGTTCTCTCTCCCACGAGCCACTGACCCAGCTGACGAGCGAAGTATCGGGGAAACTCCGCGATGTGGCCCAGGTTCTTGTCGATGCTCCATTCCTCGCCTTGGTCCACCCGCAGTTCGTCGGGAGATATTGCATCGATCTCTGCCCAGAGCTCACGATCCAACTCACGATTGCGCTCTCGGACCTCACCTGCGGTGACGTGCTGCTGCACCTGCTTACTCATGAGGACTACGAATCGTGGCCTGAAAAGGTCGAAACCTCTTCCTGGTGGTCGTCCAACGTCTCGCTACGGAAGATGCCAAGGGCCTGCATGATGGGTCTGTCCGAGATGACGAAAAGGTCGGCTTGTTCGGACGCTTCATGTTCGACCGCCGCCCACGAAGGTGCGACGAAGACATCTCCTTGCCTCCAATCGAATCTCTTTCCATCGACGATCGAGGTGCCGCTGCCCTTGAAGACTAGGAACACGGAGTTTCCAACCTTGCGAACCGGCATCGTGCGGGATCCGGGGACCAAGCGGTACATCTCGTTCGAGAATGTGGGGATCGCATTGCTCCCCGTCAGTGGGTTGAGGAATTCAATCCCTACCAGCGGGCCGCCCCCCATTTCCACCAGCGCTGAGAGACGCCGATCTGAGTGCGTGTAGCGATAGACAAGCAGCGGCGCCGTAACGTCTCGCTCCTCCGGCCCGATAGGAGCAGTGCCGTTCCCGTAGAGCTTCTCGGAGAGGTTGTGCCCGCGTACGGGTTGGAGCTCCTCCACCGGATACGGCTCGAAGAACCCCGCCTCGAGCATGTAGACGAGAGGCAGGTCCAAGCCGTCGAACCAGACCATCGCGTCGTCTGACTCATTCGTATGGTCGTGCCAGTGCCAGCTTGGTGTGAGGATCAAGTCGCCCGGAGACATGTCGATCGCGTCGCCGTTGACCGTCGTCCACGTCCCCTCCCCCTGCAGCACGAAACGGACCGCTCCCGCCGTATGCCTGTGGCCGGGTGCTTGCTCGTGCCCATTGAGGTACTGGATCGCGCCCCACAGTGTGGGGGTGATGAACGGAAGGCCGCCGAGCCCCGGGTTCACCATCGACAGAACGCGCCTATCACCTCCGCGATCGATCGTGATCAGCTTGCCGGCCCGTTGAGCAAGCGCGACGAGCGTTTCCCACTCCCACATCCATGCTTTCGTCCGCGGCGCTGGCTGGAAGGGTTGAAGAGCGGGACCCTGCGTCCAGAGTGGCTGCAGATCCGACGTTTCAAGATCCAGATACAGCTGATCGATCTCATGTTGAACGCTTGCTCCGACTGCCATATCGATACTCCTCCTTGTGCGCCGGGCGCTGGCTCAGCCCGCCGCGGGCACTTGCCCCGGCGGCCACCCTGCGAACTCACGACGGCAATAAACGAGGGGTGCGCGGTCCTCCCAGAACTCCCCCTCTTCCATCTCACCTACGAAGATCCAGTGATCACCCACCTTGAGGGAGTGGTTGACCTTGCAGGCCGAATAAGCGGACGAGTCCTCCAGGATCGGACCACCCTCGGATATCGAAGGGTCCCGATAGGCGACATCTACAAACTTGTCAGTCGCCTTCGAAGCGAACCGCATCGCAAGATCCGTTCGATCTGCCGCCAGGAAGTTCACGGTGAAACCATTGCTCTGTCGGATCGCGGGGAGGGTGTTCGACGTCCTATCGATGCACACCAATAGCAACGGTGGTGTGAGCGACACCGAGCAGAAAGCAGAAACGGTGAGACCTCTTGGTTCACCAGCCTGAGTCGTGGCTGTCACGATCGTGACTCCCGCAGGGAAGTTCGCCATGACGGTTCGAAACAGGTCGGCCTCAACCGTCATCATCATCACCGTTTACCACCCGCGCGTCCAATACCTCATCGTTGGGCGCATCCAGTCCGTTCAACACATGACCGAGCTTCACTCGCTTCGTAGTCAGGTAGTGAAGGTTCTCCGGCTTCGGTGGAACCTGTAGTGGCACGCGCTCCACGATCTCAAGCCCATATCCATTCAGTCCCGCGTACTTGTCGGGGTTGTTCGTCATCAGACGCATCGATACGACGCCGAGGTCCACGAGCACTTGCGCGCCAATTCCATAGTCCCGCAGATCGGGACGGAAACCGAGCTGAACATTCGCTTCCACGGTGTCGCTACCATTGTCCTGAAGGTTGTAGGCACGCAGTTTGTGCATCAGGCCGACCCCTCGGCCCTCGTGTTCGGCTATGTACAGAACCACTCCGGCTCCCTCGTCCACGATCATCTCGAGAGCGAGTGTGAGCTGATCTCCGCAGTCACACCGAATGCTTCCAAAGACATCACCGGTCAAACACTGCGAGTGGACGCGAACGAGCACCGGTTTCTTCGCAGCGATCTCCCCGAGCACCAGCGCGATGTACTCGCGTCCCCCGACCAGTGGCTCATAAGCGTAAGCACGGAAAACCCCATACTGTGTGGGTAGCATCGAGTCGGCGACCCGCTCCACAAGCTTCTCATTCCGGCGCCGGAAATCGATCAGGTCAGAGATACTGATGATCTTCAGACCGCGCGCTTCGGCGAGTACCTTGAGGTCGGGTAGCCGAGCCATCGAACCGTCCTCGTTCATGATCTCGCAGATCACGCCCGCCGGGCGCAGGCCCGCCAAGCGCGCTAGATCCACAGCAGCTTCGGTGTGCCCGGCTCGTCGGAGAACGCCACCCGCCACCGTTCGTAGAGGGAAGATGTGGCCGGGCCGAGCGAGATCGTTGGGTTTCGTTTCGGGATCCGCCAAAGCGAGGATCGTCATCGCGCGGTCGTGCGCGCTGATGCCGGTGTGTCCTGGGAGCTTCAGGTCCACCGACACAGCGAACGCGGTGGAGTGTGCGGCCGTGTTGTCCTGCACCATCATGGAAACCATCAGTTCATCGAGACGCTCAGGCGTCATAGGAACGCAGATGAGCCCTCGACCGACACCTGCCATGAAATTGACCGCCTCAGGTGTTACTTTCTCGGCCGCCATGACAAGATCGCCCTCATTTTCACGATTCTCGTCATCTACAACGATGATCATCCGCCCCGCGCGGATAGATGCGAGGGCGTCCTCAATCGTGTCGAGCATGCATTTCAGCTTCGAGCACCAGGGTCGATAGAACAAATACAAACTTGTGCAAGACTACATATGCTTCTCTGTATGGTTCCAGGCCTTTGGATAAGCCCAAGATCTGCTAACGCAGGTAGCGTGTTGCCCCATGAGACGGTCGCAACACGCCTGCCCCGCAGGTCGACGACGTGCCTCCTGAGGTCTTCGCGGCAGTAGCCGCTCTGTCTTATGCGGCGAGCAACATCTGCATCAGACTGGGTGTTCAATCAACAAGCGTAGTTGCCGGCCTGCTGGTTTCACTTCTCAGCGGCAGCCTGATTACCCTTATAGCTTTCCTGGTTGATCTACCGAACAGCCCCTCCTTGGTGGGAGTAGCTATCTTCGCCATCTCCGGGCTGCTCGGGCCTGGACTGGGACGAGCGGCCATGATATCTGGGATCGAGCGTCTGGGCCCCGCGATCGCGATCCCTGTGCTGAGCAGTCTCTACCCTGTCTTCGCAGTAGCCGGAGCGATGATCACCCTCAACGAGGATGTAAGCGCCCGGAGGTTCGTCGGCTTGGCGGTGGTCGTGCTCGGCGTGTGGATCCTCTCGCAGAAGGAAGCCAGTATGGCTCCCACCAGCCTCCCGACCGGAACCAGCACCGTCGCGACGCCGACCTACCGGATCCCGGCGATCGTCATCCCGCTTGCGGCCGGCGTCTTCTACGGCGCGGGTGATGTTTTCCGGAAGAAAGCGGTCGAGTTGCTCCCCGACGCGGTGCTGGGCTCGTTCATCGGCATCACAGCTGCGCTGCTCGTGTGGTCGGCGATGGTGGCCTTGAGCAACCATATGAGGGCGCTGACCCGGTTCGGCAAAGGGTCGTGGTGGCTCGCGCTGAGCGGAGCCTTCAGCGCGATTGCCGTACTCAGCGTCACTAAAGCGTTCGAAGAGGGAGACGTCACCGTGGTTACACCGATCGTTGCGGCGCAATCACTTCCGGTCCTGCTGCTGTCCGCGATCTTCCTCCGACGCATCGACCACGTCGATTTCCGCATCGCCCTTGGCACGATATGCGTTGTGGGCGGATCGGTGATCGTCTCGTCCGCATAGCGATGAGCTGGGCTGCACTTGAGGAAGCGTCCCACCGACCGCTCCCTCAAGCCGACCCTATCTAGAGGTTCTCCTCAGCCCAATCCGCAACCTCTTGCTCGACCTCTGCGCGGTCCCAGTCATTCGCCGCCTCCAAGAATTGATCATCGAGGAATGTGTTTGGCTCGATCACCTCTTTGATCAACTGACCTGCAATGAGCTGCTCCTGGATCGCCACCCACGTGTCTGGCCGCAGCTCGCCGAATGCATCCTCCCCACCGACGGGCGTCTGCTGTTGAACCGCCTGGTCAACGAAGAGCTCTGCGAACTCGTCGTCGGTCGTCTCCTCGGGGACCTCTTGGCGCGCGATCTCAAGGACCACGTCCTGATTGACCATCCCGACATACGTCCCCTTCGCCCACGCGCGCAAGAAACCAGCGATCGGATCTGCCAGCTCCTCGGCCTTCTCCGGAGTCACGATCAAGGACGACGCGGGAAGTATGTCGAGGTTCTCTGGGCTGATACTCGTGAACTCGATCCCCTCCGCCTGGATCGCGACGAGGTCACTCAGCGCACCGGCGTAAGCATCGATCGAACCATCCTCGAGCGCAATCGCGACCCGCGGGCCACCATCGCCTACCACGACCATCTCAATATCCGTCTCGGGGTTCATCCCTGCTTCGAACAGCGCTGTCTGCACCAATGCAGCGTCCCCGGACGCCGCCGCAGTCACACCGATCTTCTTCCCCTTTAGGTCCGGGATGCTGGTTACATCGCTTCCCCCCGGGACGACGATCCTGAAGACGTTCTTCTGGTAGTGCTCATACACGAGGGAGAGATCCTCGCCCTCAGCCAGTGTGACGATGATGTCCGGAGTGATCGCAGCCCCGATATCTGCATTGCCCGTAACCACCGCCAGAGGGACCGATGTATCACCCGAAGGCAGCAGATTGACCTCTACACCCTCGTCTTCGAAGTATCCGAGTTCCTCCGCGACGAATAGCGGGTAGAACGAGATGGATTTCGGTAACGGCTGGAGGAAGTCGATCTTCGTAAGTTCTCCGGCCGCCTCTCCCCCATCCTCATCCCCACACGCTGCGGTAAGCAAGAGAATGGCCACCCCCACAGTCGCCATGATGTTCCTTCGCTTCCTCATCTACGCTCCCTCCCCGATCTCAATCGGCTTCGCATTTCCCTTCTGGACAGACGCTCCTCGTGCGTCCAGTAGACGACCCGGCGATCCAGCCACTCCATGAGCCCGTAGAGGAACAAGCCCAGAAGAGCGAGTGTCAACAGAACCGCGAATGACTCCTCCATCGCGAGACGGAACGTGAATCGGTCGATGAGTAGGCCAAGACCCTGACTCGTCCCCACGAACTCAGCTACGAGTGCTCCGATCAAAGCCAACGTCATCGCCGTCTTGAGGCCGGCGAAGATGATCGGAAGCGCGGATGGAAGGGTGAACTGTGTAAACGTTTGCCGCTTCGTTGCGCCCATCGAGCGCAGCATCTCGAGCGCCTCCTCATCGGTCGTTAGCAAACCCGTGAGCGTGTTCACGAAGACCGGGAAGAAGCAGATGGTGGCCGCCATCACTATCTTCGGCGAGAGACCGAACCCTAGCCACGTCACAAACAGTGGAGCGAGCGCGACGCGCGGCGTCACCTGGAGGGTGATCATGTACGGCTCGACCACCTTGCGGAACGGACGCCAGAAACTACACAGCACACCGATGATGAAGGCCGCTCCGGAGCCAAGGGCGAAGCCTGCAGTGGTTGCGAAAACTGTCGCCCTGAGATGCTCCCAGACGAGGCCGCTCGAGAAGAGTTCAACGAAGGCGGAGAAGATCTTGGTGGGAGCAGGCACGATCAGTCGGTTTACGAGTTCGGCACGTGCAGCCGCTTCCCAACCACCGATCACGATAACCGCGACGATGAAAGACGGGATAGCAGCGGTCACACGCTTTGTGATTGCACCCACAGGATCCGCGGGCTCCACATCCCGCGGGGAACCGGCCTCTGATGCAACTCCTTCAGATCTCATGCGTGCTCTCCGAGCATGCCGCGAACCTTGAACACAAGGTCGTTAAACTCCGGCGTGCGCATCAGATCGATGGTCCTCGGCCTCTCTAATGGCACCTCGACGATCCCTGCCAGACGGCCCGGCAGTGGAGTCATGACGAGAACTCGGTCCGCCAGGAACACCGCCTCGATGATGCTGTGGGTGACGAACATGACGGTTGCATTGATCCTCGATTGGATGCGAAGCAGCTCGAGCGTCAGTCGTTCGCGAGTGAACTCGTCCAAAGCCGCGAAGGGTTCATCCATGAGAAGCAGCTCGTTCCCGGTGATGAGCAGACGAGCGAGAGCCACACGCTGTTGCATCCCTCCCGAAAGGTGCTGTGGGTAGGCGTGATGGAACTGCTCTAGGCCGAGGAACCCAAGGAGCCCTCGTGCCTCTTTCAAAGTGACCTCGTCGACGCGTCCCTTGATACGTACCGGCAGAGTGACGTTCTCGATCGCCGTCTTCCAGGGGAGAAGGATCGGCCGCTGGAACATCATCGCCAAGTCCTGACGCGGGCCTAGCACTTCACTGCCGTGCACATGCAGGGAGCCCGAGGACTTGCCGATCAGTCCGGCGACCAATCTGAGGATCGTCGACTTACCGCAGCCGCTCGGACCAACGAGTGAGATGAACTCACCCTGTCGCACATCGAACGAGATATCTTCGACCGCTACGACACCTCCGCGAGGAAAGACCTTCATGAGAGAGCGTGCGGAAACAATCGATAGCGGATCCGAAGCTTCATGATCGGAAGCTTGAGAAAGCGCTCTCCCTACTGATTGCATCTTTTCGGTCGTCTCCGGCTCGCTTGGTGAAGCGCCCGACGAAGGTATCCACGCAGCGTAAGGGATGAAAGAGACGCTAAACAAGACAGGATCGCTGTGATAGCTGAATCGCTATATCTGTTACAGCTACTTCGTATAGGTGTTTTGAATGGCTCTCTTATATAGTCGCTCCACACGACAGGGTCACCTTTTGATCCTCTAGTACTGGGGGTGTCTGCAGTGGAAGGCTTCCGCGTCGGGCTCTTTCTTCCGATTGGTCAGCATGGGTTCATTGTGTCCAAAACATCGCCGGCACTCCAAGCGACCTATGGGTACAACAAGGAGGTCACGCAGCTCGCCGAAAGCCTCGGCTACGACTTCGTCTTCTCGATGATCAAGTACCGTGGGTTCGGCGTCGAATCCCCCTTCTGGCACTCCTGCCTCGAGTCCATGACTATGTCGTCGGCGCTGGCAGAGTGCACCGAACGGATCCAGATCATCGGCAGCGTCTCGGTTCTGACGATCTCTCCGGGGCCCCTCGCCAAGATGGCCGCCACTATCGATCAGGTGAGTCACGGGCGGTTCGGCCTGAACATAGTAAGTGGGTCCTTCCCAACCGAGCTGAAGCAGATGAACCTGTGGAAGTACGACCACGACACCCGCTACGACAACGCGGCGGAGTACGTGCAGTGTCTCAAGAAGCTTTGGACCGAGGAGCGGACGACGTTCGAAGGTGAGTACCAGCGCCTCGAAGACTGCGAATCGAATCCAAAACCGTGGCAGAAACCGCACCCTCCGCTGGTGTGCGCTGGGGTCTCGGAGAAGGGTCTGCGGTTCACGGCCCAGAACGGCGATGTCGCCTTCCTCGCCTTGGCAACGCCAGACATGGTCAAGGACAATGCGGCAAAGGTTAAGCAGTACGCTCAGGAGGCGGGGAGGTCCGTGTCTGCGATGGCGTGCTTCGTTCCCATCGGCGGTCGCACGACCGAGGAAGCCGAGGCCCGCTACCATTACTACGTCGACGGCAAGGACAGGCCAGGAGTGGAGAAAATCGCCGAGGAGTTCGGCATCCGTGGTGGATCCACACCGGAGGAGATGTTCGACCAGCTGATGTTCTTCGGTACGCCGCTCGTTGGAGATGCCGATCATGTTGCCGACGTCCTCTTCGATCTCCAGCAGAACGGGGTCGACGGCGCAGTCCTGATGCTCCCCGACTACATCGACGACCAGATCTGGATGGCACAGCACGTCTTGCCGCGGCTCGAGAAGAAGCTCGAGGCTACCGGCCAGGGTCAGGCGGTAGGTGCCGCGACTGCCTGATCACTGCCAAGAACCCCAATGATCGAGACGCGACTCGTTCATCACACGATAGTGCCGGAGAAAACGGCACTACTAGTGATCGACGTGACTCACGACTTCGTCGATGTAGGTGCACCGATGCAGATCCCAATGGCGCAGGAGATACTCCCACGGCTGCAAGGCGTTGCGCAGGCGTGTCGTAAGGCAGGTGGGTATGTCGCGTACTGCGGGTACACCTACCAGGAGCAAGCCATGGAGCGGATGGATGACTTCTGGCCCCCGATCCAGAAGGGGGCGTTAGCCCCCGAAACAGTCGGCATACAGGTCGTGGATGAGGTGCGACCCGAGATCGGCGATCTCATCATCGAGAAGAACACGTACAGCGTCTTCCATGGGACGCCGCTGGAGGAAGAGCTACGGAACCGCGGCGTCGACACTGTGATCGTTAGCGGAGTCGCCATCAATTACGCCTGCTACCTGACCGCGCGTGAAGCTCAGTGCAGGAACTTCAAAGTCATCTTCCTGAGCGACGGATGCTGCACCTTCGAGCTTCCCGACATGGGCCTCGGCGCCGTTTCGATCGAAGACGTCCAGAAGACGTTCCTCACGACGATCGCCTACGGCTGTGGACATGTGATGTCTTCCAAGGAAGCGATAGACAAGCTCGAAGCAGGAGGAGGCTGATCGCGATGCGGGTCCTCACGATCGTCGGGAACCCCGCCACACCCTCACGAACACGCGTGACCGCCGACCGCCTGAGCGAGGTCCTGGCCGAGATGGGTGGCGAGGTCACCACCGTCGACCTCGCCATGGTGGCGGTTGATGGTCTGGCGCACGGGAGGCTGGAAGCGGAAGCGCAAGAGGCGTTGGACGCGATGAAGGCCGCCGACCTCCTCTTGGTCGTGACGCCGATATTCAAAGGGTCGTATACCGGGCTGCTCAAGCTCCTGTTCGACGTGCTTCCCCATGAGGCCTTAGCTCGGAAAGTCGCGATCCCGGTGATGTTGGGCGCATGGCCGGGCCACTTCTTGGCGCTCGATCACGCCCTCAAGCCCCTATTCTCCGCACTCGGTGCAACCTCAACTAAAGGGCTACTCGTGATGGAGACTACGGCCAACAAAGAGGCGCAGACGCTCGATCCCGACGTGATCGAGAAGTTCCGCCCGATCGCGCAAGAAGCCGTGCTATTGGTGGATGCGTTCAGCGCAGCACCATCCCCCTCCACCCCATCGAGCTAGGGTGCTCGTCCTTCGGCAAGCTGGTGCCCGGTGAAGCTCGCGACGGTCAGAGGAGATAACGGGCCCCGGGTCGGACGGGTAGATGGCGACCGCATCGCCCTTCTCGCGGGCACATCCGACGTTGGACGCTTGCTGGTCGACGAGGGGTCATGGAGGGAAAGGGTCGCCGAAGCGGACGGGACTGTCATTGCTTTCGAGGACGCCGACCTGGCTCCCGTCGTCATAGACCCGCCTAAGATCATCTGCCTCGGGCTCAACTACCGCTCGCACATTCTCGAGATGGGTCGTGAACTGCCCCAGTACCCCACGCTGTTCCCCAAGTACTCCCGGTCCTTGATAGGACCTCGGGACAACATCATGCTCCCCTCCGTCTCAGACCAGGTGGACTGGGAGGCGGAGCTTGCCTTCGTGATCGGGGAGAGCGTGCGCGATGTGACCGTCGACGGTGCCCGGCGCGCGATCGCCGGCTACACAGTGCTTAACGACGTGTCTATGCGGGACTGGCAGTGGCGGACGACGGAGTGGCTTCAGGGCAAGACCTTCGAGAGGTCGACCCCCGTAGGCCCTTATCTCGTCACTCCCGATGAGGTGGGTGATGCGGACGACCTTCTACTGAAATGCCTCGTCGATGGTGAGGTCATGCAAGAAGGCAGAACTTCGGATCTCCTTTTCAAACCGGCTGAGGTCGTCAGCTACATCAGCCAATTCATCACTCTGGAACCAGGAGACCTCATATCCACGGGAACTCCGGGCGGGGTGGGGGCAGCGCGCGATCCCCAGCTGTTCCTGAAGCCCGGTCAGGTGGTGACAACGTCCATCGAAGGGCTCGGTGACCTGGTCAACACCTGCGTCGGCTAAGCCTCGCTTAGCGCCGACTGCCGGGTGCTGCCAAGGATCCGGTCCTTAACCGTGTCGTATAGGAGTTGTTGCAGGGGGGAGAAGTGCTTGTCCCGTCGCCTGATGAGCAGTACCGGAAGGGACATGCGGTTGTAGCTATCTATCCGGACCTCGCGTAGCGACCCGTTCGCCAGATCATCCTCGACCGCGCTCCGGAACAGCATCGCGATTCCCAGCCCTCGCTGAGCCGCAGTCTTCATCGCCTCGGGATGCCCCAGCTCGATCACTACGCGACGCTGTGAGATGCCGAGCTTCCACAGTTGCCTATCCTCCATCCGCCGGCGCTGAAGGGCGAGTGGTGGAGATACGAAGGGGAGATCGGTAAGACGATCCCGAGGCACGTTGTCCTCAACCGGTTCGGTGTTCGGGGCAGCAACCAGCAGCAATTCCTCTTCGCCGAGCTGTTCGGCTTCGAGCTCACTTTCGCTCTCGAGCTCATCGGCGATGACTAGGGCAAAGTCGCAGATGCCCCCCTTCGTCGCCTCGGCTGCCTCCTGTGGATCCGTGGCGAACATCATGATCCGGGCGTCGGGATATGTGGTGACGAACTGAGAGAGGATCTCCGGCAGTATGTAACTGCCTGCGGACATGCTTGACGAAACGACAACTGACCCTTTCGTCCCGTCGGAGAGCCCTGCTATCTCTCTTTCCATCTCGCGCGCACGAGATGCGATCTCACTCGCCCACCGGTAGACGTAAAGCCCCTCTTCGGTGGGGAAAACAGAGCGACCGGACCGATAGAGAAGCTTGACGCTCAAACGCTTCTCCAGCGAGCGGATGTGAGCGGTGATGGCCGGCTGAGCAACCCGGAGGTGTTCGGCGGTCCGGCTCACACCGCCGAGCTCGACAACATGACAGAACACCTCAAGCTTGTACAACGAGATGCGGTTGTCCAAAAGACGTCGGAGGCCTCCTTCCTTCTTAGGAACCTCAAAGACATGTATACCAGGAGCCATATGTGATGACCAGTAACTTTGTATTTGTTCTATGTAGTGGCCCCCCTTACGGTGAGGGCTAGACGCCCGCCAGGAACCCCTCGCACCGCGAGTTAGCTCTACACGCTCTGTAACCAGGAGAAGAGGGTCTAGAAAATGGCTAAAGACCTCAAGCCAGTGGACGATTCGATCCAAGCTCGGTTACTGCGGATGCAAGAAGATCTAAAGAATGGTCTCGTATCGGCCAAGGCATTCAATGATCCGGAGATCTATGCGATCGAGTTGCGCAAAATCTTCGCTCGTTGCTGGGTATTCATAGGGCACGTGTCGGAGATACCTAATCCCGGTGACTACTACGTGCGCCGCATCGGCGAGGACCCATTCATCTTCGTGCGCGGCGAGGACAATGAGATACGTGTCCTCTTCAACAGCTGCAGACATCGCGGGAGCGTGATCTGTCGAACGGATGCGGGGAACACCTCACACTTCCGCTGCCCTTACCACGCGTGGACATACAAGAACGACGGGAGCCTGATCGGGGTTCCGTCTCGCCAAGCCGGCTATCAAGAGTTGGACATGAGCCAGTGGAATCTGTTCCGCGCACCACGGGTCGAAACGTACTGCGGGATGGTCTTCGCCAACCTGGATCCCGACGCGCCGACCTTCAGCGACTATCTCGGTGCGTTCAAGTGGTACTTGGACATTCAGTTCAACCTGACCGACGCCGGCGTAGAGGTAATCGGCGAACCTCATCGCTGGTGGGTCGAGGCAGATTGGAAGTCGGGTGCCGAGAACTTCTGCGGCGACAGCGCCCACACCCAGATGACGCACCGATCACTGCTACAGATCGGACTGGCAGACAAGGCTGGGGCGGGAAGTCCCGGACAAGAAGCCCACGGGCTGCACATCAACGAGTGCGACGGGCACGCGATAAGCATCCGTTGGTACAACCCCGGGATAGAGAACTTCTGGGGTTACCCGAAAGAGATCTATTCGGAATTCCGACCGGGTCCGCTCTCGGAGCCACAGTTCGATCTCGCCCGGCGCGCGGTCGTGCACGACGGCACCGTCTTCCCCAACTTCTCCTTCATCCACTTCGCTGCGAAAGAGGATCTCGACAAACCGGCGGCAGGGTTCCTCAGCGTCCGAGTGTGGCAGCCGAGAGGGCCGGGCCAGATGGAAATATGGAACTGGATCCTGGCACCCAAGGAGGCATCGGACGAATACAAGGAGCGCGCCTACCGCGCGGGGATGAGCAGCTTCAGTCCCTCCGGTCACTTCGAGCAGGACGATGTGACGGTGTGGAGCGGCATAGCGCGATCCGCGAGCAGCGTCTACGCAGAGTTAAACAACGTGAAGTTCAACTATCAGATGGGCATGCCGGGGATGGCTCCAGCAGTACCGCTGGCGGACTGGCCCGGTCCTGGGACGGCTTGGGCATCGAACGCGGGTGAGAGTGGCCTCCGAACATTCCACCGGCGTTGGGCCCAACAGATGTGTAGTAGTTGAAGGCGCCGTGAGCAAACAGGTTAACCACCTTGAATGCATGGAATTCCTCTTTACGGAAGCGGCCCTACTCGATGACCAGCGTTTGAAGGATTGGCTGCAGCTACTTGCACCGGACATCGACTACAAGGTGCCCGTGCGCGTTGTTCGAGAGAAAGGGAAGGGCTTCGGCTTCAGCGAGGACGCCTTTTACATGAAGGAGGACTTCGGAACGCTGAACACCAGG
The DNA here is from genome assembly GCA_009380005.1 of Actinomycetota bacterium. GTDB lineage: Bacteria > Actinomycetota > CADDZG01 > CADDZG01 > WHSQ01 > WHSQ01. The sequence goes on along the minus strand of WHSQ01000032.1, from coordinate 4,976 downwards.
ATCAAACGCTTTGATTCCGAGTTCGCTTGGGCGGAGACGCCCCCGACGCGCACCAGGCGCCTCGTCGGGAACATCAGGATGACGAATGGCCATCCGGGGGGTGGAGATGAGGAGACCCGGGTCCTTAGCAACCTGGCGGTCTATTGCTATCGAGGCGATACGCCGGCTCCGATAGTCCTAACGGCTGAACGCCACGACATGTTGCGTAGAGACGACGGAGCCCTGAAGCTCGTCAATCGCGTCGTCCTTCTCGATAGCACAGTGTTGGGCCTACAGGCGCTCTCGATCTTCCTGTGATCCACCCCCCGCTCTTGGGCTCTGAGCCTCGGATCGCGGGGAGGTGCTCGGAATGACCGACCTGCATGTTGCCTACGCGGGGCATCTATCGGACCGTGTCTACGATCTGTACAGCCGAGCGACGAGACCCACGGGGTTGGAGTTCGACTTCACTCCTCTGCCACCGGTGGAGGCGTTCCGCCGCATGCTGGAGGGCGAGTTCGAGGTGGGCGAGCTGTCTCTGTCGACCTACATCATCCATCGCTCCCGCGGTGACGAGAGATTCATCGCGATACCCGCTTTCCCTTCTCGTGTGTTTCGTCACCGAGCGATCTACGTGAACACACGTGCAGGCATCCAGGCACCTGGGGATCTTCGCGGCCGAAAGGTAGGCGTGCCGGAATACCAGATGACGGCTGCGGTGTGGGCGCGGGGCGCCCTGCAGCACGAGTACGGACTGGATCCAAAGGAGATGATATGGGTAACTGGCGGTCTCAAGGAGGCGGGTCGCCGGCCACTCGTTGCGGTTGACGTACCTGGAGTCAGCGTGGAGCCCGTGCATGATCGCTCGTTGAACGACCTCCTGCTCGCCGGTGAGATCGACGCGATCATCGCGCCTCACGCACCTCCGGCATTCGATGCAGGGGACCCCCGCGTCGCGCGGTTGTTCCCCGATTATCGCCAGGTCGAGCGCGCCTACTTCGAGAGGACGCGGATCTTCCCGATCATGCACACGGTCGTCCTGAAGAGATCCTTCTACGACGAAGTTCCTTGGGCAGCGGCCAGCCTGTTCGATGCGTTCCATGAAGCGAAGCAGAACTGCCTTCAGAGATTGAGGGCGGTGGAGCCTCTTCCGATCTCTCTGCCGTGGATCGATGTCGAGGTTGAGGCGACGCGAACGCTCTTCGGCGACGACTTCTGGCCCTACGGGGTCGAGGAGAACCGCCTCGTCCTGGAGACCGCCTGTAGGTACGTGGAGGAGCAAGGTCTGGGTCGATCTTTGGACGTCGACGACCTCTTCGTCACTGAACGAGCCGAATCGAAACGGTCGACCGTCCCATGAGCCCGCAGACCCTGCGCCTAGGGCTCATCGGCCTCGGGCGGGCAGCGGTCTCGATCTTGCCGAGCATCATCAGCCATCCTCATGTGCGGATCACCGCGGCAGCCGATCGGGAGAGCTCGGTCCGCGACCGTTTCGGTACCGACTTCGATGTTCCGACCTATGCCGACGCCGAGGAACTCGTCGCGGATTCGGAAGTGGACGCGGTCTATATCTCAACCCCTCATCAGCTCCACGCTTCTCAGACGATCCTGGCCGCCCAGAACAAGAAGCACGTACTCGTGGAAAAGCCGATGGCTCTTTCTCTCGAGGATTGCGAATCGATGCGACAAGCCGCTGCGGATCATGGCGTTCAGATCGTCGTCGGGCATACCCACGCGTTCGATCGTCCGATAAGAGCGATGCGCGCGATCATCGCCGGCGGTGAGCTCGGGCAACTCGCGATGATCAACACCTGGAACTTCACCAGCTTCCTCTGGAGACCACGTCGCCCCGAGGAACTAGACACGAGACGTGGCGGCGGAATCATCTTCAACCAGGTGCCACACCAGATCGACATGGTCCGACTGATCGGCGGGGGCCTGGTGACGAGCGTGCGCTCGATGACGTGGGTGCTCGAGCCGTCCCGTCCTACCGAAGGGAGTCACGCTACCTTCCTGCAGTTCCAAGACGGGGTCGCCGCCACGGTCGTCTACAGCGGTTACGACTTCTTCGACACGGATGAGTTCCACGGTTGGATCGACGAAGAAGGACAACGCAAGACCGAGAACGAGAACGGGCGGGCGCGGCGAGCGCTGAAGACCGCGGGCTCCAACGGCGAAGCCCGGCTGAAGGACCAGGGGGGATACCGGCGATACCCCTCGGCGAACGTGGGCGCGAGTCAACAGCCACATTTCGGAATCCTGATCGCCAGCTGCGAGAAGGGCGATATCCGAGTAGCATCGACCGGTCTTGCCGTCTACGACGAGCACGGGATGAGCGACGTGCCGGTGGATCCGCCGGTCGCTCATCCGGACAAGACAAGCGTCATCGATGAGTTCTATCGCTCGGCTACCACGGGACGGGCCGCCGTCCACGACGGCGCTTGGGGAGAGGCGACCTTGGAGGTTTGCCTTGCGATCCTTGAGTCCGCCAAAGACGGACGCGAGATCCCCCTTTCGCGGCAGGTGAAGGTGCGTGATAGTGAAGGTATGTCTTCCACGGGACCCGTCAGCGCAACCGAAGGAAGGAGGGGTTAGTCCGTGTTTACCGATCGCGAGGCGAGCCGGAACGGCTGGAAGAACGGTCACGAGCTAGACGTGACCAATGAGTTCGCCGCCGTCCGGGTTCGGAAGATCGAAACGCGCAATGGCACCCGACTGGAGATCTCCTCTGCCAGGCTCGGCTACACGATCCAGTTGGATGCACTGGCCCTTGAGAGCCTCACCTGGCAGACGATGAACACCTTCACCGAGTTCTTACGAACACCACTCGGTCCAGGCGGCTCAGATCACGATGACGAGGACGAACCTGAACCCGACATATAGAGCCAGTCCGTGTCCGAGTAGTCATCCGGCGCTCGAGTAGTGAGGATCCGATCCCGTAACGCCGGCACTATGTCTCCATCGTCGTGCCAGAACCTCCCCCACCACCGCGCCGCAAGTTGGACGCGCGTTGTGCGCGGGATAGATTCCTCCTGGTAGGCATCGAACGCCTTCACGATGTCGCCTCGATGCTCGCGCATCATGCGCCCGAGGCAATCTGCATCCTCGATCGCCTGACATGCCCCCTGCGCGAGATACTGCAACATCGGATGAGCCGCGTCACCAAGCAGCGTTAGACGGCTCTTTCTCCAGTTCGTGAGGGGAACGCGGTCCAACATCGGCCATCGTCGATCCCGGTGAATCATCGTGAGCGCGACCTGCAAGGTCTCGCACGACTTAGAGAACGCTGCCTCCAGTTCGATCTGCGTTCCCCATTCGAGGCTCTCTGCGATCTCCGGCCGGAACCCAGGGCTGGCGAAAACGGCGACCTGGTTGTAAAGCTCGCCACGACGAATCGGGTACTGGACGAAATGCTTACCGGGGCCTATCCAGATGAACTCGTCATCCGATTCAACAGAAAATGGAACGTCGCTGGTTGGGATCGCTCCCCGAAACGCGACGTACCCATGATAGATCGGCTCGTCGGACGATACGTAGGAACGGGCTCGAGACCAGAGCCCGTCCACTCCGACCACCGCATCGCAGTCGTACTCGGTCCCATCCTCGCAAGCCACTCTCATCGAGTTCCCCAGATCGGATATCTCGACCATCTTCTTGTTTGTCTCGAGCGTGATTCCGGGATGCTGCTTGCATGCGTCGAGTAGGATGCCGAGCAGATCTCCACGATGAAGAACGACGTACGGGTATCCGTAACGCCGACGAAATGCTTTCCCGAAGGCCAGCCTCGTCAGAACTTTCCCCGATTCCGTGTGCATCAGAAACAGATTCTGCGGTTTGACCGACACCGCTTCCACGGCATCGAAGAGACCGAGTCGATCAAGGACCCGAGCAGCATTCGGGGCAAGCTGTATGCCCGCTCCGATCTCGACGAAGTCCGGGTTCTGCTCGATCAAGTGTACTTCGTAACCGGCGGAGGCGGCGGCGAGGGACGCCGTTAGCCCACCGATCCCACCGCCGATGACCAAGAATGGAACACGCTCCGCTAAGGGACGCTCTGTGGGGATGAGACCACCCTCCAGTCCTCTAGATGGTAATGACCATCGCGAAACATGAACATGCCGAAGCGGCGGGGGCAACAGATCTAGTCTCTTAGATGGACTGTTGTATGAGACACATATCGAAATGGTTATCGGAGAAAAGACACGCTTCGACATGAAGTGCATTAGTCCCGATGTGACGCACTTGTCGTGCCTTTGCTGAGCGAACCGTTACGCTTATTCGCCTTCGATGACGCCGATATGGACTGCGCCAGACCCTTTGACCGGAAACTGATCCGAAATTCTCTCAGTCATCGAGTCTCCCTGACCCCTCCGTGGGCTTCCATCCTCCGTCGTTCCTTAGCTTCCTGCATGCCGCGTCGCCGTGCTTCGATGATCGCGACGTGTCGACCGTCGTGTCGCTCGGCCGGTGTGACGTAGTCGATCCCTTGGTGCAACCTCTCGTTGTTGTAGAAGTCGATGAAGCGGTCGATCAACGACTCCACCTCCCATGGCTGAAGTTCCGCGGTGTCGGCGTCGTAAAGCCGTTCGCACTTGAGCGTCGCGATCCACGATTCGCACGCGGCGTTGTCGGTCGGTGTCTTGGCGCGCGAGAAGCTCTGCACGATGCCGAGATCGAAGAAGAACTGCTGCGTCGACTTCGACGTCATCTGGGTGCCTCGATCGGACGCCGCCATCGGTAGCTTGGGAGCGTCCTCCCCGAGGAGCCCTTCGTTGGCGAGCGCCTTGTCCCACGCGCTGTGGACCGCGGAGCTGGTCTGCTCGGGTCCGAAGTATCTCCCGGTGATCTTGCGCGAACAGGCATCGAGCCGGGACGCAGTGGTAGTCGCCGGCCCTGGTCGGGAACGTGAGGAAGTCATAGCGCCACGTCTTGTTGGGCTGGCTCTCGTCGGTCACCGGCCGCGGCCGGACCGGGCGGCTGCGGTGGTGATAGATCGG
>WHSQ01000329.1 GCA_009380005.1 Actinomycetota bacterium | reverse complement strand
GGTGAAGTGCATGTGGAACCGGGGATGGTTGGCCAGCCAGGTGTTGATCTCGGGTGTCTTGTGGGTGCCGTAGTTGTCGCACACGATGTGGATGTCGAGCTCGTCGGGGACGTTCTTATCGATGGTGATCAGGAATTTCTTCCAACTCGACCGCGCGGTGTCGGCGATGCAGCTCGGAGATGACTTCGCCGGTTTCGATGTTGAACGCGGCGAACAGGCTGGTCACCCCGTGCCGGGCGTAGTCATGGGTACGCCGTTCGGGCATGCCGGGCATCATCGGCAGCACCGGCTGGGACCGGTCCAGCGCCTGGACCTGGGACTTCTCGTCCCCTACAACACGACCGCCTTCTCTGGTGGGTTGTGGTACAGCCCGACCACATCAACGATCTTGTCGATGAACTGCGGATCGGTGGAGATCTTGAACCCGTCCTGCAGGTGGGGTTTGAGGTCGAACTTGCGCCAGATCCGCCCGATCGTCGACTTGGACAGCCCGGAGCGGCGGGCCATCGAAGCTCGCGACCAGTGCGTCGCGTCGTCCGGCTTGTCCTCCAACGTGGCGGTGATCACCTCCTCGACCTTGTCCAGCAAGATCGACGGCGGACGCCCTGGGCGCGGCACCTCGACCAGCCCGTCCAGCCGTTTAGCGATAAACCTGCCCCGCCACTTGGCCACCGTGGCGGGCGTGACTCGCAACTCGGCGGCCACCTGCGCGTTCGCCCGACCCTCCGCGCACGCCAGCACGATCTTCGACCGCAACGCCAACGCCTGCGAACTCTTCGCCCGCCGCGACCACGACACCAACTGACCACGCTCATCATCGGACAAGACCAACTCGGCCTTGAGGGGGCCCCGGGGTTTCCGGACAGGGACCACTATGATCCCCGTCTGGAAGCTGAGGAGAATGAATG
>WHSQ01000328.1 GCA_009380005.1 Actinomycetota bacterium | reverse complement strand
CGGGATGTTCGTTCCCGCGTTGTTGACGAACGCGTCCACGCCTGAATGCTCATCCCATAGCCGCTCGACCAGACGTCCAACCGACCGCGTGCTCCTCACGTCGAGCTCATAGCCGGAGACGTCGCGGACGCCTTCCTCGCGCAACCCGGCCGCGGCCTTCTCGGCGTCCTCGGCCGACCTGCTGGTGACGACGACCGATGCTCCGTGCACTCCCAGGTACGCCGCGACGCCGTTGCCGATGCCACGGCTCCCGCCCGTGACCAGGACCCGGACGTCTGCCAGAGCGTCCCTCGCGAAGGGGGATCGGATCTCGGGCGTCTCCCGGGCGTTAGGCACTCGCCTGTTCTTTTTCGGCCTTGTTCCTGACCGCCGACAGCGCGAGCGTCTCGATGGCTGCGATCGCGGAGTTAGCGGGATCGAGGCCTCGGATCCGGACGAAGAACTCCTTGATCTCCCTTATCGCGCCGGGGCTCATATCGCGCAGTCGCTTCAGCCTTTCGTCGACGGAAGCCTCGAGCTCCGGCCCCGGTACCACGTCGGTGATGAGTCCCAGGCGTTTCGCTTCGCGAGCGTCGACCGCGTCGCCCGTGGTGACCATGTCGAATGCAACCTTGTAGGGGATCGTCTTCGAAAGCCAGCTGATCACCACGCTCGGCGCCAATCCCCCAACGATCTCCGGGAACCAGAAGCGGGCGCTGTCGGATGCCACCGCGATATCGGCCGATGCAACGATCCCGGCACCGAACCCTGCCGCGTCGCCGTGTACCTCGGCTATCACCGTGAGCGGGGTGATCCTGAGGGTCTCCTTGGCGCGCACGATGCGCGCGGCTTCGTCCCGCAGGGCGAGAGGGGTGGTCCCCGCTCGTTCCCGTCCCAGACAGAACACCGGGCTCCGAGCTCGGACGCGAG
>WHSQ01000327.1 GCA_009380005.1 Actinomycetota bacterium | reverse complement strand
ACCCTGCCGCACGAGAGATGACACATTCACGACCTACAAGAACTACAAAGGACCCGGAAAAGAGCGTTGGGGCTGACCGGCCCGGTCCCACGACGCGTGGACGGTGACGTCAAGGCCGGCGTGCTCGACCTCGTCGCCTATGCCGTGGACGAGGGCTGGTCGCTGCGACGCGTCTGCGGCGTGCTGGAGGTCACCCATCCGCGGGTGATCTTCTGGCTGGACCGCATCAACAGCGGTGCAGGACTCGAGGACCGCATCCCCGGGCCGACGCAGGCGCCGCACGCCCTGTTGGACTGGGAACGCGACGAGATCATCGCGATCTACGACACCTGGCATGAGATCGACCGGTCCTACCGCAAGCTCGCCCACCGCGGGTCGCGCCAGGACCGCGTGCACGCCTCGGAATCGTCGTTCTGGCGCGTGTTGGAAATGTCAACTTCATTTGGCCCCACCGTGCCCAGCTTGATTTGGCCCCACCCGGACGTGATCGCTGACGCCGCCGTCACGCTGTTGTCTTGCTTCACAGTTCGCTGACCATTCCCCGGCCAGCACCAGAGGGGGCGCGATCCCGCGGTTGCGGGCGACGAGCGCGTCCCGATCGCCGTACTTCGGGTCCGAAGAGCGCGAGCGCGCCGAGTTCTTGGCCCTCTGTGAGGCTCATCACCCCGTCTGAACCGTCTGAACATCTCTGAACTGGACAGGTCCGCCGTTGAGCAGTCGGGCGTCAGCGAAATCGCTGCTGGTTGCGGGCGATCGGCTGATCGTGGCCGGTGGCCACGGCTGACGCGGCGGTGGCGCTCGGGCCGTCGCCGGAGTCGTCGACCGGAGGGGCGTCGGCCAGGCGGCCGTCGGTACAGCAGGCACTGGTCGGGGTCGAGGGTGACCCACACGCGGGTACCGGGCACGGGGGC
>WHSQ01000326.1 GCA_009380005.1 Actinomycetota bacterium | reverse complement strand
TGCGGCTTCGCTCCCCGGCAGCACCGCCGGCAGCCACAACTACTTCAGGAGCCCCCTATTTTATAGCCGACTATCACGCACTCACGACCATACGTGATCCCAAACTGTTGCGCCACTACACACGATCGGTGGCCGCTACGTGGGTAGCCGCCGGGCTGGACCCGAGGCGGACAATCTTCTACCGCCAATCCGACGTCCCCGAGATCTTCGAGATGGCGTGGATACTGTCGTGCATCACGGGCAAGGGTCTTATGAATCGCGCCCATGCCTATAAGGCCGCGCGTGATCGCAACGTCGAAGCGGGCAACGAAGACCTCGACGCTGGCATTAACATGGGTTTGTATAACTACCCGATCCTGATGGCCGTCGATATCCTGATCATGGAGTCCGACGTGGTACCGGTCGGCAAGGACCAGGTGCAGCACGTCGAATACGCGGCCGACATCGCGGGAAGTTTCAATCACCTGTACGGCAAGTCGTACTCCTTGAAGATCCCGCAGGCGGTTGTTCCCCACTCAGACCATGGGCAGACGCTTCCTGGTACCGACGGTCGGAAGATGAGCAAGTCCTACAACAACACCATCCCCCTGTTTGTGTCGGAGTCGACGCGCTCAAAAGGCTGGTGCGGCGGATCCCTACCGACAGCACGCCCGTCGAGTCGCCCAAGGATCCAGATAGTTCGTCGGTCTTCCAAATCCTGCAGCAATTCGCCTCACCCCATGTAACGGCGGATGTGCGCGCACGACTCAAGGCCGGCGGGTACGGTTGGGGCGATCTGAAGAAACAACTCTTCGAGGTGCTCAATGCCGAGCTTGCGCCCCTGCGCGAGAAATACGGCGTCCTCATGGAGCCGGGAAGTGAGCTTGACACACTCCTTGCCCAGGGTGCGGAGAAAGCCAGACAGCGCCCGAGCC
>WHSQ01000325.1:230-923 GCA_009380005.1 Actinomycetota bacterium | reverse complement strand
CTGCCGAAGAAGTCGGTGATGTCGAGCTCGAGCGCCTGAGTGTGACCGCTTATGAAAGCCTTGCGGATCACCTCCAGGGCGTCGGTCGCAGAGCGGCCCGGCCGATAGCCAAACGAGCACGGCAAGAAGTCGGCCTCGAAGATCGGCTCCAGCACGATCTTGGTCGCCTGCTGGACCACACGGTCCCGGACGGTGGGGATGCCCAGCGGCCTCTCGCCTCCGTCTCGCTTCGGGATGTATCGCCGCAGCACGGGGGCCGGGCGATAGGTGCCTTCGTGGAGGTCACGTTGCAGCTCGCCGAGCAGTCGCTCGACGCCATAGACCTCCACCGCGGCCAGCGTCTCCCCATCGACGCCGGCCGCACCACGGTTGGATCGGACCCGCTGCCACGCCGCCCACAGGACATCCCTGTGGATGCGGTCGTACAGGGCGTGGAAGCGGCGACCCGGCGACAGCTTGGCCGCTGCCCCTAGCCGGTCTCGGAGTTGTCGCACTTTGTCTCGGGACTTACGTCCATTGGGGGAGTTGGGCCGGGGTGTCCCGGCCATGCCCTCGCGCTTACCTCCTCCACCGGCGTGACCAAAGTGAGGGCCCTTCCCTACCGGACGGTTGTGTTGTCCGCCGGTCACAGGTATACGGCCCCCTCGGACTTCCGCTCGGCTCCGCTCGCTTTCACCGTCGGCTTATACGAGT
>WHSQ01000325.1:0-220 GCA_009380005.1 Actinomycetota bacterium | reverse complement strand
TGAGGCTGCCGAGACGGATCTCTCCTGTTCCGCACCGAACCGTGAGCACGTGCCGCCTCCCGTACCCCGGGGAGATCTGACGCGGAAACACCGAAGTCCCTAGTGTCAGACGTGGCCTTCGCCGTGACATGAGCGGCTCGGCTCTCCCGTTGTTTCTGTGTCGAGGCTGCAGAGTTCACTTGATGTTGCGGCCCGCGCTCTTGCTCCCTCCATAGAGGCT
>WHSQ01000324.1:656-926 GCA_009380005.1 Actinomycetota bacterium | reverse complement strand
GCTACTCGCTTCACGTCGTTGTCTTTCCCTTCAGACGCTCATCTCACGGTGGACCAGATCCTCCCCGCCGTGACGTGTCATTCCATGATTTCGGCGGGTCTCAAGTCTTTCCCGCGTTCGGAGATGCCTTTAGGGTCGAAGATCGGAAGGACGCGACGGGAGACTTGACTGATCGTGAAATCCAATACCTCGGTGAGTTGTTGTGGAAGACGCTGTAGGCAATTGCCCGCGCGCCCAGCTCGTCGTTGTTTTCTAGAATGGATCCCGCTG
>WHSQ01000324.1:0-646 GCA_009380005.1 Actinomycetota bacterium | reverse complement strand
TTGCGCCGATCGCTTCCCAGGAAACTGTCCCGTGGTCCAAAGCCTCAATCAGGTGAGGACGTTGCTGGGTCTCGGCGAACACGAAAACAGGTCGAAGCCGGTTGAGATCGTCATCTGGCAACGCGGACGCTTCTTCGGTGACGACGAGCGCCTCGCGACCGGCAGCTTGAACGCCAGGGGTGTTAGCCACAACTACAGCGAGGGTGAGCTCCGATACCACAGCCCTTATCAAGACCTGTGACGACGTTCGCGGTCACCCCCCGATCCAGCCATTCTCCTCCTCAGGTTTTTGCCTGTCGCCTTGCCTATGAGGTCATACCTCATTCCCTACCATTGTTGGATGCTCGTGGCAAGTCCGCCCATGACAGGGCCAATGGCGGTACCAGGCCTGATGAGTCATCGCGCATGCTGGTCCCCCGGTTCTGTTTACGCGCGAAGGTGGCAAGACTATCGGCGAGTGCAGACGTCGCACATAAACGGCGGCTACAACATTCATTACAACTGCATGCGTAAGCCGCAACGATGTTGCAGCCGCTGCCAGGCGAGATCTTCCCGCTGAAACAGCATGGAGTTATGCACCGCTAGCGGAACTGGTCTTCCAACGGTAAGCGAGACATGGGTCCCTTCCGCGTCGCCTTGTCGTTCG
>WHSQ01000323.1 GCA_009380005.1 Actinomycetota bacterium | reverse complement strand
TTGAGAGGGAACCTACGCCCGTCCTCATTTACACCGAGGCTGCGACGCGACCGTGGAGTGGTGGCGGGCAGTCTGTGGCGATGGCCGAGACGGTGACGGTGAATGATGTGCTTGCTGGGCATGTGGCGCTGGATGTCGAGTGCCTGGATCGGATCTACCTCAACGGTTACGTGCCGAATCTGCAGGTTGGTGGGCAGGTGGTGTCGTTCATGACCGGGCATCTGGGGTATCCGATTCCGTCGCCGGCGATCTTCGAGAAGATCGGTACCGCGTTCCGGCGGTCGATCAGCGCGTTCGCTGAGGCCGAGCACGTCCCGCTGGTCCGCTTCCGCAAGGGTGACCGCAAGATCGACGTGATGCGTCGACACGTCGCTATGCAGGCGGCGACGGGCCGGTCCGGGGTGGCGGCGATCGGGGTGGCGCAGGAATTCCAGAACGTCTTCGCCGCCCACCAGCGGCAGGGTGGCAACGGGGTGCCGTGGTTCTCGTTCGCCAAGGCCGACCGTCGGGTCACGTGCTTTTACTTCTACCTGTGGGACGTCGAGTTCGGTCCGGCGTTCATCAAGGTGTGCGCGTACTTCCCGTATCCGGTCAAGGTGTGGGTGAACGGGCACGAGTGGGCCAAACGCCAAGCGATCGCCGCCGGGATCGGGTTTACCGAACTGTCCAACGGGTTCACCACCTGCACCGATCCTGAGGGGTTGCAGGTGATCTGTGACCGGCTCGGTTCGGGCACCATCAACGTGTTCTTCGAACGCTGGATGAGCCAGCTTCCGTTGCCGCTGACTTCGGCGGACCGGGACGCCGGGTATTGGTGGGAGCTGTCGATGCGGCAGATCGAGACCTCCCGCACTCTGGTCTTCGACGCTCCCCGCCACGCCCGGGCGTTCTTCGAAGCCCTAGTGGTCGATAACCTCGACATCGGCC
>WHSQ01000322.1 GCA_009380005.1 Actinomycetota bacterium | reverse complement strand
AGAAGGCGGGCGACCTCGGGGAGATCCAGGGGTCGCCCGACATCGGGGCCACGCCCAATGATCGCCTCGGTCGCTGGGAAGGCCGTGTCCGAAGACGGCGGCGGCAGGGGGATCGGTTCGAGGTCGACGTATTCCTTAAATGGATGTGGTTTGTTCGACCAGTCGAGCGCGCGTGCGCTTCGCCGGACGGAGGCCGGCGAGTGCTTGGTCAGCTCATGGAAGCGAAGCGCGTCCACGACGCGAATGTAGGCGCGCCTTAGCCCGATGGATGCAACCGCCCAAAGCCGCAAGCCAGTGGGGGGCTCTAGCCATGACGTGTCGGGCTGGCCTATCCACCATCTACCTGGTCGCACGCGCGCTCGCCCGGCGCGATCGGACTTCTTCCGAAAGTCCTCGCGCTTGGTGCTCAAGGAGGTCGCTGATAATTTCCGGCGAGTGGGCTGGGGGAGGTTGTCCCCGGTCCCGTGGAATTTGAAATGGCGTGTGGGGTAAAGAAACTCGATCGCCACCCGAGATGCACGAGCCGAGACGGTTGTCGTTCGTTCGCACGAGTCGCCGTCGCTTCCGGCGAACGCGTGCATCCGGGTTGTCTGAACCGCCTTCGTCGCCTCAGCGACGGGGACTGTGCGCTCCAGCTTGTGGAATTGGTCCAGCTCGACGGAAGGATCAGGCAGCCACCGCCGGCCCGTCACGAGCTCGGGCTCCCATGCGCGGCGGAAGCACGACCGCGGCGTTCCTCCCCGAGGGGCTTGCTGTTGCGGGGAGCCGCCGGGTCCGGACGTGATGGCAGTCACCGCCCGATTGACCGGGAACGGGGGGCCCTTCGCCGCCCTCGGCGGTCGATGCCGGAGCCTCCCGTTCCGCAGACGTGGCGAGGTTGTCGAGGCCCTCCGGCCCACTTGGTCGAGTACCTGCGGAGAGCACGCCGTATGCCT
>WHSQ01000321.1 GCA_009380005.1 Actinomycetota bacterium | reverse complement strand
GGCTCCGGCACGCCGTTGGCTGGCCGCTGCTCGGTGCCGCAATCTTGCTCGGTGGATGGGCCGTTCGGACTGTTGGGGAGATCGACATCTCGAACCCGCCGAAACTTCTAACTAACGGTCCCTATGCCCACGGCCGGCATCCCATGTATCTAGCATGGGTTATCGGATATCTCGGGATAGCGCTAGTAGTGAATTCGGTGTGGCCTTTCGTGCTCTTCCCCGCTGGGTTACTCGCCACGCACCTGGTCGTTCAGCGCGAAGAGCGCGATCTCGAGAAGCGATTCGGCGAGGAGTTCACCGCCTACGCGGCCCGCGTCCGTCGATACTTGTGATTCCAGGCGGTGGCATAGGCGTGTCCAAGTCCCTGCGCCACGTGAGCTCTGCGACGCCGTCACCGCGTTCTACTCAACTATGAAGGTGTGCATCAGCACGACCGGGATGCGCCCCTTTCGTTCGGTTCCTGCCGGGGGTCACAAACACATCTCTGAGGCAGACGCGGCTCAGGTCACACCCACCGCGAAGATGACGTCGGATCGGTCGCGGAAGTTCTCCGTGGACATGGTCTCGAGGCGGGCCACGGCGCGCCCAACGCACGACGCTCGCGCCTGCGCGTCCAGGGTCTCAAGGCGTCGCTTGAACAGGCCGAGGCTGGTCCGACAGGCGACGAAGTGCTCGAGCTCGAGGCGGTAGGAGGACGGCGCCGCCCAGGCTCGTACCGAAGCGAAACCCGCGGCTTCAAGAAGGGCGGTGACCTTGCTCGGGGTGTCCATGATGTCGTAGTGGGAGGGCAGTGTTTCGACGTTGCCGGCGCCGTGCGCGTTTAGTTCCTGCATCCAGATCTCATCGGCCGAATAGATCAGGTCCGGCCCCCATGTGACGGTTCCGATCACGCCCCCCTTGCGCAGAATTCGACCCGCTTCTCCAAGCGCCCGGACC
>WHSQ01000320.1:707-942 GCA_009380005.1 Actinomycetota bacterium | reverse complement strand
AGGAGACGCCTGATGAGCGATGCCGTGGATGAGTCGCGGGAGCCGGTGGTGGAGGGGCCGGTGGCCGAGCCTGCTGCGGAGGCTTCGGATGAGCAGTTGATCGCGATGCTGGTGGACCGGGCCCGGTCGGAGGGGCTGCAGCTGGCCGGGGAGGGCGGGTTGCTGCAGCAGTTGACGAAGCGGGTGCTGGAGTCCGCCCTGGAGGGCGAGATCACCGACATCTGGGCTATGCCAA
>WHSQ01000320.1:225-697 GCA_009380005.1 Actinomycetota bacterium | reverse complement strand
GGGCAGGTCGCGAACCGGCCGATCTACGTGGTCATGGCCGTCACCGTCGACGGGCATCGCGACATCCTCGGTATCGGGGCCGGCGACGGCGGCGAGGGCGCGAAGTACTGGCTGGGCGTGTTCACCGAACTCAAGAACCGCGGCGTAGCGGATGTGCTGATGCTGGTCTGCGACGGGCTGAAGGGCCTGCCCGAGGCCGTGGAGACGGACCGTGTGGCCCCAGACGATCGTGCAGACCTCATCCGTGCACCTACTGCGCAACAGCATCCGCTATGCCGCCCGGCAGAACTGGGACAAGATCGCCAAGGCACTCAAGCCGGTCTACACCGCCCCCAACGAGGCCGCCGCAGCCGAGCGGTTCAGCGAGTTCCAGGAAGCCTGGGGCACCAAGTACCCGGCCATCGTCAGGTTGTGGGAGGACGCCTGGGCCGAGTTCGTGCCCTTCCTCGCCTTCGACGTCGAGATCCGCGAG
>WHSQ01000320.1:0-215 GCA_009380005.1 Actinomycetota bacterium | reverse complement strand
ACCAACGCCATCGAATCCGTCAACGCCCGCATCCGCAAAGCCGTACGCGCCCGCGGCCACTTCCCCAACGAGGCCGCCGCCCTCAAATGCGTCTACATGGCCCTGATGAGCCTCGACCCCACCGGAGCCGGCCGCAAACGCTGGACCATGCGCTGGAAAGCACCACTGAACGCCTTCCGTGCGCCCAGCAGAACAGGAGGTGAAGCTGCGTGAGT
>WHSQ01000031.1 GCA_009380005.1 Actinomycetota bacterium | reverse complement strand
GATCGCGGGAAGGATGGCCTTCTCCGACAGTGCGCCGTGGCCGATCTCGCGTCGCTTCGGCCCCCGCATGAATCCGGCCTCTCCGGTCGAGTACGGCGGGAAGTTGTAGTGATGCATGTAGCGTTTCGACTCGTCCGGAGATAGGTCGTCGACCATCGCTTCCATGCGCCGCATGCCGACCGTCGCGATCGACAGGGCCTGGGTCTCGCCTCGGGTGAAGATGCCCGAGCCGTGGACGCGGTGGATCGCGCCGACCTCGGTCCAGATGGGACGGACCTGGTCGGGGGCGCGGCCGTCGAGCCGCACGCCCTCGTCGATCACGCGCTTGCGTACGAGTTTCTTGGTCAGGGAGCGGATCGCGTTGGATATCTCGCCGGCCCGGTCGGGGAACCGATCGGCGAGCTTCTCGCCAACCTCCTTGCCGATCTCCGCGAGGCGCGCGCGACGGTCGGCCTTGGTGGTGATGGCGATCGCCTCACGGAGCGCGCTTTCGGCCTCGGCCCGTACGGCCTCGAACACTTCTTCGGCGTAGTCGGTGAGGATCGGGTACTGGTCGGTACCGACCCGGGCCTTCTCCTTGCCGGCCACGTCGACGAGCTCCTGCTGGAGCGCGATCTGCTCGCCGATGAACTGCTTGGAGAGCTCGATCCCGTCGGCGAGGAGCTCCTCGTTCGGGGCGGTTGCTCCCTCCTCGATGAGCTCGAACAGACGGGGCGAACCGCCCGCCTCGATCATCATGATGTCGACCTCGCCCGAGGGGCCCTGACGCCCGGCGACGACGAGCTCGATGGTCGCGTCCTCTTCCTCTTCGTAGGTCGGGTTGATCGACCACTCGCCGTTCACGTGGCTGACGCGCACGCAACCCACCGGCCGGTCGTACGGCATGTCCGAGATCGCCACCGCGGCGCTCGCCGCGTTCACCGCCAGGATGTCCAACGGGTTCGAGCCATCGACGGACAACGAGGTGATGACGACGTGGACCTCGTTGCGGAACCCGTCCGGGAAGCTCGGGCGCAACGGGCGGTCGATCAGGCGCGCCAGTAGCGTCGCCTTCTCCGTCGCCCGGCCCTCACGCCGGAAGAAGCTCCCGGGGATGCGGCCCGCGGCGTAGAAGCGCTCCTCGACGTCGACGGTCAAGGGGAAGAAGTCGCCTTCGCCGCGCGGCGCGCTCGACGTTGCGGTGGCGAGAACGCTCGTCTCGCCCAGGGTCGCTACTACGGCTCCCCCGGCCAGGCCGGCGAGCTTGCCGGTCTCCAGCCTGAATATCTTGTCGCCGATCTTGCGCTCGACGACCTTTGGTTCTGGTCTATCTGCCATGAAGGTGGTCCCTCCTTGCTCGTGAAGCCGGGACGGCTCCGTGGACGATCGCCCACGTGGCCCGGCCTGGGCAGGAGAGGTGCCAGACGGGTCGATCCTCAGTTGTAGCCCTGCTCCGAGGAACCGAGCTGCAACTGATTACCGACCCCCGGATGGAACCCGGCGCCGGCCCTCTCCTTCCTTACCAACTACTTACTGGGTATCGGCGGCGCCCCCTTTCGTCGACCAACCTCTACCGGCGCAGACCGAGCTTGCCGATGACGGCGCGGTAACGGTCGATGTCTTCCCTCTGTAGGTACGAGAGCAGACGACGGCGCCGGCCGACCATCCTGAGGAGGCCGCGGCGGGAATGATGGTCCTTGGGGTGGGTCTTGAGGTGCTCGGTGAGTTCGGAGATGCGGCGGGAGAGCAGCGAGATCTGGACCTCGGGCGAGCCCGTATCGGTTTCGGCACGCTTGTGCTCGCCGATGAGCTCTTGCTTGGCTTCCTTGGTCAGACCCATACGCGCTTCGTTCCGTCCTTCCTAGAGGTGTGTCGTCCGCGGCCCGGGAACGGGTGCGGGACGACTCATCTTAGCAGGTAGGGCGCTCGCGGGGCCTGTAATCGGCGGGCCCTAGTCGTCGTCGCGGTCCGCATCGTCGAGGTCGCGCTCCACATCCCGCACGATGACCCCCTTCAGGGCCTCGTCGATCCGGCCCATCAGCTCGTCGTCCAGGCGGACGCCCGAGGCCTTCACGTTCTCGTGTACCTGCTCCGGCCGGCTCGCTCCCATGATGGCGGCCGAGACGTTGTCGTTCTGGAGGACCCAGGCGAGGGCGAGGTTGGCCATCGACAGGCCGACCTCGTCGGCGATGGGGCGCAGCCTCTGAACGGCCTCGAGGGTCTCGTCCTTCATGAAGTGGCTGCCGACGGCGCCGCCCTGGGCCGCCCGGCTGTCCCTCGGAGGCTGCCGGCCGGGCTCGTACTTGCCGGTGAGCACCCCCATCGCGAGCGGGGACCACACGATCTGACCTATGCCGCTCCCGCGTGACATCGGGATGACGCTCTCCTCGGGGACCCGCCACAGCATCGAGTACTGCGGCTGGTTCGTGATGATCCGGTTGAAGCCCATGTCGCCGGCGATCGCCTGCGCCTCGGTCATCTGCTCCGCGGTCCACTCGCTGACGCCGATGTAGAGCGCCTTGCCCTGCGTTACGAGGTCGTTCCAGGCCCGCATCGTTTCCTCGAGCGGCGTGTGGATGTCGTACCGGTGAGCCTGATAGAGGTCGACGTAGTCCATCTGCAGCCGGTTGAGCGACGCCTCGCACGCCTCCATGACGTGCTTCCGGGACAACCCCCGGTCGTTGGGACCGGGGCCCGTGGACCAGAAGCACTTGGTCGCTATGACGAGATCGGAGCGAGCGCGACCCTTCACGATCTCGCCGAGGACCTGCTCGGCCCGCCCGCGAGCGTAGACGTCGGCGGTGTCGAAGAAGTTGATGCCGTTGTCGATCGCCGCCTCGACGCAGGCTCGCGCCGCGTCGTTGTCGATCTGCTGGCCGTGGGTCTCCCAGTTGCCGAGGGCGATCTCGCTCACGCGGCATCCGGAGCCACCGAGGCTGCGGTATTTCATAACCCCGAGACTAAGGGTTAACTGACGTCATGGAGGATCGGCATCCGTGGCTCGGTGCGGTTCTGGCGTTCGGCGTGCTCGTTCTGCCCGGTTGCGAAGAACCTTCCCTCCGGCCGGAGGTGGTGTGGGAGGGGCCCGCCGCGGAAGTGGTGAGCATCAAGGAGTGGGATCACCGGTCCTCGTACAACACCGGCAGCGACGTCGACCGGAGTGGCCGGTTGGTTGCCTTCGTGGCCTCGGTCAAGGATGGTCCTGAGGGCGTGTACCTGCGGGACATGGAACGCAGCGTCAGCCGGAGGATCGATGTCTGGTACACGGGGGATCAACCGGCTCCCGGTACCCGCGCGGACCAGCAGATGCACGAGCTGGGCTCCGGGTCCCCTTCGGTATCCGCCGCCGGTCGCCACATCGCTTTCGTCTCCAACTCCCCATACCTGGTGCCGAACGACACGAATCGGAAGGGGGACGTCTTCGTCTACGACCACGCGCACGGCTCGTTGCGCATGGTCAGCACCAACGGTGAGGGGCTCCAGGCGAACGGGGATAGCCGGTACCCGAGCATCTCCGGCGATGGACGCTTCGTCGCATTCGCCAGCAGAGCCGGCAACCTGGTCGAAGGGTCAACGCACGCGATGGACGTCTACCTGAAGGACCGGCGGACCGGACGGATCGCCCTCATCAGCAGGGGGCTCGAGGGTCGGCGGCGCGGCGGGATCGAGTCTCTCCAGATCTCCGACGACGGATCGACGATCGCGTTCGCGTCCGATGCCTCCGACCTGGTGCCCGATGACACCAACCGCGCGCAGGACGTCTTCGTCTGGGAGCGCGGGCACGGAGTGGAGCGCGTCAGCCTGACGTCGGAAGGCGATCAACTCGTTCCCTTCGAGTACGAGGAGTCGGGCGGTAGCTTCCGGGATGGTGCGGACTCCGTCGCTCTGTCGGGCGACGGAGACGTAGTCGCTTTCGCGACCCACGCCAACGGTTTGGTCCCCGAAGACCAGAACGACAACGTCGACGTCTACGTGCGCGACCTGGCGAGCGGGACGATCGAGCGCGTGAGCGAACCCTCCGGCGGGGGCGACGCATACCCCGACAGCAGGGAGTGCGGAAACAACGGACAATGCTTCACCTTCATCGCGAGCCATTCACCGTCGCTGTCCTTCGACGGTCGCTACGTGTCGTTCGTATCGGGAGCCCCGGGTCTGGAGATAGAGGATCGCGACGACCCGCAGGGGACGGATGAGGACGTCTTCGTCCACGATCGCGAGACGGACGTCACCATGTTGGTGCATCGAACCGCGCGTGGACTTCCTGCACGTGCCGCCAACATCTACCCCGGAACGATCTCCGGCGACGGCCGTTCGGTGACGTTCGGTACCGATGCGTTGCTGTTCGGCAAGCGACCCACCGCGAGCGAGAACGGGCATGTCTACCTGCAACGGTTGCCGCGTCGGTTCCGGCTTGCCGATTCAGGCTGAGCCCGTCTCGCCGACGATGCGGCGGGTGTCGTCCACGTCCTTCTTCATCTGCGCCACCAGATCTCCGACCGAGGCGAACCTAAGCTCGTCCCGGAGGCGGGACCAGAACTCGACCCGCAACACCCGGCCGTAGAGATCGCCCTCGAAGTCCAGCAGATAGGGCTCGATGCGCAGCGGGGTCCGTTCCGGATCGCCACCGAAGGTCGGGTTGACGCCGACGTCGATGGCGGCGGGATAGAAGCCGTCGTGGGCCCGGCCCCGGCCCGCGTAGATGCCCTGTGGGGGTAGCGCGAGTGCTCCGTCCGGATCGATGTTCGCGGTCGGATAGCCGAGGGACGTACCCCGGTCCTCCCCGGGGATCACCTCGCCGTCGATGTCGAACGGTCGTCCCAGCAGCGAGCGCACGAGGTGCAGGTCCCCCGCGGCCACCGCTTGACGGATGCGCGTGCTGGAGACCGGGCCCCCTTCCGCCTCGGCCAGGGGCAGTGGTTCCACGGTGAAGCCCGATCCCGCGCCCAGCTTCGTCAGGAGATCGGTGTCGCCGGCCGCCTTGTGCCCGAAGCGCCATCCCTCCCCCACGACGACGTGACGCGCGCCCACGCCGTCCACGAGGATGTCCGCCACGAACCGCTCGGGGGCCCAGCTCGACAGATCGTCGTCGAAGGGGAGAACGACGACGACATCGAGGTCCGTCTCGCGCAGCAGCTCCATCTTGCGGTGCTGGGCCGAGAGCAAGGGTGGGACGCGGTCCGGCCGAAGTGTCTGCATGGGGTGGCGGTCCCACGTCACGGCCACCGCCGCGGTCCCGTTCTCACGGGCTCGCTGCACGGTACGAGCCATCAAAGCCCGGTGGCCGATGTGGACGCCGTCGAACGTACCGATCGTCACCGTGGCACCGGATCCGGAACGCTCCAGCGACTTCAGACCCACCAACTCTTTCACCGGGGGATCACCCGCTTCGCGCGCAGCTCGTGGCCGCGTCGCTCGTAGATCGCCAGGACGTCCGAGTCCCGGACGATCGCCACTGGTTGTCCTTCGTGGAGATCGGGTTCCTGCGGAGCACCGAGCGACCGCCCGTCGGCCACGAGCGTCGCTATCTCATCGGATGCATCCAGGCGCGCCAGTGCCCGCACGATCTCGAGGGCCGGCCGCAAGCTGGTGCGTTCGACGGCGGCCAGCGGCACGGAATCCGCGTCGGAGAAACCGCTCGCACGCGTGCGACGAAGGGACGTCATGTGGGCACCGGTTCCGACCGCCACCCCCAGGTCGTGTATCAGCGTGCGGACGTAGGTACCAGCCGAGCACGTGATCTCGAACGACGCCTCGGCCTCCTCTCCCCCCGTGAAGTCGATGATGTCGAAGCGCGTCACGTAGACCTTGCGAGCTTCGCGTTCGACCTCCTCTCCACGCCGCGCCTTCTCGTAGAGACGCTCGCCGCCCACCCTGACTGCGGACACCATCGGGGGAACCTGCTCTAGGTCGCCCCGGAAAGCCTCCAGGGCACGCGCGATGTCGTCCGACGTGAGCGACGACGCATCCTTGCGTTCCGACACTTCTCCCGATGCATCCTGCGTCGACGTGGTGACCCCGAAACGGGCCTCGGCCGCGTACGACTTGTCCGAAGCGGCCGCATAGGGGAGGAGCTTCGTGGCCTTCCCGAGGGCCAGCACGAGCACGCCGGTCGCGTCGGGGTCGAGCGTTCCGGCGTGCCCGACCCTCTTGGTCTTGAATCGCCGCCGTATCTCGTCCACCACGTCGTGCGAAGTCATGCCCGGTGGCTTGTCCACGACGATCACGCCATCGGTCACGCCGACAGTCTCTCCGTGATCTCGCCGACGGCCCGCTCCCGGTCCGGAACGTTGAAACCTGCTGCCAGGTCGTGACCGCCCCCACCGTAGGAGCGCGCTATCTCTCCCACGTTCGGCCCGCGCGACCGCAGGCTTACCCGCCACGTTCCGTCGTCTTCCTCCTTGAAGAGTGCGGCGACCGTCGCGGCGCGCGTTGACCGGATGAGGTCGATCAACGTGTCCATCTCATCGCGAGCCACTCCGGTCTCGATCATGTCGACCAACGTCACCCAACTATGGACGAAACGAGCGCGCTCCTCGAGCCGCGCGCGTTCGAGGACGCGGCCCACGAGTTTCAGGTAGTCGAAGGGCGACGATTCGAAGACCTCATGGGCTATCTCTGCGACGGGAACGTCCAGCTCGACGAGATCGGCCGCCAGTCGCAACGTCGACGGCGAGGAGTTCGAGTACTGGAAACGCCCCGTGTCGGTGACGAGGCCGATCCACAGGCAGGTCGCGATGTCTCGATCGAGGGTCACGCCGGCGTCTCGGAGCAGCCCTGCTACGACCTCGGCTGTGGACGAAGCGTCGGTGATCACGACGTTCAGCGCGCCGAACTCCGGGTTACCGCGATGGTGGTCGATGTTGATGAGGGTCCGGGCATCGGCGGCCCTCTTCTCCAGCGATCCGAGACGGTCCGCGGCCCCACAATCGAGAGCTACGAACGTGGGGGTCGCGGGCACGTCGGCGGGTGACACGAACCCGTCCGCGCCCGGCATGGAGGCGAACTGAGCCGGGACCTTCGGAGGCGTTTGGCCCCAGGTCGGATGGACCGCCTTGCCCAACCGGCGGAGACCGAGGGTGAGAGCGAGCACCGAACCCAGAGCGTCTCCATCGGGGTTGATGTGGCACGCAACCGTGAGCTCGTCCGCATCTATGAGCGCCTTCACCGTCGCATCCCAGTCCTTGGCCCTATCCCTCATCCGGGGATCGATCCTTCGCCGCCATCGTCCGGGCCTCCCGGCGCCGCTTCGGCCGCGTGGAGCTCCTGGAAGATGCGCTCGAGATTCTCCGCGTCTTCCGCTCCGCGATCGAGTTCGAACTTGAGCTCGGGCAGGTATCTCATGCGGACCTGGCTCCCGAGCTCGCTCCGAAGGCGCGGCGACGCGCTCCGTAGACCGGCGAGCGTCGACTCCTGCTCTTCGTCGTTCCCTAACACGCTCACCCAGACGAGTGCATGACGCAGGTCCCCGCTGACGCGCACCCGGGTGACGGTCGCGAACCCCACTCGGGGGTCCTTGAGATCCTGGATCGCCTCACCCAGGACCTGGCGCGCCAGACGCTCGATCTTCTCCGTCCGCTGGCTCATAGGTCGTCCATGTTCACGACCTTGATCGATCTCTCGGTGACCTCGGCCCCCTCGAGCGCCGCAAGGCCCATGACCTTCTCCACCTCCTGCAGCTGCTTGCGACACCGGTCGATCGAGCTACCCACGCAGGTGACCCCGACCGCGGCCCGCTGCCAGAGATCCTGATGGTCTACCTCCGCCACCGAAACGTGAAGCCTGTTACGCATCCTCTCGACCACCGGACGCAGCACGGCACGCTTGGCCTTGAGAGAGCCGCTGTGAGGGATGTGCAGGTCGAACCGAGCGACTCCTACGAACATCCACCTATCCTAGGGTGGAGGATGGAAGAGGGGTTCCGGTGAAAGACATGCTCTCGATCTAGGTCTCGTCGACGCGCGTCTCGTGCGCGGTCGAAAGACACCTCGCTCACATCGAACAACGAGGGTTGCCAGGACAACGCCGGTGGTTCCTTCATGCCTCCAAGGTAGCCGGGGCAGGGAGCGCCGGGTGTTACGAGGAGCCGGAGACCTCGTTCGGGAGCGGGAACCAACGCAGGTGCTCGAAGTCTTCGGTCGCCTGCCAGTCCGGAGCCTCTCCCGCGACGCCGCGAGCCTTCTCGACGATCACCGTGGCTTCATCGAAGTACTCGGTGAGGCGATCCTCCGGCTGTACGTGTCGTCGGTCGACGTGGCTCAGGACGCCACCTTCGTAGGAGATCTCGTGAAGGCTCATCGGGGGCTCGGGCAAGCCGCGCACGTTGCGCCACAGGCCCGTCGGCGGATCGAACGCGTAGTCGGGAAGGAGCTCGTGGCCGTGGGTGGCGACGAAGTCCACCGCGTCGAGGATGAACCTGAACACGGTCTCGGAGATGAAGTAGTTGAAGTTCACGCGGATCCATCCCGGTTTGATGCCCTCGCACCCGCGTGCGATCTCCCGTTCGAACTCGTGTGATCGATCCAGGTCTATGCCCAGCAAACGATGTCCGTAAGGGCCGGCACACGAACACCCGCCCCGGGATTGGATCCCGAAGAGATCGTTCAGCAAGGCCACCACGAAGTTGTGGTGAAGGTAACGGGTTCCTTCGTGCCGGACGACGAAGGACACGATCGAGAGACGCTCCGCGCTCGTGTTTCCGAGGATCTCGATGTTCGGATTGGAGCTCCACGCGTCGATCGCCCGGCGGATCAGGTCCTCCTCGCGCTTCCGGATCGCCTCGACGCCCACCCGATCCTTCAGCTGGAAGACGAGCCCCGCACGTATCGCTCCCACTATGGATGGCGTTCCGCCCTCTTCCCGGTGCGCGGGATCGTCGAGGTACCGGTGCTCGAGTGGGTTCACGTACATCACCGTGCCGCCCCCCGGGACCGTCGGGACCCGGTTTCGGAAGAGATCGCGGCGCGCGACCAGCACGCCGGGCGTCTCCGGTCCTCCTATGAGCTTGTGGGGGGAGAGGAAGATCGCGTCCTTGTAGGCCTGCGGTACGCCGGACGGGTGCATCTCGATGTCCACGTAAGGCGCGGCGGCTGCAAAATCCCAGAACGACAGCGCGCCGTGACGGTGCAGCAACGCCGCGACGGCCGACGTATCGGTGACGATACCGGTGACGTTGGATGCGGCGGAGAAGCTGCCGATCTTGAGTGGGCGGTCGGCGTAACGCTCGAGCTCCTCTTCCAGGTGCTCGAGCGAGATGTGCCCGTCGGCATCCTCGTGGATCGTCACGACGTCGGCGATCGACTCGCGCCAGGGGAGCTCGTTCGAGTGATGCTCGAAGGGGCCGATGAACACGACGGGACGTTCGGACACGGGGATGGCGCCGAGCAGGTCGTAACGGTCGTTCAGATCCGCCGGCAGCGCGAGGTTCAAGATCCGCAGCATCTTGTCGACCGCTCCGGTCGAGCCCGACCCACAGAAGACCACGACGTCGTCGGGGTCGCCCCCCACGGCGTCCCGGATGATGTCGCGGGCCTCCTCCCGGAAGCGCGTGGTCTGGAGGCCGGTTCCCGAGCTCTCCGTGTGCGTGTTCGCGTAGAGCGGCAGAACCACGTTGCGGATGTAGTCCTCGATGAACGAAAGAGATCGCCCGGATGCCGTGTAATCAGCGTACGTGACGCGCCGGACACCGTACGGGCCCGCGATCGCCTCGCCCTCTCCGATCACGGAGGACGCGATGAGATCGACCAGCTCGTCGGAGCCCGACGTCATAGTTGGAGTCTGAAGGTCGCAGGGGCGAAGTGGAAGAAGGCTCCGAGGATCAGCGGGCGACCTCTTGGATCTCGAAGGCCTGGATCAGGTCCCCTTCCTTGATGTCCTGGAAGCCGTCGAGCCCGATCCCGCATTCGTATCCGGCGGCGACCTCCCGCGCGTCGTCCTTGAAACGGCGGAGGGATGCGATCGTGGTCTCGTACACGACCGTGCCGTCCCGGACGAGCCGTGCCTTCGAGTTGCGTCGGACCACCCCATCCAGAACCATGCAACCGGCGATGACGCCCAGTTTGGGGACCCGGAACGTCGCGCGGACCTCGGCCTGGCCCAGCGGAGCCTCGCGCAGCTCGGGGCCCAGAAGCCCCTTGGCCGCGGCCTCGATCTCCTGGACGGCCTGGTAGATCACGCGGTACGTGCGGATGTCGACGCCTTCGGTCTCCGCCAGACCACGCGCTTGAGAGTTGGGAACGACGTTGAAGCCGATGATGACCGCGCCGGATGCCTGAGCAAGCGTCACATCGTTCTCGGTGATGCCCCCGGCGCCTCGCCGGATGACTTCGATCTTGACGAGGGACTGGTCCATCTTCTGCAACTGATCCTCGAGGGCCTCGACCGAACCTTGCGTGTCCGCCTTCAGGATCAGGTTCAGGGTGGGAACCTCTCCCTCGCGCGCCTCACGCATGAACGTGACGAGAGACACGACCTTCCGCTGAGCGACGAGTTCGGCGGCGCGACGGTGCTGCTCCCGTTCCGACGCGATCGAGCGGGCTTCCTTCTCATCGTCGAGGGCACGGAAATCGTCGCCCGCCGCCGGCAATGACTGCCATCCCAGCACGAGCACGGGCTGGCCGGGCTCCGCTTCCTCGATGTCGTTGCCCCGCTCGTCCTGCATCGCGCGCACCCGTCCCCACGCCGACCCGGCGACCAGCGCGTCGCCCTTGTGCAGCGTCCCGCGCTTCACGAGGATCGTCGCGACGGGACCCCGCCCCCTGTCGAGATGGGCTTCGATCACGACGCCGCGCGCGTTCGCGTCGGGATTCGCCTTGAGGTCGAGTTGCACGTCGGCGGTCAGCAGGATCATCTCGAGCAATCCGTCGAGGTTCTGCCGTTGCTTGGCGCTGACGTCCACGTAGATCGTGTCCCCGCCCCACTCTTCCGGCAGCAGATCGTAGTCGGAGAGCTGCTGGCGAACGCGCGTCGGGTCGGCTTCCGGCTTGTCGACCTTGTTGACGGCGACCACGATGGGTACGGCGGCAGCCTTCGCGTGATCGATCGCCTCTACGGTCTGCGGCATCACGCCGTCATCCGCCGCCACGACCAGCACGGCGATGTCGGTGACCTGGGCGCCTCGAGCACGCATCGCGGTGAACGCTTCGTGACCCGGGGTGTCGATGAAGGTGACGGCCCGGTCGGAGACGTGCACCTGATACGCGCCGATGTGCTGGGTGATGCCGCCGGCTTCCCCGGCGGCGACGTCGGTGCGCCTGATCGCATCGAGGATCGACGTCTTACCGTGGTCGACGTGACCCATGACGGTCACGACGGGGGGCCGGGGCACGAGTGAGCCTTCGTCCTCCGCTTCCTCGGCGATCGCCTCCGAAAGGGACTCCTCCTCGGCGGGATCCACCACCTCCACCTCGACGCCGAGCTCCTCGGCTACGAGCAGGACGGCGTCGTCGCTCATGGACTGGGTGACGGTGACCATCTCGCCGAGGCCCAGCAACGTCTTGACGATCTCGGCGGGACTCCGGTCGACCTTCTCGGCGAACTCCTGAACCGTGATGCCGCGGTGGACCTTGATCGCCCCCCCGGCCGCGGGCGCGGCGGCGGGCTCGCCCGGGGCCCCCCGTTCCACCGGTTCGACGGCGGCCGGTTCGACGGCGGACGGCGGCGGCTTGGAGGCGCCTTCGGGCTTGGGGGACGCGGCCGGCTTCGCCGGACTCGGCGTGTCGGACGGTCTCGCCTTCGCCGGAGTCTCGGCCGCGGGTTTCACGGGCGCCTTCGCTTTTGGCGCCGCCTTGCCCGTGGTCTTGGGCTTGCTCTTGGCCTTCGCGCCCTTCTTGGTCGCGGCACCGTTGCCGCTGAGCTCGGTCTTCACCCGCTCGGCGAGCGACTCCTCGATCGTGGATGAGTGGCTCTTGGCCGGCTCCCCGATCTTCTCGAGGTGCGCGAGGACTTCCTTGGACGTCAGCCCAAGCTCCTTCGCCACCTCATGCACCCTCGGTTTGGCCATCTCTTCTTCTTTCGTTAGCGATCGTCAGCAATCTGTCGCCGAGCTCGGGAGGCAGGGGCCCCTGCGAACGCAGCGCCCGGCCGAGCGATCCCGTCTTGAGCGCCCGCCGGACACAGCGGGGATCGAAGCACAGGTAGGCGCCCCTGCCGGCACCCAGGGCGACCCGGATCAGATGTGCCTTCGGCCGCCTCGTGCGGCACCCGACGCAGCTCCGGATCGGACCCTCGTCCAATCTTATTCCGCCGCCTTTTCCTAGAGCGCGGCTCAGCCCTCCTCGCCGGAAGAACCCTCGGCCTTGGACGACACGGCCGCGGCCGGCTGGGCGTCGACGGGACCCTCCTCGGCGACGGGTGCAGCCTCCGGGACCACCGCGGTCTTCAGCTGCGACTCGGACTTGATGTCCACGCGCAATCCCGTAAGGCGCGCGGCGAGCCGGGCGTTCTGGCCCTCCTTGCCGATGGCGAGGCTCAGCTGGTAGTCGGGCACGATAACGAGGGCGGTCTGGCCCTCGTCCTGGAGGCGGACCTCTTTGACCTTGGCGGGGCTGAGGGCGTTGCCGACGAAGTCCTGCACGTCGTCGCTCCACGGGACGATGTCGATCTTCTCTCCGCGCAGCTCGTTCATCACCATGCGTACGCGGGAGCCCTTCGATCCGACGCAGGCACCCACGGGGTCGACGTTTCGATCGTTGGACGACACCGCGATCTTGCTGCGATGCCCGGGTTCTCTCGCGACTTGCTTGATCTCGACGATGCCGTCGAGGATCTCGGGAACCTCGAGCTCGAACAGCCGCTTGATGAGCCCCGGATGGGTCCTGGAGACGATGATCTGCGGTCCGCGCGAGCTCTTTCGAACCTCGACGATGTACGCCTTCAGGCGCATGCCGTGCTCGTAGCGCTCGTGGGGGATCTGCTCGCTCGGGGGCATGAGGGCCTCCGTCTTGCCCAGGTCGAGGATCGTGTAGCGGTGGTCGTGTTGTTGCACGATGCCCGTAACGATGTCGCCCTCGCGCCCCGAGTACTCGCCGAAGGTGATGTCCCGCTCCGCATCGCGGAGGCCTTGCAGCATCACCTGCTTCGCCGTCTGAGCGGCGATGCGACCGAAGTCGGAAGGAGTGTCCTCCCACTCCTTGAGGACCGTGTACCCCTCGCCCTCTTCGTCCAGCTCGATGTCCTGGGCGTAAACGGTGACGTTGCCCTCCTCGTCGATCTCCGCGCGCGCTCGACGGATGTCCGGGTCCGAGTTGGTCATGCGGAGGTAGGCCTGGGCGAGCGCCTTCTCGATGGCATCGATCAGCGTGCCCAGCGAGATGCCGCGCTCGCGTTCGAGCTCACGAAGCGACTCGATGGGTATCTGCATCCTTAGCTCCTTCTCACTTCCACTCGAACACGGTGCGGGCCGACCGGATCGCCTCGAACGGCACCTCGATCTCCCCGCCGTCCAACGCCAGGCGAAGCCCGGTGTCCGTGGTGCCGGCTATCCGGCCCTCGACCCGGTGTGAGCCGCCCACCAGTGGCTCGACGGTCTTCATGATCACCGTCCTGCCGGTGCTCGACTCGAAGTGCTCCCGGGAACGAAGCGTCCGTTCCAGTCCCGGCGAAGACACCTCGAGCGTGTAACGACCGTCGATCGGATCCCGCAGATCGAGACCGCGCGAGATCTCCTCGGAGACCTCCGCGACCGTGTCGAGGTCCACGCCCTCCTCGGCATCCACGTAGACCCTCACGACCGAGCGGCCCGGCCGCCCGCCCATCTCGACGTCCCACAGCGTGAGGGAGCGACGGCGGGCGATGGCCTCGGCGAGGTCTCGCACCTCTTCGAGCGCCCCCATCGCACCTCCCTCAAAAGTGAAGCCCCTGGCAACAGGGGCTTCGTTCGTCATCCAGTCCCGGCCGCCTCGAGAACGCGAAGCTGCAGGTCAAGGCGTGTTTTGTGATTTTAGCACAAGGGCGCGAGCAGTCCCCCCGAGCGGGCCCGTACCATGGATCCCCTACCGACCGCGAAAGGATCTCATGGCGAAGAAGGCTCGCAGGCGCCGCGCCCGCAAGAAGAACAAGGCCAACCACGGCAAGAGGCCGAACGCGGGCCGCTGACGCTATAACTCCACCGCGGTCGACTCGATGGACCCGTCCCGGACGCCGTCGAGGACGGCAAGCGCGATGGCCAGGTCCTGGATCGCCAGCCCGGTCGAATCGAACAGGGTGATGTCCGCGGCGGTCTCGCGTCCCGGCGCCTGTCCCGTGAGCACCGCCCCGATGTCCGTCACGCGATCGCGGTGGACGAGGCCGTCGGCGACGGCGCGCGTGAGCTCCCCCCCGTGGCTGGCCTGGTCCCATTCGTCGCAGAAGAGCCTGCAACCGGCGACCGCCTCGGGCTCGAACTCGGCCTTGCCGGGACCGTCGGCGCCCAGCGCGTTGAAGTGGCGGCCGGGAGCCAGGTGGGCGGTCGTCACGACGGGCTCGTGCCCGGGCGTCACCGTGGTCACCACGTCGCAGCCCAGCGCCATCTCGAGCGGTCCGGCGCTCCACCCGACGTCGTCGGCCACCCGCTCGGCCGCGGCGGGATCGAGGTCGAAGCAGACCCCGCTCTCGTAGCCCGCGGCCCTGAGGCATCGGGTCGCCCACATCCCGTGGAGACCGCAGCCGATCACCCCCGCGGTGACCTCCCCGGGAAACGCGAGGGCCGCCGACGCCACGGCCGCGGCGGCACCGGTGCGAAGCGCGGTGACCGCCCCACCGTCGATGATCGCCAGCGGCCGGCCGTCCTCGGCATCGTTCAGCAGGATCGTGGCCATCACCACCGGTAGTCCCTTGCGCGAGTTGGATGGGAACGAGGTCACCCACTTGAGCAACGCGATCCCATCGCCGCGCGCCGGCATGGCGCGGAAGTCCCCGTGCGGCGGACTCGGCAGGTAGACCTTCGACGGCATCTCCCACGACCCGCGGTGGTGCGAGACGAAGGCCGAGCGGACGCGTTCGATCGCGGTCAGGGGCGAGATGGCTTCGATGATGGCGTTGCCGCGGACCGATGGGATCGTGGCGATGGGCTCCTCCTCGTCGCCGACGAACCCTAGCGCGCCGGTCAGGCGGGGAGGCGGATCGTGTCCGGCTCGATCGTCGCCGGATGCGCCTGTACGTGGAGGAAAGCATCGACGACATCGGGATCGAATTGGTGGCCGCGCTGCCGGGAGACCTCCTCCAGAGCGCGCTCCCGACCCCAGGCCTTCTTGTAGGGACGGTCGTGCACGAGGGCGTCGTAGACATCGGCGATCGCGACGATCCGGCCCGAGAGCGGGATGGCCTCCCGGCTCAGCCCGTTGTAGCCGCGTCCGTCCCAGCGTTCATGGTGGCTCAGCGCGATCTCCTCGGCCAGCCGGAGGCTGGGGGCCGACGAACCGGACATGATGCGGCCCCCGATCGTGGTGTGACGCTTCATCAGCTCGAACTCGCCGGCGGTCAGCTTCGTGGGCTTCAACAGGATCTTGTCGGGGATGCCGATCTTGCCGACGTCGTGCAACGCCGCGGCGCGGGCCATGAGATCGACGTCGGCCTCCTCCCACCCAAGGGCGGATGCGACCAGGGCGGAGCTGCGGCTCACGCGGTGGATGTGGCGGCCGGTCACGTCGTCGCGATACTCGGCGGCCAGGGCGAGCCTCTCCAGCAGCTCGGACTTGGCCTGTTCCAACTGCGACGTGCGTTCGAGGACCCGGGATTCGAGCAACTCGTTGTGGTCCTGGAGAGCCAGGTACACGAAACGCGTCTCGAGCCACGAGCGGATCCGGAGCAGAAGCTCCTCCTCGTTGACGGGCTTGCGCAAGAAATCCGTGGCGCCGGCGGCGAGCGCACGGCGGCGCGCATCGGGCGAGTCGTCCGAGCTGAGGATCACGACCGGCAGGTATTCGTCGGCGGAGAGGTGGTTCCGGATCTCTTCCACCAGGTCGATGCCGTCCCGGTGGGGCATGTGGAGATCCAGGAGGATCAGGTCGGGGCCCAGGCCCTCGAGGATCGGGCCCACCTCGCGGGGGTCGGTGGTGGAGACGACGTTCACGTAGCCCTCGTCGTCGAGCAGGCTGCGCAGGAGCACGATGTTGGCCGCCTGGTCGTCGACGACCAGGATCCGCTCCAGCTTCACGACCCGCGCCGTTTCCACTCCCCGCCTCCCGTGTCGGTCGCTGCTCCCCTAGCAGTTCGAGCAACACACCAATAACAGTAATTAACAGAAGTTGACAATGCAAGACATTAATCACAGGGCCGGGCGGGCTCGAGGGCCGGCGCGGGGCGGGTCCGAGCCCGGGGGGCGTTTGGCGGACGGTGGAGCGGTTGGGGCCGGGCGGCCTAGTCGTCGGTCGGGCGCAGGCCGAGGGACAGCAGGGCGTTGCGCCGGCCGGCTCCCTTGAGGACCGTCACGGCGCCGTCCGGGTCGGCATCCCCGGCGGCCCGGATCTCGCCGGCGACCTGCTCCGCCGCTTCCAGGAGCGCGTCCACGAGCTTGTCGTGGGGGACCCAACCGATCTGCTTGCCCTTCGCGAAGAGCAGCCCGCGGCCGGGCCCGGCGGCGATGCCGATGTCCGCATCGCGAGCCTCGCCCGGACCGTTGACCTCACAGCCCATGACCGCGATCTGCATCGGGGGAAGGTCCATCTTCTCGATCCGTTCCTCGACCTCGTTGGCAAGCTCGAACACGTCGAGCTCCGCCCGGCCGCAGGAGGGACAGGCGACCAGATCGAACGAATCCTGGCGGATCCCCAGGGCGTGGAGGATCTGCTTGCCGACCTTCACCTCTTCGACGGGGTCGGCCGTGAGCGACACGCGGATCGTGTCGCCGATCCCCTCCGCGAGCAGGGTACCGATCCCGATCGCAGACTTGGTGACGCCCTGCTTCGGGGTGCCGGCCTCGGTTACGCCCAGGTGGAAGGGCACGTCGGTCTCGGCCGCCAGCAGTCGGTAGGCGTTGATCATCTCGGGGACGTTCTGATGCTTCACCGAGACCTTGATGTCCCGGAACCCGTGCTGTTCGAGGAGGCCGATCTCGTAGAGGGCGCTCTCGACGAGGGCTTCGGCCGTGGGGCGTCCGTACTTGGCCACCAACTTCTTGTCGAGGGAGCCCGCGTTGACACCGATGCGGATGGGGATCCCCCGCTCGCGTGCAGCGTCGGCAACCTCTTTGATGTGTTTGGGGTTGCGCATGTTGCCGGGGTTGAGACGCAGACCGTGCACTCCAGCCTCGATCGCCATCAGAGCGAGCCGCACCGAGAAGTGGATGTCGGCGATGATCGGCACGCCCCCCTCCCGGACGATCATCGGCAGGGCCTTCGCGTCCCCTTCGTGAGGGACCGCCACACGGACGATGTCGGCCCCCTGCGTCGCCAGTGCGTGGACCTGGATCAAGGTGGCATCGACGTTATCGGTCTTGGTCGTCGTCATCGATTGGATCGAGACGGGGGCGTCGCCGCCCACGGGGACCGAGCCGACGCTAATCTGGCGGGTCTTGCGGCGTTCGTACATCAGAGCGATATCTGGATCGGCCGGAAGATGTCCAGGTACAGCGCCGCCAGGGACAACACGATGAGGAAGGACAGGAAGGCGGCGGCTATCGGGATCAGCTTGCGCATGTCGACCGACCGCCGGGTGATCGTTTCGTAACCGATGACCGCCAGGTGGCCGCCGTCGAGCGGCGGGAGCGGCAGGAGGTTCATCAGCCCGATGAACACCGTGAGGCTGATGAGGAGCTGAAGGAAGATGTAAAACTGGCCGCGTTCGACGGTTTCGCCGGCGATACGGCCGATACCCACGATGCCCACCGGTCCCTCGGTTGGATCGCGCTCCCCCCCATCGCGTAATGCCGAGAAGAACCTGCCGTCGAACATCTGCTTGAAGATCTCACCAACGCTGATGACGGATCCCTTCGTGGCCAGCCACACCCTGTCCCCCGAGTCGCCGATCGCCTGTGCGAACCCGAGCCTCTCGAAGCGTTCCTTCGGCCGTATCCCGAGGAATCCGCTCAGCTCTTCCCCCTCGCGAGGCTCGCGGATGGGAGTGCCCGGTGGGGCGTACTCGACGACGTCGCCCTGCTCGCCGAAGATCACGCGCGCGAGTGTCGCGGTTACCTCGCGCCGGCGGCCGTCGCGTTCGATCGTGAACTCCGCGGCCCGGCCCCCGCGGGTCGAGATGTAACCGGTAACGTCGTCCCACCTGTCGACCGCGCGTCCACCGACCTCGACGATGCGATCGCCGGGCCGGAGTCCGGCCCGCGCCGCGGGCGTCGGCGTCGATCCCTCCGTGATCTCGGTCTCGACGGCCTTGATCTCGGTCGTGGCCCCGACCGGGTAACCGATCGTCATCGCGACGATCAGGAGGACGAGGAAGGCCAGCGGCCAATGGGTCGCCGGACCCGCCAGGATCACGATGGCGCGCTGCCACCGAGGCTTGTTGGGATAGGCGCGCGGCCGATCTTCGGCGGGGACTTCCTCGTACGGGTTCATCCCGACGATCTTCACGAACCCCCCGAGGGGGAGCGCCTTGACGCCGTACTCGGTCTCCCCTCGCTTGAAGGACCACAGGGTGGGGCCGAATCCCACGAAGAACTTGGTGGCTTTGAAGCCCAGCTTCTTGGCCGCGACGAAGTGACCGGCCTCGTGAACCATGATCACGAGAAGGATCGCCAGGATGAACCAGAGGATGCCGGCGCCCATCAGACGGGAACCTCCAGTTCGTCGATCGCGCGCAGAGCTTGGGATCGCGCCCAGGCGTCCACCTGCATCACCTCGTCGACGTCGAGAACCGGAGTGCCTTCGTGGGCGTCCAGCACGGTCCCGACGACCCGCCAGATATCCGGGAAGCCGAGGCGTCCGTCCAGGAACCCCCGGACCGCGACCTCGTTGGCCGCGTTCAAGGCCGCAGGGAACGAGCCGCCGCGGCGCCCGGCGTCGTACGCAAGGTCGAGCGCGGGGAAACGCCGCCTATCGACCGGATCGAACTCGAGCCTGCCGAGCGCGACCGGATCGAACGAGCCCCAGTCCGCCCGGAGCCGGTGGGGATACGTGAGCGCTGCTTGGATGGGGATGCGCATATCGGTGGGGGCCGCCTGCATCAGCATGGTTCCATCCACGAGCTCGACGATGCCGTGCACGACGCTCTGCGGGTGGACGACGACGTCTATCTGGTCGTAGGCGAGATCGAAGAGGTGATGCGCTTCGATCACCTCGAGACCCTTGTTCATCAGAGTGGCCGAGTCGACCGTGATCTTCGGCCCCATGCTCCAGGTGGGGTGTGCGAGCGCCTCCTGCGGCGTCACGTCCGACAGATCGGCACGGGCCCGGAACGGCCCGCCCGAAGCCGTGATGATGATCCGGCCCACGGCGGCGCGATCGACGCCGGATAGAGCCTGAGCCAACGCGGCGTGCTCCGAGTCGACCGGCACGATCGTCCCGCCACCCTCGGCCGCGGCGCGGGCGCAGACGTCGCCCCCGGCCACGAGGCTCTCCTTGTTGGCGAGGGCGAGGACCTTGCCGGCCTCGAGAGCGGCCACGGACGCTCTCAAGCCCGCGGCCCCGACGATGGCGTTGAGGACCACGTCGGCTTGCTCCCAACCGGCGAGGCCGACGGCGTCGGCTTCGCCGATGCCCACGACCTCGACGCCGAGGTCCTGAGCCTGGGCCAGCACCGTCTCCCGATCCGACCCCGCCGCCAGGGCCACGACCTCGAGACGGTCCGGCAGAGCCCGAACGACCTCCAGCGCCTGCCGCCCGATCGAGCCGGTGGAGCCGAGGATCGCGATCCGCGCGGGACGAGGGGAAGAAGTCATGTCTATCTATCGTCGCACCTGAGCGGGACTAGGGCCTCCCTAGGCGGCCGGCAGCACGAGCAGGTAGTAGAGGAACGCGGCCGGGGCACAGAAGACGATCGCGTCGAGGCGGTCGAGGACCCCGCCGTGGCCCGGCAGCAAGCGGCCCGAGTCCTTTATGCCGATCTCTCGCTTGAACAGCGACTCCGAGAGGTCGCCGGCCGGCCCCAGGAGACCGCACAGCAGCCCGAGCCCGAGGCCCTCGAGGGGCTCCAGCCTCGCGACGAAGATCGACGCCGCCCCGCCGGCGAGGATCGCCGATGGGATCTGAGCTGCGAATCCTTCCCACGACTTGGCGGCAGATATCGACGGCGCCAGCTTGTGCCTCCCGTACCGCACCCCCAGGAAGTAGGCACCGATGTCTCCGACCGCAGTCACCAGGATGAACGCGATCAGCAGGGCCAAGCCGTCGTCGAGCATCATGATCGCGGTCGCCGCGGCTCCGCCCCCCCCGACCCAGAGGACGCCGAGGATGGTCCACGCGACGTCGGTCGCGGGCGTCGTCCCGCGCTGCGATCGGAGCGCGAGTACGAAGCTGCCGAGGACCACGACGACCGCCGTCACCGCCACGACCTCGACGGACTCGACGAAGGCTCCCACCATCAGGCCGGCGCCGGCCGCGAGGCCGAAGGCGGACACGACGCGATGCCCGGCCAGGATGAGGCCGTCGTACAGCTCGAACAGCGCGGTCGAGACGACCACGAGGATCAGCAGGAAGAAAGCGCCCCGGCCCAGGTACGCGCACAGAGCGACCAGGCCGAGCAGGACGACGGCGGTCGCGATCGCCTGGACGAGCGAGCGGGTATGTCCGGATGCAGGTGCGTCGGCGGCGGGCTCCGCCACTCAGACCTCCGAGAGCTCGGCCTCTTTGCGCTGCAGGTTCTCGTCGACCTCACCGACGTACTTATCCGTGAGCTTCTGAAGATCCGCCTCCGCTCCGCGCTCCTCGTCCTCGCCCATCTCGTGCTCCTTCTTGAGACGTTGGAGCTCTTCCTTCGCGTGGCGGCGCACGGCGCGGATGGCAACGCGCCCTTCTTCCGCGCGCTGGTGGGCGATCCGGACGAGCTCCTTGCGGCGATCCTCGGTCAGCTCCGGGAACGCCAGCCGGACGACCTTGCCGTCGTTGTTCGGGTTCACGCCGAGATCCGATTGCTGGATCGCTTTCTCGATCCCGCTGATCGAGTTGGGATCGTAGGGAGCGATCACCATGAGACGCGGCTCGGGGACCGAGATGTTGGCGACCTGATTGAGCGGCGTTTGGGTCCCGTAGTAATCGACGGTGATGCGGTTCAGGAGGGCAGGGCTCGCTCGGCCCGAACGGATCGAGCCCAGCTCCTCCCAGTTGTGGGCGACCGCCTTCTTCATCTTGTCTCCGGCGGTGCGCAGCACCTCCACCTTAGTCTCCGCCATCGATCCTCCCTTGTTCGGACGACACGCCGGCATCGTCGTGGACGAGCGTGCCGACATCCTCGCCCGAGAGCAGGCGTGTGATGTTCGGTGGCTTGAGGTTGAAGACGATTATCGGGAGCGCGTTGTCCATACACAAGGAGATCGCCGTCGAGTCCATCACCTTGAGCCCGCGGTTGAGCACCTCGATGTAGGGCAACGTATGGAACATCCGCGCATCATCGTTCACGAGTGGGTCGGAGTCGTACACGCCGTCGACGCGGGTGCCCTTCAGGATCGCGTTCGCGTTGATCTCGAGCGCCCGCAGCGCGGCCGTCGTGTCGGTGGAGAAGTAGGGGTTGCCCGTCCCTCCCGCGAAGATCACGACGCGCCCCTTCTCGAGATGTCGCATCGCCCGGCGCCGGATGTACGGCTCCGCGAGCTCCTGCATCCAGATCGCGGTCTGGACCCGGGTCTGCACACCTTCCGTCTCGAGCGCATCCTGGAGCGCGAGGGCATTGATCACCGTCGCCAGCATCCCCATGTAGTCGGCAGTGGTGCGGTCGGCTCCCTGCGCCGAGGCGCTGAGTCCACGGATGATGTTGCCGCCGCCGACGACGATGCCGAGTTGGACCCCCATGTTCTTCGCGTCGGCGATCTGCCGGGCGATCGATGAGACGATGCGAGCGTCGATCCCGAACCCGTGCTGCGGGTCCGCGAAGGCCTCGCCCGACAGCTTCAGGAGCACCCGTTCGTACTTGAGGCCGGGCCGGATGTCGGTCATGGGCTCGAAGGCTCCCGTCCTACTGGCTCGAGTTCTCGCCGACGCGGATGCGGCAGAACGACCCGATGGAGACGTTCTCGCCCATCGTGCCGCGGGCTTCCTCCAGGAGGGTGGCGATCGTCTTGCTCCTGTCCTGGATCCACTCTTGGTCGAGCAAGACGTTCTCCTTATAGAAGCCCTCGAGCTTGCCGGCGACGATCTTCTCGATGACGTTCTCCGGCTTACCGGAATCCTTCGCCTGCTTCCCGTATATCTCGCTCTCTTCGTCGACGATGTTCTGTGGGACCTCCTCGCGGGCCTTCCACCTCGGGTCCGCGAAGGAGATGTGCATCGCGATGTCCTTCGCCAGACGCTCGAACGCTTCGGTCTTGGCCACGAAGTCGGTCTCGCAATTGAGCTCGAGCATCACGCCCAGCTTCGGCGGATAGTCGGGCTGCGGCTTGTGGAGGTACGTGTAGACGATGCCCTCGCTGGTGACACGACCCAGCTTCTTGGAGCCCGCCGCGAGGTTGCGCTCGCGCAACAATCGCAGAGCGGCATCGAAATCCCCGTCGGCCTCGGCCAAAGCCTTCTTGCAATCCATCATCCCGGCGCCGGTCGCCTCCCGGAGGCGCTTCACGTCCTGCGCGCTGATCGCTGTTGCCATCTACTCCCCCTCCTACTCCGCGTCGCCCGGACGCGGGTGGGACTTGTCGCCCGGCTCGTCGCCGGCCTCGTCGGGTCCCTCCGTCGTGCCGGGCTCGGTGGTCTGGTCCATGGTCGTGCCGGTGGGCTCGGTCGCGGCCGCTTCCTCGGCCTCGAGCTGCAGCTCCCACTCCGCCTTCGGCTGCGCGGCGGCCGTCACAAGGACCTCTTCGGGCGCAGCCTCCCTGGGCCCCTTCTCCTCGGGCTTACCGGCCTCGCCGGCGTCGGGACCGCGCATCTGCTTACCCTCGATGACGGCATCGGCGATGATCCGGGAGAGGAGGGCTCCAGAACGGATCGCGTCGTCGTTGCCCGGGATGCCGAAGTCGACGTCGTCCGGATCGCTGTTCGTATCGAGGATCGCGACGATGGGGATGCCGAGCTTCTTGGCCTCGCGAACGGCGATCTCTTCCTTCTTGGTGTCAAGGACGTAGACGGCCTCGGGGGCCTTGTTCATGTCTTTGAGGCCCCGCAGGTTACGTGAGAGCTTCTCGTACTCCCGCGTGAGGCGAAGGCCTTCCTTCTTGGGAAGGCCTTCGATCGCGCCGGAAGAAACCATCTCCTCGAGCTCGTTCATGCGCTTGATGCGATCGTGGATCGTGCGGAAGTTGGTGAGCATCCCGCCGAGCCACCGGAAGTTCACGTAGGAGACCCCGGCCCTGGTGGCCTGCTCCTCCACGACGTCTTGGAGTTGCTTCTTGGTAGCCACGAAGAGAACGGTGCCGCCACCCGCTACGAGGTCGCGCACGAACCGGTAAGACCTCTCGATCCCCCCCATGGTCTGCTGGAGATCGAGGATGTAGATGCCGTTGCGCTCCGCGAAGATGAAGCGCTTCATCTTGGGGTTCCAACGGCGCGTCTGGTGACCGAAGTGAACCCCGGCCTCCAACAGCTCCCGCATCGTTACGACGGGCATGTTCCTGCGCCCTCCTTCGGTTACGCCGGCGACCCACCTGGTCGTTCCGGACTCCTTCCGCCCGTCAACCCCGAGTGCGTCCGGGGACCGATCTTGCGCGCCTGGGGCGCGCGAGGGAACGGGCGTGCGAATTTGTGAAGCTCGCCAAGGTTAGCGCATGGGCGCCCCGGGGGCGCCTGGGGCCTCAGTCGGTCTCGGTCGCCTCGGTGATACGACTTCGCAGCGCGAGGACCGCCTTGGTGTGCATCTGACAGATCCGGGACTCGGTGACCCCGAGGACCTGGCCGATCTCGGCAAGCGTGAGACCCTCGAAGTAGTAGAGGGTGACGACCATCTTCTCTCGCTCCGGGAGGCGGTTGATGGACTCGGCGAGGATGTGCTTCATCTCCTCGCTCTCGACGGACTCCATCGGGCCGGCGGTCTTGGTGTCCTCCAGGGTTTCGACGAGCGACAACTTGTCTCCCCGCTCCCCGTCGACGGACATGAGCTCGTCCAGAGCCACGAGCGAGATGTTGGAGAGCTGCGTGTAGACGTGGTTCAGCTCGTCCCCGGTCAGGCCCATCTCTTCGGCGATCTCCGCGTCCGACGGGGGCCGTTTCAACTTGTTCTCGAGCGCCGCGTAGGCCTTCTCGACCTCGCGGGCCTTGAACCGGACGGAGCGGGGTACCCAGTCGATGGCCCGGAGCTCGTCGATGATCGCCCCTCGGATGCGGCTTATGGCGTAGGTCTCGAACTTGATCCCCCGGGCCGGCTCGTACTTCTGGATGGCATCGATCAGGCCGAAGATCCCGTACGAGATCAGGTCGGACTGTTCGATGTTGTTGGGGAGGCCCACGGCGACGCGCCCGGCCACGTACTTCACCAGCGGGGAATAGTGGAGGATCAGGGCGTCACGGGCAGAGGGAGTCTCGTTCGATTTGTACTCGGTCCAGGAGCGGTCGACGGCATCGGGCTCGGGATCGACCGGGCCCTGGAAGTCATGCTCGGGGATGGCTTTGCTCATATACCGCTCTCAGCCGTTCGGTGGAGACGTGCGTATAGATCTGCGTGGTTGCAAGGTTCTCATGTCCGAGCAGTTCCTGAACAGACCTGAGATCGGCTCCGTTATCCAATAGATGGGTGGCGAAGGAATGCCTCAGGGCGTGGGGGCCCACCACCCGGCCCCCGTCCGCTGCGAGGTACTTCTCCAGGATCCGTCTGACGCTCCGCCGCTGCAGTCTCATCCCTCGGGCGTTCAGGAACAAGGCGTGATCCGGCCGAGCGGAGCGGCCGAGGAGGGTAGGTCGAGCCTCCTCGAGGTAGGTCGTCAGGGCCCTCGCGGCCGCCTCGCCGACCGGGAGCCGACGCTGTTTCCGACCCTTACCCGTCACGAGCACCCGGCCGGAGCGAAGGTCGAGATCGTCGACGTCGAGGCCGCACAGCTCCCCCACCCGCAGGCCCGAGCCGTAGAGGAGCTCGAGCACGGCACGGTCGCGGGTCCCCTCGGCGTCATCGGCCGGGGGCAGTTCCAGCAGGTGAGCCACTTCCTCCGCCCGCAGCACCTGGGGCAGGGGCCGATCGAGCTTGGGCGTCCCCAGGTCGTACGCCGGATGGGTCTCGAGCAGACCGGTCTTCACCGCCCAGGTCAGCAGCGAACGCACGGCACTGGCCTTCCGCGCTATGGACCGGCGGGCGTAGCGTTTCTCCGAGAGCCCGGCGACGAACCGGCGCAAGAGCCGGCGATCGATCTGCTCGAGACGATGCACGCCCACCCGGCCGGCGAACTCGGCGAACTGCGCCAGGTCCGAACGATAGGCCGACACCGTGTTGGGCGACAGGTCCCGCTCCGCGGCGAGCCCGCGCAGCCACCGCTCGGTGGCCGCCCCGATCTCGGCGGCCGCCGGCGTGTCATCACCGTCTCGACGATGAAGGTTGGAGCTCACCTGGTAAAGGATGTCACTCCTGTGACTGGAGTCAACTTCTGTGTCGGCATCACACCTTCCGTTTCCAGAACCCCCTATCGGCGTGAGGCCAGTAGAGCCAGTGGCCTCAGTGGCCTCACCGAAAAGGGGCTCGCCGGGAACGGGAAGTCATCCTGACGATCCAGTTCCTGGAAGCGGGTCGGCGAGGCTTTCCGCACCCGGCGCGTCGAGCAGACAACGCCGAGCGCGGGCCCCCGAAGCGGTCACCTCGTAGCCGCTTATCCGCTTGCTGACCAAACCCCGGATCTCCAGTGATGCCAGTGCCGGCGACAACTCGGACCACGCGATACCCGACTCGACCTGGAGCCGAGACGGGGTCGTCGACACATCGTCCATCAGCAGCAGTAGCCGCTTCTGGAAAGGGGAAAGCCCGTCCACGGCGGGCATGGCGGAGGGGACGGATCGTGAGTGCAGTTGCACCTCCAGAGCCTCGAACAGATGGTCTGGGGACGCGACGAGGGCGGCCTGCCCACTCCGGATCAGCTCGTTGGGGCCGGCGGCCATGGCGTTGCGGTAGCTGCCCGGAACGGCGAAGACTTCGCGAGAGGCGTCGATGGCGTAGCGGGCGGTTATCAATGCCCCGCTCTTGACTCCCCCTTCGACCACGACCACCGGCCCGCCGGCCGGCACGCAACCGACGATGATCCGATTCCTGCGGGGGAAGTTCCACCGTGCAGACGGCGTCCCGTCGGGATACTCGGAGATCAGGGTGCCCGTCTGGCCGATCGCGTCGTACAACGCCGTGTTGCGCGGCGGGTAGCAGATGTCTACTCCGGTCCCCAGGACGGCGACCGTCGATCCGCCCGCCTCGAGTGCAGCTCGATGAGCGGCCGCGTCGATGCCCCGTGCCATCCCGGAGACGACGATCCAGCCCTCGCGAACGACTGCGGCTGCTATGGATGCCGCTGCATCGAGGCCCGCCACCGTAGCCCGACGCGTACCAACGATGGCCACCGCAGCCCGTGATGGATCGATCGGCTTACCCCTCACGTAGAGCTGCTCGGGAGGTGGGAGCCCACCGATCTCGTCCATATGGACGGGCCACTCCGGGTCGCCCCTCGTGATGACTCGCGTCTTCATGCCGCCTCCAACAGCCTGTCGCTGGCCCGCAACGTGATCGCGTCCAGGATGTGACTCCCGTCCACCTCGCGCGAACGCTGTAGGTCTGCGATCGTTCGCGCCAGTCGAAGTATCCGGTTCACGGCACGTCCACTGAGAGCCATCGCCGGGATCGACGAACGCAGTTCGCTCCGCGCTGCCTTCGTCAGGTGTAAGTACGGGTTGAGCTTGCGTCGAGGAACGGTGCCGTTCACTAGGAGCGAAGTGCCGTAGCGGCGCGTCTGCAGTTCCCGAGCTTCCGTAACCCGTGCCCGGACCTCTTCGGAGGAAGGGCCTGTCGGTTCCGAGAGCAGCTCCTCCTCGCTCGGGCGTCCCACGTCGACCTGCATGTCCAGACGGTCGATGAGTGGGCCGGAGAGCTTCGACCCGTAGCGCTGACGCTCGTGATCGGAACAGGTACACGGCTTCAGCTGGTCACCCGCGAACCCGCACGGGCAGGGATTCATGGCCGCCACAAGAGAGAACCGGCAGGGGAACTTAACGGCTCCACCGCTGCGAGCGATGCGTATGGACCCGTCCTCCACCGGTGCGCGGAGTCCCTCCAACGCATCGCTCTTGTAGAACGGCAACTCGTCCAGGAACAAGACGCCATGATGCGCCAAGCTCACTTCTCCGGGCCTCGCCAGCCCATGGCCTCCCCCGAGGAGGCCGGCCATGGAAACGTTGTGGTGCGGAGTCCGGAAGGGCCGTTCGGTGATCAACGAGGCCCGCTCCGCCAACAGCCCGGCAACGGAATAGATCCGAGTCACCTCGAGGGACTCCTCCACGGACATCTCCGGGAGGACGCCGGGCAGCCGCCGAGCAAGCATCGTCTTGCCCGCTCCGGGAGGTCCATAGAAGAGCAGGTTGTGCCCGCCTGCCGCTGCGATCAGGAGCGCAGTCTTGGCGTTCTGTTGGCCGCGAACCTCCCGTAGATCGTCGACGTCGCGCTCGGCCGGAGGGATGGGATCCGGGATGCCTTGCAGTCCCTCTTCACCCTTCAGGTATCGAATGCATTCGGCCAACGTCCGCACGGGAGCGACCTCTAGGCCCTCCACGACCGCCGCCTCTGCCGCGTTCGCGGCTGGGCACATGAGTCGATCCCTGCCGGCCTCTCGACACGCTATCGCCGCGGCGAGAACACCCCGCACGGGGCGAACCCTGCCGGTCAACGCCAGTTCCCCCATCACGACCCAGTCCGCGAGCGCTTCCTGACTCAACCTGTCGTCGCCGACGAGCATCCCTAGTGCGATCGGAAGGTCGAAGTGCGTTCCTTCTTTGGGCAATGCTGCGGGCGCGAGGTTGGCAACCATGCGATGCGGGGGCCACCGGAAACCGGACGCCATCAGCGCCGAGCGGGTGCGTTGCTCGGCTTCGGTGATGGACTTGGCGGCGAGCCCGACGACCCTGAAGGCGGGCAGGCCCGTGCCTACGTCCACCTCGACGTCTACGAGGCGCGCCTCGGTTCCGACGATGGCGATCGACTCCGTCTTCGCCAGCACGAGATCTCTCCGATCCCGGCCTCCGTTCGTGCGGTTGGTTCAGACGATATGGACGACCTGTGACAAGGAACCCGGTCGAAGCAGCTCAACGTCCCGTGAACCGGGGTTCCCGCTTCTCGAGC
Organism: Actinomycetota bacterium; assembly: GCA_009380005.1. Taxonomy (GTDB): domain Bacteria; phylum Actinomycetota; class CADDZG01; order CADDZG01; family WHSQ01; genus WHSQ01. The sequence continues at coordinate 4,997 of WHSQ01000031.1, read as the reverse complement.
CACGCCATGACGGCCTCGCGCGTGTCCTCGCTGGCGAAGGCGAGCGACTGGGTGATCGATTCGGCATCCAGGTTCTGCTCGATGCTCCGCTCGGGGGCCCGGTTCAGGTTCTCCTTGATCAGCGACACCGTCCTCGGGGGCAGCGCCGCCAGGCGCGTCGCCAGGTCCTTGACCACGCCGTCCACCTCGTCCGCCTCGCAAAACCGGTTGAGGAGCCCGAGGCGCTCCGCCTCTTCGGCGGAGATCGTCTCGCCCAGGAGCGCCAGCTCCTTCGCCCGGTGCAACGGCAGCGCCCGCGTCAGCGCCCACGAACCGCCGAAGTCCACCACGAGCCCACGCTTCACGAAGAGCTCCGCGAACGCGGCGTCCCGCGACGCGACGATCAAGTCGCAGGCGAGGGCAAGATTGCACCCCGCCCCGGCAGCGATCCCCGTCACCTTCGCGACCGTCGGTTTGGGGCAGGTCGCAACGGCCCGGGCGATCCTGTGGATGTGATGCATGCGGTCGTGGAGGTCGAAGGTCGAACCCACCAGGTTCTTCGGATCGGAGAGATCCGCACCCGAACAGAACGCCCCGCCCGCCCCCGTCACGACGACGACGCGAACGTCGGGGGAGGTAGCGATCTCCTCGAAGACGGCACCTATCTCCGTGAACATCTGCCACGACATCGCATTCTTCTTCTCGGGCCGGTTGAGCGTCACCGTGGCGACGTGACCTTCGGGCTCGTAGATCAAGCTCCCGTACCCGGCCATGCGACCCCCTAGAAGGCATCCGCGATGAGCGTCGCCTCGGCGCGCCCGCCGCGAACGATAACGGAGACGACGTCGAACCGAACCTCCGTCGGGCCGGAACGGAGCCGGTCGCGGCGGACGGACATCCAGGCTCCCGCGACGCGCCGGAGAGCCGCTTGCTTGCGCGGGTGGACCGCCTCGGAAGGCGAGCCCCACTCCTCGGACCGCCGTGTCTTGACCTCGCAGAAGACGAGCAATCCCCCGCGAGCGACGACCAGGTCTATCTCCTCGCGACCGCTCCGGAAGTTGCGCTCCAGGACCGTGAAACCGGCGCGCCTGTAGAGATCGGCCGCCAGCCCCTCGCCGGCCCGTCCAAGCTTCGAGCGCGCGTGCATGGACGGAACCTAGCCGCCGGGTACGTCGAGAACGGCCCGCTTGAGGCTAGACGGGCTGGAGGCCCTCCTGCTGAAGGGCCAGCTTGAAGTCGTGCGGGCGGCTGGCGGCGGACATCGCGTCCTCGAGGGACACCATCTTGCTCTTGAAGAGCTGGATCAGCGACTGGTCGAAGGTCTGCATCCCGTAGAAGCTCGACTCCTCGACGATGTCGTGGATCAGGTGGGTCTGCTCCGGGTTCTGGATGCAGTCCCGGACGCGCCCGTTGTTGATCAGGATCTCGATGGCGGCGACCCGGCCCCCGCCGATGCGCGGCAGGAGGCGCTGGGACACGACGCCGATCAGCGAACCTGCGAGCGCCAGGCGCACCTGGTTCTGCTGTTCGCCGGGGAACATATCGATGATGCGGGTCACGGTCTCGGCCACGTTCGTCGTGTGCAAGGTCGCGACCACGAAGTGACCGGTCTCGGCGGCCTGCAGTGCGGCCCGGACGGTCTCGAGGTCTCGGATCTCACCGACGAAGATCACGTCGGGGTCCTGGCGCATCGCAGCGCGGAGCGCGGGGCCGAACCCACCCGTGTCGGGGCCGATCTCACGCTGCGTCACGAAAGAGCGCCGGTCCTCGTGCAGGATCTCGATCGGGTCCTCGATCGTCAGGATGTGGCTCGCACGCGTCGAGTTGATGTGGTTGATCACCGCTCCGGTCGTCGTCGTCTTGCCGGATGAGGTCGGGCCCGTCACCAGCATCAGCCCGCGGTGCTCGTTGGCGAGCTGCTCGACCGCCGGCGGCAGGTGGAGCGAGCCGAACTCCGGCGCCCCGGGGAGGATCCGACGCATGGCGACGGCCATGCTCCCCCGCTGGCGATGGATGTTCACCCGGAAGCGACCCACGCCGGGGGTCGAATAGGCGAAGTCGACCTCGCCTTTCTCTTTGAGGACGATCCTCTGCTCGTCGTCCGTCATCTCGTCGGCGACGGCGATGATGTCGGAGGCGGACAGGGCGGGCCACTTCGTTCGAGCGAGCTCCCCGTTCAGCCGCACGGTAGGGGCCGAGCCGGCCTTCAGGTGCAGGTCCGAGCACTCGTGTTTTCCCACGAATGCGAGCATCTCGTCGAGCGTCGGCACGATCAGGGTCCTTCCTAAGTCAGCGGGTCCCACTGCAAGCATCCCCCTCAGGGAGACCTCATCCAAAGGATATCGAAAGGGGCGAAGCCCCACTGAAGCGGTTGGAGCCAACTACGTAGGCCGGCCCCCGCCGGGCTCAGCGATCGAGGCCGGGCGGCTCGGGGAAGTCGCCCCCCGGGGCCAGCTCCTCGACGTTCAGATCCCTGAACGTGACCACCTTCACGTGCGTGACGAAGCGGGCGGGGCGGTGCATGTCCCACACCCAGGCATCTCCCAGCTCGACCTCGAACCAGACCTTGGCGCCCACGTGGCGGGTGTCGACCTTCACGTCGTTGGCGAGGTAGAAGCGGCGTTCGGTCTCCACGACGAACTTGAACATCGGGAGCACGTCCCGGTACTCCCTGTAGAGCTGAAGCTCCATCTCGGCCTCGTATTTCTCGAGGTCCTCGACGCTCATCCGCGCTCCTCGACTAGGTCTTGTAGGTCCTCGGCCGGAGCCTCTTCGAGATCTTCGAGCAAGCCTTCCTCCTGCAGCGATTGTCGCGCCCCGTGGGGACGGAGGACACCGTTTTCGTCCCGGAAACCGAGGACGCCGAAGAACGAGCGTCGATGGAGAGGACTCGGGCCCAGGCGCTCCAAGGCCTTCCAGTGGTGCCGGGTCCCGTAGCCCTTGTTCGATGAGAATCCGTAGTCCGGGAACCGCCTGTGGTATCGACTCATGATCCGGTCCCGGTGAACCTTGGCGACGATGGACGCCGCCGCCACGTTGCGGGAGACCGCGTCCGCCTTCTTCACCCCGAGCCCGGGGCACGGCAAGCGCTTCATCCGGAAACCGTCGATCAACAGATAGTCGGGCTCGGTTCCGAGGCCCTTCACCGCCTTGCGGAGGGCTTGCAGGTTGCACCGCTGGAGCCCTTCCCGGTCGATACGCCAGTGTTGAACGCGCACGATCGAAACGGCCAGGGCGATCTCGTGGATCTGCCTGGCCAGCCTCTCCCGCTGCCGCGCGGTGCAGAGCTTGGAATCGCGCAGACCCTCCAGCCGCGCCTCGACCGGAAGGATCACCGCCGCGGCGATCAGGGGCCCCGCCAGGGCGCCGCGGCCCACCTCGTCGACCCCGGCTACCCTCTCGAAGCCGGCCGCGGCGAGGCGCTCCTCCATCAGCCCTGGTGCATCCCCGGTCATGGTGCGAATCTAGCGACCCGCCCGGCGTTCTGAAAGGACCCCCGGCAGAGGCACAGGTAGACAGGCTCACCGGCCCCCGGAAACTTCGCGTTCATGAGCGTTCCGCGACGCTTCCCGCCTCGGGGAGCTCAGATCCCCCCGAAGTCGCCCGGCGGCCACAGGATCACGAATGCGTTGCCCACGATCTTGTCTTCGTCGATCGGACCGATGACGCGCGAATCCTCCGAGTTCGAACGGTTGTCTCCCATGACGAACACCTTGCCGGCGGGCACCCGGCAGCCTTCGTCGACCGACTCCATCCTGAGGCCCTTGCACTGTCGCTGGGTCAGGGGACTGCTGCCCAGGTCCTCGCCGCCGTGGATGTACGGCTCCTCCACCGGCTCGCCGTCGATCGTCAACCGGCGCGGTTTCCCCGAGTAGGCGATCACGTCGCCCTCGACGGCGACGATCCGCTTGATGTAATCCTCCTCGAGACCGGTCGGGAGCCCCAGGAGCTCGCGCAGGAAATTGCGGGCATCCGTCAACCACGGCTCGTCGGGGGCCTCGCCGAACACCGAACGGGCGAATACGACGACGTCCCCCTGATCGGGCTCGCCGAAGCGATAGCTGAGCTTCTCGACCAGCACCCGGTCGCCGATCTGGAGCGTGGGGAGCATGGACTCGGACGGGATGAAGAACGCCTGGACCAGGAAGGTCTTGATCAACACGGCGATGGCGAAAGCGAACAGGATCAGGATCGGCAACTCGGTGAGCTGGGCCACGAGCGAGTGTGAGCGCTGCTTCTTCTTCGTCGGCACCCTCTCACCCGGCTCCGACGGTCCGCCCGCTCGGTCTTCGGAGGAGACGGGCGCATCATCGGTACGGGGCCGGGCCTCGGTCATGCCGACAGGGTAATGGCTGGCTGCGGCTAGAGACCGCTCACGGCGCCCGGCGGCCAGATCAGGAGGAGCCCTTTGCCCACGATCTGCGATCCCTCGATGGGGCCGTAGTTGCGAGAGTCGTCGGAATGCGTCCGGTTGTCTCCCATCACGAAGACGGCCCCCGGGGGGATCTCCACCGGTCCGAAGTCGCCCAGTTCGGTGCCGTCCGCAAGGTAGGGCTCGGCCATTCGATGTCCATTCACGAGCACCCGGCCCCCGCGCCCCTGCACCACATCTCCACCGGTACCGACGACGCGCTTGATGAAGTCTTGTTCGCCGCCGGTGGGGAACCCGAACAGCTCGCGCACCGCGTCGCCGATGCGCGCGAGCACACCCTCGTCCTCATCCGTTCGTGGGGCGCCGAGCTCCCTCGCGAAGACGACGACGTCTCCCCGCTCGGGCTCGCCGAAGCGGTAGCTGAGCTTCTCGACCAGGACCCGATCGCCTTCCGCCAGGGTCGGCTCCATCGACTCGGAGGGGATGTAGAAGGCCTGCAAGACGAAGGTCTTGATCAGCAGGGCCACGAGGAACGCGAGGACGACCAGCACCGGCCACTCGCGCCAGAAGGAACGGCGTTTGGTGGGTTCGCCGGAAAGACTGCCGGACGCGACCTCGGGGGCCGGTTGCGCCACCTAGGCCTGGC
>WHSQ01000319.1 GCA_009380005.1 Actinomycetota bacterium | reverse complement strand
CAATCGTCGGGTATGGAGTGCAAAACACGGTGCCTGACCTGCAAGCCGACCTGGTCCGCTATCGCGGCAATCCGCGGCTGGCGGAGTCGGAGAGCGCGTTGGCTGGCGGCTGGAACCTGCATGTGTCGTCGAACCGCGGCGAGCGCAATCAGGGCGGCGCCTGCTTTGGCGACTCAGGCGGACCTTCGTTTGTGGAGGGTTCACTGGAGGTCGTGGGCGTCGGTTCGTTCGTGCTCAACCAGCACTGCGTGGGCGCCGGCTACTACTATCGCGTGGACACCGCCCACGCCCAGGACTGGGTGCAGGGCTTCTTACCGTAGTGCTCGGGTCAAACAACACTTGAACTCCTATGGTTGCGGTCGCGTCACGGCTTGTCGGCGCGTGTTCGTGACGACTTTCTTTACGACTTCAAGGGCGGCCTTCGGCCGCCATCGCTGAGGTAGGTGGGAGAGCAAGCAGGAGGAGGCCGGCGGGCCGAGAACGAAGTAAAGAGGGGAGAGAAGAGGGCGGGCACTGCGGGCGGCGCGCAAGCGCGCCGTCCTCGGCCCACCGACCCCTCCTGTGGGCACCGCACCTACCCAGGCTCGATGCCGAGCAGGCAGACCCCCGCTTGCTAACGAACTCCTGAGCCAGCCCGTTCACGCCCGCATACCAGCGGGCACGGCTCGACCGTGTTTCCGCTGCTCAGCGGCACGTAGCGGCCGCCTCCGCTGCCACGCCGAGATAGCTCCGAAGCCCACTCGTATCCAGCGCGTGCCGGAAGGCCAGTCTGACGACCAATCTGACTGCCAATAGCATGAACAGCGGCAGCCTGAGCCGAACCGGCGCGCACAGGAACGTGCTGGTCAAAGCCGTATACGCACCCATGCGCCTGCGGCTGGACAGCCCGTCTCAGAGCTTCAAACCCGAAGGGCCGGGGGACCCAGCCGGGGACCCAATGGGTT
>WHSQ01000318.1 GCA_009380005.1 Actinomycetota bacterium | reverse complement strand
CTCTCTCAGGAACCTACGCCCGTGACGCTTTTACACCGAGGATGGGCCGCCACCGCCGTCCGGCACCGCCTGCTCAGCGAACACACTCTCGACCCCCGCGCCCCCGAAGACGCGATCCGCAAGCCCGCGTAGCTGCTCGGCCGCCCCGGGAGCGTGGACGATCACCACGCGCATCACCCCGGACTTGCACAGCTGCAGCACCTGGTGAATCAGAGCAGGCTTCCCCGCGTAGTCGATCACGCCCTTCGGCCGGTTCTGGGCAACGATCGCGATCCTGCTCGCACGACCAGCAGTCAAGATCACGGCTTGACGTCGCGGCACACCTTGCCGAGCCTCGGGCAACCTCGCACCCGTCACCGCAGCCCGCGGATCCGCAGCTGCGGTCACAGCATCCCCCCTGCTGCGCAACTGCCGCTGTCGTGAGCGACGACGGGGGCAGTCAGGCGGGCGGGACTCGACCTCGTGGTTGACCCGTGAAGGCCGTTGCAGGGATGAGCGCCGGGCAAGACAGTTCGGCGAGATGCGGAGAAGGCAACCCGCTTCAAAGCGAGAGACCAAGTTCCCCAGAGGCGGCCAGAGGAATAACACCCCGAGGATGCTCTGTCGATACTCATTCCGACATTCAACCAGCCGTCTTGACGGGTCGGAAGCCCGCAACCTCCCTTGACCCTGCAGGCAAGGAGCAGGTAAGCACGGGGCAGGGTGCCGGAAACCCTGGCACCAGCCCTTGGGAAACCCCGGGCGGCCAGAGGGGCATCGCGCGGCGCCGTACGGCGTGTCCGAAGGTGCCGCTGGCCTCTCACCGCGATGCCGCGCAGCCGTCCGTAGTGCTCCGCGAGCGCCCGAACCAGCGCGTCGGCGGCGGCTGACGCTGTCACCACCCGCCCTCGGACGCTCGGGGTCGGTCAGGGTGCGGGTCGCGGCGGTTGGCTGCGGCGCGCAGGGTGCCGAGCAGG
>WHSQ01000317.1 GCA_009380005.1 Actinomycetota bacterium | reverse complement strand
GACACTGCAGGGCACACCGCTGGCAACGGTCGGGCTGGCCGACGGTGAGGCGACCCCGAATGCGGCGAGCACCCCCCGGATGAAGTCGAAGGCGGGCGCGAGCTTCTCCCGGATCTTTTCACCGATGTCGACGATCTTTTGACCGAAAGTGTCACCCTCACCGAACGCGTACACGAATCCGGCGGCGAGCAGCCCCAGACCGGCGAGCAGCAGCCCGCCGGGCGTCAAGGCGAGACCGATGGCGCGCAGACCGGACCCGACGATGAACAGCACCGGGCCTGCCGCGGCGAGCACCCCCGCGATGATCGTCCCCAACCGGAGCAGCGCAGGGTTGGACTCGGACAACCGGGAGAACAGGTTCGCGGCCCTGTCCGCAAGGTCGGCGGCCCAGTCGAGGATCCCCGACTCTGCGATGGCGATCGCGACACCCTCAAGCGCCGACTTCAGCCGCGCCATCGCCCCGTTCAGACCCTCCATCTGCGTGTCCGCGACCTCGGCGGCCAACCCTGAGGACTCCAGGTTCGCTTGCAGTTGCTCCTTAAGTGCGCCGGAGCCCTCAGAGATCAAAGCGGCCATCGCCGGCCCGGCCCTCTGGCCGAACAGTTGCATGATGTCGGCGGTCGACGCGCCCGAGGATTCCAGCTGCTCGACGATCTCAGTCAGCGACCGGAGATTCCCGTCGGTGTCGAGCACGTCTAACCCGAGCTGCTCTATGATCTCCTGCATTGCAGACGTGGGCGACAGTAGACGGGTGATCGACCCGGTCAAAGCGGTGCCCGCCCGGGAGCCTTGGATGCCGGCGTTGCCCATCAGGCCGATAGCGGCGGCGACCTCTTCGAACTCCAGCCCGGCGCTGGCGGCGACCGGCGCGACGTAGGACATCGCCTCACCGAGCTGCGCCACGTTCGTGTTGGTGTTCTGGAACGTCGCAACGAGCGCGTCGTTGACCCTGCCGA
>WHSQ01000316.1 GCA_009380005.1 Actinomycetota bacterium | reverse complement strand
CGGCTCTCTGTGGTTGCAGGGGCGGGATTTGAACCCGCGACCTCCGGGTTATGAGACAGCTACAGGTGGTCTTCCGTCGTTTCGCAAGGTTGCGCACACTCTTGCATTTCTCCTGCTAGATGGACGGTTCCGGGGACCTTGGCCATGCCGACGTTTGTCGTCGTTTTTCGTGCTCGCGCGTCCAACGCGCGCCCAGGCATCATCCTTCGACATTGCTGTGATGCCTGCGCTGGACCAGCAACTGCATGGGCACGGGGTTGGCCAGCGAGTCGAATACGCCGGACGTCCGCGTTGTTGTCTGGGCGAGCTGCTCGAGAGCCGCGTCGTCGGCATCGGATCGCACGCCCACGGTGATCGTGACATCAGACAGGCCGGCGCGCACGGAGTCGAGCTCAAACGTTCCATGCAGATCCACCCGGGCCTCGATCGTGACCTGGAGTTCGTCGATAGTGATGCCCCGGAGGGCGGCCTTGGTGATGTAGGTCATCGCGACACAGCCGCCGAGCGCACCCAGAAGCACTTCCCCGGGAGCGGGACCGCTGTCGCGGCCTCCAACTTCGACAGGCCAGTCGGTGCTGAACGTGAACTTCCGCGCCGTGACCTCGCTGCCCTCCTCGACCTCCTTGGCGTAGCGGTCCACTGCGAAGCCGTCATCCCAGCGGTGAAGCGTGCGTATGGTGACGATGCCCGCTTCCGGTTGTTCGCGGATCACGTCCATCGCGCCTTGCAAGAGCTCGAGGTCCAGGCCATTTGTTTGCATCTTCTTCTCCTCTCTTCTCATGGTCGGAGCGCGGCAGCTTCGAAAAGTCCATCGGGGTCGTAGTCACGGCGGATGCGATCGAGACGTTCCTGGTTCCGACCGAGCAGACTGTGACGCTCGGCATCGTTGTCGAACCCCGCGAAGTTGATGTAGACGCCGCCGGTCGAGAACGGCTTCAGGGCGTCCCACGTCGAGCGG
>WHSQ01000315.1 GCA_009380005.1 Actinomycetota bacterium | reverse complement strand
GTGGAGGCAAGACCTTCACGATCGCGCCCCAACGCGGGTCTGGTGGTGTTCGAACACAAGGCGAGCAATCAACGCGACGAACTGGTGTGCCTGGTTCGGCGGACCGGGCTCATGCACCGGCGTCCAGAACACGAAGGAGCATCCCGTTGACGGCGTCGAACGATGCGGACGTGCGATCAGCCCAGGCTGTCGCATTGCGAGGGCTCGACGCCGCCAGGTTTTCGGACAAGCTGCCGGTTCGCGACCGACTGCGATTGCTCCTCGACCCGGACAGTTGGGTGGAAGACGGCCTACTCGCCAACGCCTGCAGCGATGGACTGCCGGCCGATGGTGTGCTCACCGGTGTCGGTCGCATCGAAGGTCGACCGGTGGCGGTCATCGCGCACGACTTCGCCGTCAAGGCGGGGTGGCGCGGATGTCGGCCAGGTAGGCGACGGTCATCGCCAGGAGGTTGCGGTGAGTCAGCATGGCGCCCTTCGACGCGCCCGTGGTGCCCGAGGTGTCGAAGAGCCAGGCAAGCGTGTCCGGCTCCACCGGCTCCACCGGGATCGCCGGCCCGGTGGCGATCGCTTCGTCGAGCTCGACATTGCAAGCGGTGCCGGGCTCGATGCCGATGGCCCGAGCCCGTTCCATGCCTGCCGCCTCGACGTGATCGCGATGGTCTGCCCCGTGCACGATCGCCGAGACTCCCGCGTCGGCCAGGACGGCACCGGCCTCGACCGGTGCCGCGCGGGCGTTCACGGGAACGGCGCAGCAGCCTGCGTGGAAGGCGGCGAACATGCTCTCAAGCAGCGCCGGGCCGTTGTGCTGCAGCAGCCCGACGCGGTCGCCGGCCCCAGGCCAGCGGCACGCAGATATCCCGCGAGGCGGGCGACCCTGTCACGCAGCTCCGCGGCCGACACGATGCGGGTCGCGTCGCAGCCTCGGTGTAAATGAGGACGGGCGTAGGTTCCCTCTCAA
>WHSQ01000314.1 GCA_009380005.1 Actinomycetota bacterium | reverse complement strand
TTCCTATGCAACCACCCCCCGGCGCCCAAGCAGTCACACGAAACATCGAGGCTAAGCCGACGACGACGCTATTGACGAACGCTCCCCGGAACCCCTGCCGCTCGATTACCGATTGATACGCGTCGAGCGTGGGGTTTGCAGGGAGCAGCTGCGGGGTGGCGAACACGTCTGCGCGCGTCTTGAAAGAGATTGACAGCGTGATCAATATCGGCAGAACGGTCCAGACCAGCAACGCGGCCAATGGGATCCAGACCAGGAACTTCTGTGCCCGCCCACTTCCGGGGGCCTCGACTGTCCGCTCACCGCCAACTTGAGAGCTCATCAGTTTCCTATGTCGTAACGACGAGATATCCCCACGTAGCCCAGCGTCAGCACAGCGTTGAAGGCAAGGATGACAATCGCGATAGCGAGCGCCTCGTGGGTGCGAAGGTCGAGGAACGCCGTTTCATACAGCGTGATGGGCAAGATCCTCGTTGCATCCACCGGTCCGCCGCCAGTGAGGGCAAGGACCACCCCTAGCGACGTAAGCGTTGAATAACTGAACCACACGGTTGCGAGGGCCAGCTGAGGCGCGATGAGCGGGATCGAGACCTTCCAGGCCCGGTGCCACCCGCTCGCGCCATCTACGTCGGCCGCGTCCAATAGCGACGGATCGATCGTCTGCAGGCCGCCCAGTAACAACAGGACAGCAAGGGGAAGGTCGGACCAGACCTGGGCGATGATCGTCGCTACCATGGCGAGAATCGGGCTGGCGAACCATGATGGCCCTTCGATACCGAAGAACTCCAACGTCCTGTTGACCTGACCGAACTCTTCGTTAAACAGAAGGCGGAACATCACGGCAGTGGCCACGCCTGAGACGAGATATGGTACGATCGTCACGCCCCGGAGAAAGCGCAGAAAATTGGCGCTCCTGAAGTAGTTGTGGGTCGCTGAGGGTCTGGCGCGGGGTGAAGTCGC
>WHSQ01000313.1 GCA_009380005.1 Actinomycetota bacterium | reverse complement strand
AAGTCGCTTAACGATCTCGCGAAGGTGCGCGCGCTGAACGAGATCGCTGCGGGCCGGGGCCAGACGCTCGCCGCGATGGCGCTGGCGTGGACGCTGCGTGACCCGCGGATGACCTCGACCATCGTCGGCGCATCGAGCGTCGAGCAGTTCGAGGCGAACGTCGCCGCGCTCGACAAGCTCGATTTCACGGACGAGGAGCTCGAGGAGATCGACCGCTACGCGGCCGAGAGCGGCACCAACCTGTGGCCGCCGTCGAGCGAGGCCTAGTGCCGCATCCGGAAACCTTCGCCCCTAATCCGCGCTGACGCGCACCGGGCGCGCGACCCTCCCTCCAGGGACCATTCGGCCGTGGAGGTGAGGATGCGAGAAGGGATCCGGGTTCGGGAGATCACCAACGAGGAGGGCAACCGGCTGCTGCGGATCGTGCGGCGAAGCTCGGGCTCGGTGGTGACGTGGCGACGAGCGCAGATGGTTCTGCTCTCCGCCCAGGGGATGGATGTCGCGCAGATCGCTAAAGTGACGTTCACCTCGCGAGACCGAGTGAGGGAGGTACTGCACAACTTCAACGACGCGGTGGGTGGTCGGCACTACTGGTCATACTCGTCGTGTCGCCGTATCCAGTACTCGGCCTCCAAATCCTCGGCCCGTCCATTCGGTGCCCGGTCGAGGATCGGGTAGTAGCCCATCAGAAACTCAAGCCCCCGGTCACCGGTCGAGTACGTGTGGTAGACGACTCCGTCGGCAAGCACAAAGGCGTTAAAGCGCGGCTCCTCTGAGAGGTATCCGGCGACGTCGGTGCCGGTCTCGGTCGCCAAGTGGCGGAAGACCGGGGGCGATTCGCCCTCGAGCATCGGCCCGAAGGCCGCTTGCACCTCCGCCTCGGTATGCGAACCGTTGAAGTCGAAGTTGAACTCACTGTTCGCCGATGAAACCCAGGGGAAGTTCCATCCCATCCTCCGCTTG
>WHSQ01000312.1 GCA_009380005.1 Actinomycetota bacterium | reverse complement strand
CCCGATGGAGGAGATGGGGAGAGATGACCGACAGCCGACCGGCCTGGGCGCAGCGCATCCGCGTGGAGCGCGCCGCGCGCGGGTGGTCACAGGCGCAGGCGGTAGCGGCCCTTCGCGCCCACGCAGATGTAGAGCTGCCGGGCCAGGACAGCATGCTTCGCCGCTGGAAGTCATGGGAGGCGGGAGGAAACATGCCGGACGATTTCTATCGTCCGCTGATTGCCCGCACCTTCGGCACTGTGACGGGGGCCTTCTTCGCCGATCCGACGCGGCGGGATGGGAACGCCGAGATCATTGCTGCTACCGGCATGGACACGCTCGACATCATCAGCCGGCTCCAAGCATCCGACGTCGATGCAGCCACATTGAACGCGCTCCGTATCACGGTCGATCGCCTTTGTTCGGAATATCCGTATATGCCGAGCGCCCAGCTCGCGCTGCAGGGGCGGGAGTGGCTCCGGAGGATCGCGGAACTGCAGGGGCAGCGGCTCGCGCTGGCGCAGCACCGGGAAATGCTCGCGATGGCCGGATGGCTCGCGTTGCTCGTGGGCTGCGTCGAGTACGACATGAAAGATCGGCGTACCGCCGAGACGACGAGGCGCGCTGCTTTGTCGTTGGGTAACGAAGCGGGCAACAGCGAAATCGTTGGATGGGCGCACGAGATGAGGGCATGGTTCGCCCTTACCACCGGCGACTATCGCGGTGTGATCGCTGCGTCAGAGGCTGGGAGTGAGTTGGCGCGGGGGCGTCCCGTGGCAGTGCAGCTTGCCGGGCAGGAGGCAAAGGCCTGGGCGCGGATCGGAGATCGGCGACAAACCGAGGTTGCCCTCGATCGCGGACGCGCGCTACTCGAAGTGCTTCCCCATCCAGATAACCTTGACAACCACTTCACCGTGGACCCGAGCAAGTTCGATTTCTGGGGCTCCTGAAGTAGTTGTGGCTGCCGGCGGTGCTGCCGGGGAGCGAA
>WHSQ01000311.1 GCA_009380005.1 Actinomycetota bacterium | reverse complement strand
CCGCGAGCACGACGAGATCGCCGACGTCGTGACCAAGCACGTGGTCGAGCTCGACGGCATCGTCCACACGACCACGATGGTCGCCTTCAAGGCCTACTCACGCCACGACCTCGAGTCGATGTGGGGTCTCGGCCTCGACTAGGCCTCGGGGTCGACGTTGCCCGGGGCCGCGCCGCCGTCGTGGACGGCCGCCGCGCATCAGCGACCCTGAACTGGTGTGCCTGGCGGCCGCGCAGGTGCTGCTGGACTGCGCCAGCGAGCGCCGCTGGCTGCGCATGGTCGGTGACCGGCTGGGACACCTGTTCCCGTACGTGCCGGGTCAGCCTGGCTACAACAAGCGGCTGCGGGCCCTGGCGCCGCTGGTCTGCCGAGTCCTGCGCGAGCTGGCCGCCGCCTGCCCGTCGTCGTGTGACCGCATCAGGCTGCTCGACTCCACCCCAGTGCCCTGCGCCGCCTCCCGCGAGACCGTCAAACGCTCGGATCTGGCCGGCTATGCCGCCTACGGCTACTGCGCCAGCCACTCGCGCTACTTCTGGGGCTTCCGCCTGTACCTGTTCACCACACCCGACGGAGCGTCGACCGCTTACGCCCGGCCAGGTACTGGTCACCGACAAAGGCTTCGCCGGCGCCGACTTCGAGGCCTTCATCGACAGCATGGGCGCCACGCTTTTGCGTCCCGACCGCAAAGGCGAGCCGCCCCGCTTCGGCAAGCTCGGCGGCATGCGCCAGTGGATCGAAGCGATCATCGACACCCTCAAGGGCCAACTCTGCCTCGAGCGGCACGGCGGACGCACCCTCGCCGGCGTGTTCACCCGTGTCGTCCAGCGGCTGCTCAGCCTCGCAGCCGCGCTGTGGTTCAACTGGCAACTGCACACCCCCGGCCGACACCTCACCGCCTACGACCACTGACCCAACCCAATCTAGGGGGCCCCGAGGTTTCCGGACAGGGACCACTATGATCCCCGTCTGGAAGCT
>WHSQ01000310.1 GCA_009380005.1 Actinomycetota bacterium | reverse complement strand
ACTACTCGGAGCTCGACGACCCTGCACTGAACGACCTCATCGACGAGGCCGCTTCGCTGACGGGCGACGAGCGCGTGGCGAAGTGGGAAGAGGCAAACAGGGCCGCCACCGAGTCCGCCGTCTGGGTTCCCTGGTCGTGGGACAAAGAGGTGATCATGCACAGTGAAGACGTTGTGAACCCGATCTACAACACGTTCTTCTCGCACCTGGACTGGGTCGTCATGGGCATCAACGAGGGATCCGCGTAGAGCGGCTGAAGTAATGCAGTAGCGCTTGGTCGTGGGCCGGCGCCCCGCGGGGCGCCGGCCCGGGCCGTGCAGATACGCAGAAGCATGAAGAGCGACGGGGAAGAAGGAGCTTCGGATGCTGCAGTACGTCATCAGAAGGTTGCTCTGGTCGATCGTCATGCTCCTGCTGATCAGCATGATCGTCTTCCTCATCTTCTTCGTCCTGACACCCGGTGGCGCCCGTGAGGTCGCCGTGCGGATGTCGGGCAAGAACCCCAGCCCCCGGAACATCCAGAACACCATGGGGCGCCTTGGATTGGACCAACCCGTCCACGTGCAGTTCGGGAAATACGTGTGGAACGCGCTCCAGGGAGATCTGGGGCGGGACTACCACAATGGTCTCCCAGTCACGCAAGAAGTCTTGTCCCACCTGCCGGCGACGGCATCGCTGGCGACCGGCGCGTCCATCGTCTGGCTCATGATCGGGATACCCATCGGCGTGGTCTCGGCGCTCAGGCGCCGCTCCCTGATGGACCGGGGCTCGATGCTCTTCGCCCTGGTGGGTGTCTCTATCCCTACCTTCTGGTTGGGGCTGATGGTCGTCTTCCTGTTCGACTTTCGCCTGAACTGGTACAGCGTCGGCGATTACGCGCGATTGACCCAGGACCCGGTCAACTGGCTGCGGGCCCTGTGGTTGCCGTGGCTGGTGCTGGCCGTGACCCAGGCCGCCTTCTACACCCGGATGGTGCG
>WHSQ01000030.1 GCA_009380005.1 Actinomycetota bacterium | reverse complement strand
ACTGCTGAAGTTCATGGCGCCGTGCCAGTCGCCCTCGGACGTACCGCCTTCGCCGAACCACGTGCCGACGACCTGGTCGGAGTTCTTGTACTTCTTCGCGTACGCCACTCCCGCCGCGTGCAGCACCTGGGTCGCGATCGGTGACGAGCCGGTGATGATGTTGTACTTGCGAGAGCCCCAGTGGGCCGGCATCTGCCGACCGCCCGACGACGGGTCGTCGGCCTTCCCGAACAGGCCCAGGAATACGTCGCGGGGGGTGAGACCCGCCGCCAGGACGAGGGCCATGTCCCGGTAGTAGGGACAGAAGACGTCCTTCTGCCGCTCGAAGGCCCAGATCGAACCGACCTGAGCCGCCTCGTGACCCGACACGGGCACCACGAAAGGCACCTTTCCCATGCGGTTCAATGCCCATTGCCTCTCGTCGCAGAACCGAGCCAGCAGCATGACCCGATACATCCCCAGGAGGTCTTCCTCCTTGAGACCCAGGTCGGTATGTCTGTCCTTGCCCTTGGCCATCTCTCCTCCTCGAGAGCCCCCCGTCAACCGAGAACCGGTTCCTCCTCCGACGCGGGAAGCGCCGGGTTCGTCCACACGAGCGTGCGATCGAACACGTCCGCGAGATGGGTAGCGGTGATAGTGGCCGCACGCTCCACGGTGGGCGCCGTCCCGGCTTCGGCTGCTACCGACGTAACCCACCGATCGCGGATGCCGCAGGGAACGATGCCCTCGAACATCGTGAGATCGGTGTCGACGTTGAACGCGAAACCGTGCATCGTTATACCCCGGGTGATCTTGACGCCGATGGCGCCGATCTTGTTGCGGCCCACCCAGACCCCCGTGTGCTCGGGGTCGCGATGGGCCTCGACTCCCATGTCGGCGGCCGTTCGGACCAGCACGTCTTCGAGCCTGCGAAGGTAACTCATCACGTCGTACCGCTCGCCCAGTGCCATGATCGGATACCCGACCAGCTGACCGGGCCCGTGGTAAGTAGCGCGACCCCCCCTGTCGACCTCGTGAACCGCTACCCCCTTGGCGATCCGCACCTGCTCGTTGTAAACGAGATCGCCGGGCTGGCTACGCTTGCCGAGAGTGTAGGTGTGCGGGTGCTCCAGAAGGAGCAGCGAGTCGTTCCGCTCATCGTCGAGCCGTGCGAAGAACGTCTCGCGCTGCAGGGCCCAGGCGCGCTCGTAATCGACGCGCCCCAACCACATCGTGTCGAGCGTCCCGGTGCTCGGCCGCAACAGCGGGCCGGTTGGACCCTCCCGGAGCACCGCCTTCTCCGACATCTACGCGTATTGGGCTAGCTCGGCCGAGTAATCACTGCTGGCGATGCGTTCGCGTAGCCGCGCGAGGAATCTAGCGGCTTCCGCTCCGTCGATAGCGCGGTGATCCCATGACATCGACAGGAAGCCCATGCTGCGGATGGCGATCGAATCGTCATCTCCCACGACCACGCGCTTCTCGATCGCCTCGAACCCGAGGATCGCCGTGGTCCCTCTGGGGATGATCGGCACGGAGATGATCGAGCCGAACGGCCCCGGATTGGTGATCGTGAACGTGCTGCCGGTCAGGTCGTCCGGCGACAGCTTCTTGGTCCTGGCCCGCGTCGCGACATCATTGATCGCCCGAGCGAGACCGACCAGGTTCTTCTCGTCCGCTCCCTTGATGACGGGGACTATCAGACCGCCTCCCTCGAGCGCGACCGCGATCCCCAGGTTCACGTAGTGCTTGACGATGTTCCCCTGCTGCTCCTCGCTGTAGGCCGCGTTGACCTCCGGCATCTCCAGCAACGTGTCGCACAGCGTTCGGGCCAGGAACGGCATGTATGTCAGGCTGAAGCCCTCACGCTGCTTGAACGCATCCTTCACGCTCGACCGGAGCTTGACGATGTGCGTCCAGTCGGCTTCGACCGCGTTCCATGCCCGGGCCGATTCCAGGTGTGCGGCGACCATGTGCTCGGCCGTGCGGCGGCGGATGTTCGTCCACGGCACGAGCTCCTCGCGTCCACCGGCCGACGTGACCGAAGGTTCGGCCCGGCCGGGCGCCGCCTCGCGCTCGGCAGCCGGCTTCTCCTCCGGCTGAGGCGCTTCCTCCGCGGAGGCCGCGGGCCGAGCCTGCGTCTTGCCCTTGCCCGACTCCACGAACTTCAGGACGTCCTGTTTGCGGATCCGGCCACCCGTCCCGGTGCCGTCGATCTGGTCGAGGTCGACGCCGTGCTCGTCGGCGAGACGACGCACCAACGGCGAGATGATCCCGCGCTTCGATGTATCGCCGGGCTTGCCGCCGGGACGCTTGGCCTCGGACGGCTTCTGCGATGGTTTGCCCTCGGGCTTCGCTGCAGTCTTGGGCGCCTCCTCCTCGGCTTCCCCCGACGGCTGAACACCATCGCCCTGCGCCTGTTCGGTGCCCCCGGCCTCGGCCTGGTTGCGCTCGGCTTCCGCGACGGCGGCCTCGCCGGTCTCGGCCTCCTCGGCGGGAGCCTGCCCCTTCGGAGCCTCTTCCGCCTCGGCTTCGGCGGCCGGCTTCTCTTCGGCCTCGGTCTCGCCGCCGTCTTCCTCCGCAGCCGCTTCGCCGGCCTCCCCGACCATGGCGATGGGCGTGCCCACCTTCACGGTCTCGCCTTCCGGGACGAGGATCTTCTGAAGGGTTCCGGCGGTCGACGAGGGGACCTCCGAGTCGACCTTGTCGGTGGATATCTCGACGAGGAGCTCGTCCTCCTCGATCGTGTCACCTTCTTGTTTCAACCACTTCGTGATCGTGCCCTCGACGACGCTCTCGCCGAGTTGAGGCATCTTGATCTCGGTCGCCATGCGGCCAAACCTCCCCTTCGAGATCTAGGCGGCGAGGTAACGAACCCCACCCATAGGGATCGCGTTGGAATGCCCCAGACTACCGCCCCCCACGCGCGCCACCGCTTCGCTCGCGCCGGCTCCTGAACCCCCAGGCGGCGGCGGTTCTCGTCCGGGGGACCTCGGGAGGGGTGCCGCCGCAGGCCGCGCCCCGGACGGAGCGAAGTTCCGCACGGCGAAGCTGTGCCGCACGTGGCGTGTCCAACCGGACGAGGATCGTCGCCGCGGGAGAGTCAGGCCCGATCCTGAGCCCCCAGGCGGCGGCGGTTCTCGTCCGGGGGATCTCGGGAGGGGCGCCGCCGCAGGCCGCGCCCCGGACGGAGCGAAGTTCCGCACGGCGAAGCTGTGCGGCACGTGGCGTGTCCAACCGGACGAGGATCGTCGCCGCGGGAGAGCCTGACCCGCTCGGTGGCCGCGGGAGCGGGGCCGCGCGGGTCGGTTAGCCGCGCGAATCCGTTAGCCGTGCAGGGGTTTGCCGGCCAGCTCCAGGAAGGTCTCGCCGACGACCTCGGACAGCGTCGGGTGCGGATGGATCAGCGCGGCGAGCTCGGACGGGTACGCCTCCCACGTCGTCGCCAGCATCGCTTCGGAGATCAGATCCGACGCGCGCGGCCCGACGATGTGCACGCCGACGACGGCACCGTCCTTCTCCGCGACCGTCTTCACGAAGCCCTGGCCGCCGCCCAGCATGAGCGCTCGAGCGTTCGCCGAGAACGGGTAACGCTTCGACGTCACGTCCATGCCGAGATCCTTGGCCTTCCCCTCGGTGAGCCCGACGGATGCGACCTCCGGCTGGCAATAGATGACGTGAGGGATGTTCTTGTAGTCCACCGGCGGCGTCTCCTGTCCGGCGATGTGCTCGGCCAGGGTGATGCCTTCGATGAAGGCCACGTGTGCGAGCTGCGGGTGGGGCCAATCGGCGTCCGGGATGAACACCGCGTCGCCGATCGCGAAGACGCCGTCCACGCTGGTCTTGAAGTTCGAGGTCGTCGTGATGAAACCGCGATCCGTGGCGACGCCCACCTCTTCGAGCCCGATGCCCTCGGTCCGCGGGGCGCGTCCGATGGCCACGAACATGCGCTCGGCGCTGAGGGTCTTGTTCTCGCCCTCCTTCTCGAACGTGACCTCCACGCCCTGGTCCGTCTCCTGCGCTCCCGTCACCGTCACGCCGAGGTGGAACTTGATCCCGCGCTTCTGCAGGACCCGGTAGAGAGCCTCGGAGATGTCGTCGTCCTCCGCCGGCGCGATCTTGGGCAGCATCTCTACGACCTGCACCTCGACGCCGAACGACCGGTACATGCTGGCGAACTCCAGCCCGATGTAGTTGCCGCCGACCACGATCACGGACGAGGGGATGTCCTTGGCCTCGAGCCCGTGGTCGGAGTTGTGGATCCTGTTCCCGTTGGACTCGATGAACGGCAGCTCGCGCGGGATGCTGCCCGGAGCCAGCACCACGCCGCGCTCTGCCGAGAGCGTGCGTTCGCCGTCACCCGTCGAGACGATGATGGTCTTAGCGTCCGTCAGCCGGCCCTCGCCCTCGACGAGCTCGACCTTGTTCTTCTTCACGAGCCCGGACACGCCTCGGTACATGCGTGCGACCACGCTTTCCTTGAAGCCCTGGACCTTGCCCCAGTCGACGTCGGGCTCGTGGGTCAGGATGCCGAACTCGCCGGCCCCTTTGATCTCGTCCACCAGGTCGGCCGCATGAAGCAGAGCCTTGGTCGGGATGCATCCGCGGTGGAGACAGGTTCCACCGACCTTGTCCTTCTCGACCATGGCGACGCTCATGCCGAGCGCGGCGGCCCTGAACGCGAACGAATACCCGGCGTTGCCACCGCCGAGGATCACGACGTCGAACCGATCGGCCATCTCGAACCTCCGGGCGGAGAGGGTTAGACGTAGGTCGCGACCCTACCCCCGCTCTGCAAGAGGTTTATCCGGTTGCGGTGCCGCGGGAGCCGAACTCTCTGTCGACCATGAGCAGCGCCGCGGGGCTGTCCTCCGCCATCTTGAGGGTGTCCACCATCTGTTGAGCGGTCTTCTCTTCTTCCACCTGTTCGGTGATGAACCACTGGAGGAAGACCTCCGCAGCATGGTCGTGTTCTTCCTCGGCCCGTTCGTAGAGCTTGTCGATCTCCGCCGACACCTGCTTCTCGTGCTCCAGCGCTTGCTCGAACGCGTCGATCGCTCCCTTGAAGTCGGATGGGGGCTCGTCGATCGCCAGAAGCCGAACGCGGCCGCCACGGTCGGAGATGTGCTCCCAGAACTTCATCGCGTGCTGGTATTCCTCGCCCGACTGTGCCCGCATCCAACCGGCCATGCCCGGCAGGTTCTCCGACTCGAAGTAAGCGGCCATCGACAGGTACAGGTAAGCGGCGTAGAGCTCCTTCACCAGGTGCTCGTTCATCACTGCGTGTAGATCCTTGGTAGTCAACGTTCCTCCGTTCCTCATGCGGGCCTTGTTCACAGGATGACGCCGGCGGTGCACCAGTGCAACGAGGGGACGCCGAAGGCCCGGCCTTCGCCATACCGAACGGGTCATGACTGTGCGACGATGACCCTATGAAGGGCGACAGGGTGGAGATAGTCGTCGACATCGGCGACGGGACGAAGACGTACGAGATCGCCGCTACCAGGGCGGGTCGGAGGGTCGAGATCGCTCAGGCCCGCGGGGTCATCGAGGTGGCCGAGGTGACCCGAACCGGCAACCCGGTCAGGTCGGGTCGGTTCATGGCCGCACGAGTGGTAGCCGTCATCGAGCATCCCAGCGAAGACGAGGGCCGCGAGAGGCGGCGGGCTAGGAACCAGTCCTCGCTGCTCTAGCTCCGGGCCGGAGCCTCGCGCCGCAGTGCTTGCAGTAGGGCGCGTTCGGTGAGATCAGACCTCCGCACTCCTCGCACCGGCCCGGCTCTACGCGTCCCATCTTGCGGGTCCCGGCGATGGCCGCCGCACCCACGATGACTATCGCGACCAGTATCCCGACACCCATCGCGTCGAGGCCGGCGGCCACCGCGGCGCCGGTGCATGCGATCACTCCGATCACGACGAGGGCAGGTACCAGGGCCTTCAACGCAAAACCTGACGCAGCCAACCGTCGAGGATGTCGAGCGCTTCGGGGATGCGTCTGAGTTGGTGATGTGCCCCCTCGATGATGCGGAGATCGGCCTTGGGGGCCCGGTTGGCCAAGCGGTGGGCATGATCGACGGGGACGACGTCGTCCGCCGAACCATGCATGATAAGGGTCGGGATCTTCACGTGCGCGATCGTGTCCTCGGCCGACACCCTCTCGAACTCGTCGGCCCACGCCCTCGGGTCCTCCTCGACCCCCGGGGCCAGCTTCATGCCTGCCTGATCGATCACGCGTCGTACTCCCGCAGCCGGGTCTCCGGCGAAGGTGATCCACGTCGCCGGGGCCGCCAGCATCGCGAGCGCGTTCACCGGCGCTCCCCGGCGAACGACCTCGGCCGAGACCGCGCCTCCGGCGGACGAGCCCACGAGCGCGACGGGTAGGTCGCCGGCGCCCTCCAGGGACCGCGCCGCGTCGACGACGGCGCGGGCATCGCGCACCCAACCCTCGATCGAGAAGTAGCCCGGCGACGCCCTCACCGCCCGCATGTCGGCCCACGCGGCCGCCCACCCCCCGGCAGCCAGGCCCTCGGCCACGCCCGGGTAGCCCCTGTCGTCGGGGTCGGGCGGATTGACGGACGGGATGCCGTGCAGCAACACGACCAGACCGCGGGGTTCCTCGGGGACGCAGGCCCCGGCGCTCAGCCGGAGCCCATCGCAGACGACCGGCAACCTGATACTCGGTGTGGTCATGGCGTAGACGCTATGCGCGTTCCGGCGCTTCGGTCAGCGGACGGTGACCGTGCCCGTCATGCCGTGGGATTCGTGGGGGATGCACAGATATCGATAAGTGCCCGGAACCTCGAAGGTCACCTCGAACGTCTCTCCCTCCTTCATGAGGCCATCACCAACCTCATCGCGGGCTTCCTCCTCCGACGAGAACCCACCGCTGGCGAAGTATTCCGCGCCCTCGGGGATGCCGTCGTCGAAAGCGGTCACGGTGTGGGACTCGGACGAGTCGTTGATCCAGGTCACCGTCTCGCCGGCATCGATCGTCACCGTCACGGGATCGAAGGCGTGGCCCGACGTCATGCCGATCTGGCCCGGCGGTCGCTCCTTCTGCGAGCACCCGGTCAGCAAGATGGCGACCACGAGGATCGCCAGCGATAGTGGTTTCATGCGGCTACGAACAACCCCGTTAGGTACATGATCACGAGTCCGAACATGAAGCCGGCGGCGACGAGGCCGCTAAGCGGCTCCTTATCGGTGCGCATGTTACGACCGATCACCCATATGACTTGCGCGATCGCACCGGCCGCAACACCGAAGAACACCGCTCCCCACGACGGCGAGAAGGCGAAACCTCCGAGCCAGGCCCCGAGGATCGTCGGAGCGCCGGCAACCGCGCCCAGACCGGCGAAGTGCCACAGCGATGGACGTTCCTGTTCGCCGCCGAGCGGGGCGACTATCGCGAGGCCCTCGGTCGTGTTGTGCAGCGCGAAGCCGAGCACCAGGAAAGTTCCCAGGGCCAGCTCGCCGGCGGCGATCGCGGACCCGACGGCCAGGCCCTCGCCCAGGTTGTGGAGGCCGATGCCCATCGCGATCAGGTACGCGACGCGCAGCCCGGTGCTCGCCGCACGTCGACGCTCCATGAAGGACTCGAGCGCCACGAGGCCGAGGACGGCGCCGATGCTTCCGATAGCGAAGAGGCCCAGTCCGTCGAACGCCGCGGCGTCGGTTGCGAGCTCCAGACCCTCGGCGACCGTGTCGACGAGGAGGAAGGCCAGGAGTCCCACGGTGAAGGCCAGGAAGAAGAGCACCCACTTGCGCGCCGCACGGGCGAGCGCGGGGAACCACAGCAAGCCGACCGCGACCGGGATGACGCCGATGTAGACACCGAGGAGCGCGTAGACGCCGACGGTGGATACATCGGCCTGAGGCGTGAGCGCGGCGGCCTCGATCTCGTGATCGATCACCACGCCGGTCTCGGTGACGAGACCGATCACCACCGGCAGTCCCTCCTCCCAGGGGTACGCGAGACGCAGGGAGGTCCGCTCGAGACGTCCGAGCTCCCGATCGTCGATCTCGTAATCCCAGTACGCCTCGTTCACGAGCACCTGGGCGATCGTGACTGGGTCGGGCCCGTCGTTACGGATCTTCAGCTCGATCGAATCCCTCTCCAGGGTCACGCGTTCGAACGCGACGGATTCGACCGGGGGCGTTGGACGGAGGTCGCCGATCGGGTCCAGCCCGAGGAGCAAGGCCGTCAGTATCCCTACGAGCACCAACGGCAAGAGCGCACCGACCCAGAGCGGGAACCGCGCGGAACGAGCGGTAGCGGTCGTCATCACTTCACCTCGAAGGCGCTCAGCCAGCCGAGATCGACGAACTCTGTCTGGTGCGCGTGGAACATGAAGTGACCGGCCTCGGGATAGGTGAACTCGATCATGTGTCGCTCCGCCTGACCCATGGAGATCGTGTCCGTGAATTCATCGGGCTCGAGCGATGTCCCCGTCCGGTAGAGGTCGAAGAAGTTCGCGTGGATGTGGATCGAGTTGATCGGATCGAACTCCGTGATGTTGAGGACGTGGGCTCGCTGCAGCGCGTTGCGTTCGATCTCGATCGGCTTGACGGCGTAGGCGAACGCGATCGAGTTGATGGCGTAGATCTCGTTCTCGCCGTCGAAGTTCGTGTCGAACCCATTCATCACCATGACCATCTCGTTCGCCTCGGGACGGCCCTGCTTGGGATCGACGATGAAGGCTCCGTACAAGCCGCGGTGGATGTGCTGCACGAGAGGCAGCGTGTGGCAGTGGTACAGGTGCGTACCGAAGGGGGCCGCGATGAAGTCGTACGTGAACGTCTCGCCCGCGAGCGCCTCTCCTTGGCCCGGAACGCCGTCCATCCCCGACGTGTGGAACCCGTGGAAGTGGATCGAGTGGGGATGCTCCGTCGTATTGACGAGTTGGATCCGGATGCGGTCGCCCTCGGTCGCGCGGATCGTCGGACCCGGAACGCGTCCGTTGTAGGTCCAGGCGGGGAAGAACACCCCGGGCGCGACCTCGATCTCCTTGTTCACGGCGACGAACTCGTACTCCCGTACGGTCCGGCCGCGGGTGTCGGTCGATACCTCGCCGCCGTCGAAGTCCGTGAGGATCTCGTAGGGACTGAAGCCGTTGCGCGCATGGTCGACCTCTCCGACGACCATATGGCCACCGTGCATCTCGGGACGCTTGGTCGCGTCGTGTCCGTCGTCCTGAGCCAGGGCGATGCCGCCGTTCTGGTGCGTGTGCGGGACGACGGCGTGCGTCACGGCCGCGGCGCCCCCCAGGGCGCCGGCGATCCCGAACCTCTTCAGGAACCGGCGTCGATCTAGCGAACCCATACTGTGCTTGCGACCTCCTTCGATAGCGCGTCGGAGCCGTCATGGCCCTCGACCTCGATGAACAGCGGGCCCTCCAGGGGGCCCCTTCGCAGAACCGTGATCGCCGCCCCCGGCAGGACCCCGATGCGTGCCAGGTAGCGCAGCGCCTCCGGCACGTCGTCCGAGACGCGCTCCACCGCGGCCGAGTCGCCTTCGGCGACCTCCCACAAGGTGCGGGTCGAAGCCTGGGCCACCGATCCGTCCTTCCCCGGAATCGGGTGGCCGTGGGGGTCGAAGGACGGGTCGCCGAGCATCGACGCGATCCGGTCCTCCAACCGTTCGGACAGGACGTGCTCGAGCACCTCGGCCTCGGCATGGACCTCGTCCCACGGCACGCCCATCACCTCGGCCAGATAGGTCTCGAGCAGACGGTGGTGGCGGATCACCTCGAGGGCGACGGTGCGCCCATCGGGGGTCAGCTCCGCGCCTCTATATGGGGCGTGCCGAACGAGCCCCAGCGTGGCCAGCTTCTTGAGCATGTTGGTGGTCGACGCGGCCGAGACGCCGAGCCGCTGCGCCAGGGCGGTCGTGGGGATGGCAGTGCCGTCCGGCTCCCGCTCGACCTCGAGCACGTAGAGCGCCTTGAGGTAGTCCTGGATCGCAGAGGAAGTTTGGCTCAGCATAGTTGAAATTTAGCCGAGACTAATCCAGGGCGCAACCGGGCCGCCCCGGGGGCCTCGCCCTACCCTTTGGGACATGCAAGCCCCCCGACGACAGGCTCGTCGAGTCGCGCTCCTCGCCCTCGGGATCACCCTGGTGCTCACGCTGGCGAAAGCGGCCGCGTGGCTGGCCACCTCGTCCCTGGCGATGCTGTCCCAGACCCTGGACTCCCTGATCGACGTCGTGGCCTTGAGCCTGGTGCTGGTCGCCGTCCGGATCGCGGACAAGCCGGCCGACGAATCGCACCACTACGGCCACACGAAGGCCGAGAACCTGGTCGCGTTCGGTCAGACGGTTTTCCTCGGATCGCTCGTGCTCGTGGTCGCGTTCCAGGCCGTCTCGCGTCTGGCCGGTGAGAGGCATCCGGTCGAAGCGCCCGGGTACGCGCTGGCGTTGCTGGGGTTCTCCGCGATCGTCGACCTCTTCCGGGTCTTCATACTCGTGCGCACGGCGCGACGCGAGAGGTCGGAGGCGCTGAAGGCGGGCGCGATCAACATCGCCGGAGACCTGGGCACGGTTCTGATCGCCCTCGGCAGTCTGGTGCTCGTGCGAAGAGGTGCGGAGCAAGCGGACGCGATCGGAGCCCTCCTCGTGGCCGCGGTCGTCGCGTTCGCAGCGGTTCGACTCGCCCGCCGTTCGATCGACGTGTTGATGGATCGTGCACCCGAACCGCGCGTCTGGGAGATCGAGCAGGCGGCCGCGCGCGTTCCCGGGGTGAGCGAGATCCGACGTGTGCGCGTGCGCGGAACGGCCGATGAGTTGTTCGCCGACGTGACCGTCGCCGCCGGGCGCACGGCGTCGCTCGAGCGCGCCCACGACATCGCCGAACAGGTCGAACGCGAGATCGAACGCACCGTGCCCGGAACCGACGTGGTGGTTCACGTCGAGCCCATATCCGAGACGACCGGCCTGGTCGAGCGCGCTCAAGCTGCCGCGAGCCGCATCGAAGGTGTGCACGAGGTTCACAACGTTCACGTCCACGCGTTCCACGACCGTGGCCATCGCAAGCTGCACGTGACGCTGCACGCCAAGATGGCTCTGGGTACGTCGGTCGCCCAAGCTCACGATCTCTCCGACGACATCGAAGATGCCGTTACCGGGGAGCTCGGAGACGCCGTTCGGGTCGATACGCATATCGAGCCGCTAGCACCAACGTCCTACGGCGAGGACAGGACCGCGGCGCGCGGGGACATCGTCGACGCGGTGGTCGAGGCGGCGCTCGAGGAACCCGACGTCCTGGATTGCCACGAGGTACTGGTGACGTCGGCGGGGGCCGATACCTCCGTGGTCGCGCACGTCCACGCC
Source organism: Actinomycetota bacterium (assembly GCA_009380005.1). Classification (GTDB taxonomy): domain Bacteria; phylum Actinomycetota; class CADDZG01; order CADDZG01; family WHSQ01; genus WHSQ01. The sequence continues at coordinate 25,250 of WHSQ01000030.1, read as the reverse complement.
CGGCGGGACCTGCCGCTGGCGCGCATCCACGAGGCCTCCGACCGGATCGAGAAGAGGGTGCTCGTGGCCAAACCCGACGTGGCCCAGGTCCTGATCCACTTCGAGCCGAGCGGCTGAGCGCGCCGGGGGCGACGGGGCTCGCCCTACATCCCTCGCAGATGGGAAACCGCCCCGCCCTGGGGGCTAGGCCGGCGCGTCGGGGGCCAGCTGAGCCAAGAATTCGGCGCAGCGGGTCTCTTCCGCCGTCTCGCCGATCGCTCCCGCCGCCCGGCCCAGGCCGCGCAGGGAGCGGAGGAAGCCCCGGTTGGGCTCGTGCGACCACGGCACCTTCCCTTCGCCGCGCCACCCGGCCTTGCGGATCCGATCGAGCCCCCGGTGATAGCCCACACGGAAGTACGCGTACGCCTCGACGGACCGGCCGCCGGCGAGGGCCTCTTCGCCCAGCGTTGCCCACGCGGCGAGGCACTCCGGATACCGAGCCGCGACCTCGCGCCGGGCTTCGCTCGAGCTCGCCGCGGCCAGCGCCTCGAGCGAGCCCTCCGGCTCCTCGATCGTGGTCTCGAGAGGCTCGCCCACGGGAAGGGTCATCCCTGCATGCTAGCCGGGCCGGTCGGCCCGGCGCCCTAACAAGACGGCAATGGCCTACTGCAGGACCACACCCAGGCGTCGCGCTGCCTCGATAAGGTCGGGGTCTCCTCGGCGATCTCTCTTGGCTGACCGGAATCTACGAGGGCAGGCTCGAAAACGCCCCAGTTCTCAAATTCATCGCCATACCTCGACAGGTAGCGAATGCCATCGAATTGACGCCTGCCTTCGGCTGAGCACTCAAAGACGATCCGGGATATGGCTTGCGTTAGCTCGCGCTGCACCAAACGAAGTGCGCCGGCATCCAGTTCATCCAACCCAAAGTCTGAGAGCAGGTGCGCCACCTCGTCGTGCAGATAAGCGAGAGAAACGCTGCTTCCGACGACAGCGAAATGTCCTTCCACGGCCGCCGTACCGATTCTTCGAGGTGGCAGCCAATCGTTCACAACGAGGCGACCGGGGCCAACGGCGTGGTCTGTCTCACCTGCCTCGAGTTCTATCCTCTCGAGCCCAGCTTGGACTTCTGGATCCTTGGCAAACCTCCCGATCGTTTCCATGAAACACCCAAGCCGTTGCGTGCTCGCGTACAGCACTCTGTATTCGGATTCTGGGTCGTCCCACCTGTTTCCGAAGGTGCCGTCCGAATGCGCGTGAGACCAGTCATTCCACGACCACGGATCAGGAGCACGACCTAGGCGGAACAGCCGCGCTGAAGGCGACGCGCCGTCAATCTCGCAGGTCATCCACCGACAACAAAGGCACGCGCAGCAGCCAGAACCTTGGGGCCAGCCTCGGTCAAGTCTTCCTCCCGAATGAGTCGAGCGGGCGACTGATCCTCGAGCTGCGGGTTCAAGCCCTGGAACCAGGCCTGGACCACGCTGGGCGCGTCATGCTCGCCGATGAAGCCGGCGATATGGAATGCCGTGCGGAGGCGGAGCTCGATGTCCGAGCGTTTCACGGCGGCGCCTTCGGTCCACTCCCGAACGGTTCTTGTCTCTCTGACACCGGCGATATACGCAACTAGGCGAGGCCCGAGTAGCTCGCGAAGCTCCTTAACGACGACGGGAAAGTCCAGTCTCATGGCCGTGGTGTGAGCCTCCAAGTCTGGGCGTGGACGTGTCGAAACCGCCATTCAGGTCTCCTTTCCCACAAGCTATTCACAAGCGGTATCCAGCTCAAATCCAGGGGAAAGTCTACCCTTTTTCCATTGGAAATCCAGCACAAACCCTGGACACGCTCTGGTCCGGCGGGAGGTTATGGATCCGGGTCCTAGTCGACTCCGGAACCGGCCCACTCCCTGAGGACTCTTCAAAATAGGAACGTTCTGATACAAGCGGGCGGTCGTGCGTCGCGTGATCAGGCCTCGACCTTCACCTTCACCGAGTGCCATCCGGTGGCGCCGGCGGGGTGAGGTGGGGCGAGCTCGGCGGTCTGGACGTCGCCGTCGCCATCGGTGGCCCGGCACAGGACCGTCGCTTCACCGCGGGTCGTCGGGGTCCAGCGGTACGCCCATAGACGCCACGCGTTTGCGGCGACGGGATCCTTGAGTTGGGCCTCGGCCCAGGTGTCGCCGTCGTCGGTCGAGACCTCCACCTTCGAGACTCCGCGCGCACCGGCCCACGCGACCCCGGCGATCCACGTGTCGGCGCCCGCTCTCGCGGAGCGGTCTTCTCCCGCGACGTCGTTGCGCGACTGGGTGCGTACCTCGGCGGTGTCCTTCCACCCCCGCTGCTGCCAGTACCTCGCGTAGTCGGATCGGACGTCCTGGATTGCCACGAGGTCCTGGTGACGTCGGCGGGGGCCGATACCTCCGTGGTCGCTCACGTCCACGCCCGGCGCGACCTGCCGCTGGCGCGGATCCACGAGGCCTCCGACCGGATTGAGAAGAGGGTGCTCGTGGCCAAACCCGAATTGGCCCAGGTCCTGTTCCACTTCGAGCCGAGCGGCTGAGCGCCGGATCCGAACGACGGGTCCCGGCTCGACCTCAGGCCGGCGCGTCGGGGGCCACCTGAGCAAAGATGTGCCCGCCCGCGCTATAAGGCATACAAGCCCCGGCGTCCAAAACCGGCCTTTGACGGCTGCGGCCCGCAGGGACGCTCTCGCCCAGGTCAAGAGCATTTGTCGTCGCCGGGACAAGTGCCCAACGCTAAACGCTAGCCTGGTGGATCGAGGCGAAAACATGATGGCACCGCGGGGCCTGTCGAGGCGATGCCGACGGCCGCGGTGTTGAGCGGGCGCGAGAGGCGAAGAATGAAGATCAAGGACATCCGGGCGAGCATTCACACTACTTCCATAGCCGTGCCACTCCTTACCGACAGGGTCAGCGGCTACGGACGCGCGGAGCAGCAGGAGTTCGTTTTTTGCGAAGTGGAGACAGACGAAGGACTCACGGGCGTGGCGATCACTGGTCACTTTCTGACGCGAGCGGTAGTGGCTGCACTGCAGGAACACTTCTTACCCGCGGTGCAGGACATGGACGTGCGGGATGTCGAGGCGATCCACTGGCGAGTGGGCCGCAAGCTTAATCCCCGGGCCATGACGGGCGTGGTTTCCAGCGCCCTGTCTCTGCTGGACATCGCCCTGTGGGACATCCACGGTCAGGCGGCCGGACGCTCGGTCGCCGGACTCTTGGGCAACGCGCGTACCGAGGTCGACAGTTACGTCACGTTCGGCTTCCCCCAGTACGACCGGGAACAGTTGGCCGCCGCTGCGCGCCTGCAGGTAGACAACGGCTTTACTGCGCTAAAGCTCATCGTGGCCGTGGACAAGGGTGGGTGGCGCGAGGATGTCGCACGCATCCGTGCCGTGCGCGAAGAGGTCGGCGAGGGAATCGACATCATGGTCGATGCCAATTACCTCTTTACGCCAGTCCAGGCCAGGTACCTGTGCAGGGCTATCGAGGACTACGGCATCACCTGGTTCGAGGAGCCGTTACACCAGAACGATGCCCGGGCCATGGCCGAGCTCCGTGCGCACACCTCGATCCCCATCGCCGCGGGCCAGATGGAGGGCCACCGCTGGCGGTTGCGTGAGCTGGTCGAGCGTCAGGCCGTGGATATCCTGCAGCCCAACGTCTGCTATTGCGGAGGCTATACGGAAGCGCGCAAGGCCGCCCACTTGGCGCAGGTCTACAACCTACCGATCGCCAACGGCGGCGGCTGGCCCTTGTTCAACATGCACACCATGGCCGGCCTGATGAACGGTTGGTTGGTTGAGTGGCACTTGGGCATGGTGCAGGTTGGCGAGTTGCTCTTTCCCGATGCGCCCGATCCGGTGAACGGCAGGATCGTCATCCCGGACCGCCCCGGCCTCGGCCTGGTCGTAGATCGTGACGCGTTACGCGAGACTCGCGTCGCGGGCACGTGAATCCCGGGAACAACTGCTTCCGCACGCAAGGGAGGTATGAGGCGAATGGTCGCAGTTGTGGATGTGCGCGACATCGTTGTACCGATCCAATCGCGCATCCGTAACGCCTACATCGACTTCAGCAGGATGAACGTCTCAGTCGTCGCGGTCGTTACGGATGTCGTCCGTGAGGGTCGCCCTGTGATCGGCTTCGGTTTCAACTCCAATGGCCGCTACGCGCCACAAGGGCTACTGCGCGAGCGCTTCATCCCCCGCCTGGTAGACGCCGCTCGCGCCCACCCCACCTCATTGCTGGACGACTCCCAGACGAACCTGGATCCGACAGCGATCTGGCGACTTCTGATGAGCAACGAGAAGCCCGGGGGGCACGGGGAGCGCTCGGTTGCCGTGGGCGTGCTGGACATGGCGCTGTGGGACGCCACGGCCAAGATCGCCGAAGTGCCCCTTTGGCGCCTGCTCGCGGACCGAATGCAAGGCGGCCAGTTCGACGAGCGAGTGTTCGTCTACGCGGCCGGCGGTTATTACCACCCCGGCAAGGGAAACGCTGCCCTCCAGGATGAGATGCGCTCCTATCTTGACCGCGGTTACTCGGTCGTCAAGATGAAGATTGGGGGGGCTCCGCTGGCTGAAGACCTGCGACGGATCGAGGCCGTGGTCGATGGCGTGCTCGACGGCGACGCGAGCCGCCTGGCTGTGGATGCCAATGCCCGTTTCGATCGGCGTACCGCCTTCCGCTATGCCGACGCGTTGGCGCCACTGGGCCTGCGCTGGTTCGAGGAGCCCGGCGACCCGCTGGACTATGCCCTGCAGAGCGCTCTGACCGAGAGCTATGCCGGGCCGATGGCCACCGGCGAGAATCTGTTCAGCCACCAGGACGCGCGCAATCTGATCCGCTATGGCGGTATGCGACCGGACCGGGACATTCTGCAGTTCGATTGCGCGCTGTCTTATGGCCTCGTGGAGTACCTGCGTACGCTCGACATGCTCCACCGCCACGGCTGGTCCGCACGGCGCTGTATCCCGCACGGTGGCCATCAGATGTCTCTCAACATCGCAGCCGGGTTGAGGTTGGGTGGCAACGAATCCTATCCAGACGTCTTCGAGCCGTTCAACGGCTTCGCCGACGACATCGCGGTCGAAGACTCCTACGTCACACTGCCCGAAGAGCCCGGCATCGGCATGGAGGCGAAGTCAGAGTTGTACCGTACGGTGCTCAAGCCGCTCGTCGAGAGCTGAAGACCGCGCGGCGGCCGATACATCACGGCCGGTCAGATTTAGACCACCGGCGACCAACGGAAGGTAGTTGCGGCCGTTCCCACAACCGATGTAGAGCCCCTCGGCTCGAATCAGACCTGTACGTTGAGCAGCCGCGATGATGTCCTGGACGAATTCGACCGGTGGCCCATCCTCGTAGCGGCCCACCTCATATTCTGCATCCCAGGCTTCTTGATGCGCGGATCCAATCTCGCTCAATCCCTCTCTACCGACGACGCAAGCATCTATCGGTCCATGAGCGCCCGAGACAGCAGATCTCCTTGTGCACGAAGCCAATCCACGTGGCGCTCATAGAGCTCTACGTGTCCCCTAGCGAGATCATCGACATGCCAGGGCACGCCCTTCTTTGCTTCGCTCCGAATGTGGGAGACGAGCACCCCGAGTCTCAGGATCAGCTCCTCGATGAGGGCACCCTCTAAACCTCCGTAGGCTCGGGTGAAGCCACGCAGACGTCGCGGAATGTCGAGGTCATCCGGCACCCCGTGCCGTTCGTAGTCTTCTTTCGGGATCAGCGGGACGAAGCGGTAGGCGGCGTAAGAGACATCCCAGACTCGTGGCCCCGGACCTGCGGTGTCGAAGTCGATGAACGCCACCGGCAGCCGCTCTCGATAGACCGTGTTGTACGGAGCGATGTCGTTGTGACAGATCACTTCGCTGGGGTTAGAACCGGGATAATGGAATCGCCACGCGTCGCCCACCCCCCGGTATGACATCGTGGCGTCATGGAAACCCCGAAGAAGTCGCGCCACTGCGACCAGGGCCTCCTCGCTCCAGCAGTAGTCGGGCAACGGATATTCCGGAACGTCCCCCTCGACGTATGTGAGTACCTCACGCTCCTCCTCATCGACTCCGATCCATCGGGGAGCAGCGTCGAACCTTTGTGCCGCGAGATGCTTAAGCAGCGATTCGATTGCAGGAGACCACGATCGCATCGGCCGGCGAATAGTGTTTCCCACCTGGACAACCGGCTTCGTTGGCCTCATCGCGCAACGCTAAACGAGGAGCAAGGTCCGATCGATGCCATGCACGGTCCCGCCTCCACAGGTCACGTCCCACATCGTTAACTGGTATGCCCTCGTCATGACGATGAGCGGTCCGGTTAATTCCCAGCACTGTTCAGCCCAGCCTGAATCAGCTATCTCCGACGCGGCGAGGCGATCTCATGATCGCTAAGCTTGGGCTGGTGCTCATTCTGGGCCTATCGAGCGGATCAGCGAGATGCGCCGAGGGATCCACGCCGGATGATTACATCACGATCCGTAATGGCTCGAGCCAAACGGTTCGCACGCTCGTTGTGCAGGGTGAATACTCCGGCCGACGAACCGTTCCTATCGTGATGCCCTCGGGGGCACGGAATGCCGGCCCGGGCGTAGGGCAATGCATCGATGGCCCCATGATCGCCTTGGACGAAGAAGGCGAGGAGATAGATCGCGTCGAGCCGCCGTTATGCAAAGGCGAGACTTGGATCATCCGGGACCACCAGGACTAGTTCGAGTCGGCGCGCCCCGCGGTGGCTCGTCGGTCAAGAGAGGTCGAGGCCCGATCATACGTGCGCCGTGTGATCAGGCCTCGACCTTCACCTTCACGGAGTGCCATCCGGTGGCGCCGGCGGGGTGTGGCGGGGCGAGCTCGGCGGTCTGGACGTCGCCGTCGCCATCGGTCGCCCGGCACACGATCGTGGCCTCGCCGCGTCGGATCGGCGTCCAGCGGTAGGCCCACAGGCGCCACGCGTTGTCGGCGACCGGGTCCTTGAGCTGGGCCTCGGCCCAGGTGCCGCCGTCGTCGGTCGAGACCTCCACCTTGGCAACGCCGCGTGCACCCGCCCACGCGACCCCGGCGATCCACGTCTCCTTTCCGAGGGTGGCCTTCGAATCCTCACCCGCGACGTCGATGCGCGACTGGGTGCGTACCTCGGCGGTGTCCTTCCACCCCCGCTGCTGCCAGTACCCCGCGTAGTCGGACCGGACGACCTCGATCGACTCGAGCCACTTGACGTTTTCCATCCCATACAGGCGAGGGATACGAACGCGACACGGGAACCCATGCTCCTGGGTGAGGGGTCGGCCGTTCTGTGAGACCGCCAGTAGAACGGACTCGTCCATCCCCAGCTCGACCGGGAACGAGTCGCTGTAGCCGTCCGCGGCGCGCAGCACCAGCTCGGTGCCGCCGGGTTTCACGCCCGCGGCCTCGAGGACGTCGCGTAACCGGACGCCTCCCCACGCCGAGTTCCCGATCAGGTCGCCGCCGACCTCGTTGGAGATGCAGCTCAGCACCGAGAACTCCTCGACCACGTCGAAGCGTTGCTGGAGCTGGGCGAAGTCGAGCGTCAGGGGCTTCTCGACCTCGCCGAAGACCTCCAGCTTCCAACCCGTCGCGTCGACGGAGGGCTGGAGGAGGTTGATGTCGACGACGTAGTGATCGGGAACGGGTGTGACCTCGCGGGACAACCCGGGGATGTCGGGGAAATCGCCGCGCGCGGGAACCTCGGCGCGCGCCGCGGGAGGGACGAGGGTCACGTTGGTGTCCGGCCCCTCTAACTTCCGCGCCAACCACCCAACGACTCCCCCGGTGGTTGCGAGCGCGATCGCTCCGCCCGTGCCGATCCGCAGGAAGCTTCGTCGCGTCGCGTCGACCGGTACGTCGTCGCCCTCCTCCGTTCTGCTCTCCAGCAGCGACCGCGCCGCCAGCGCGTAGACGAGGCCACCGATCGCGCCGACGACGATCGTCGCGACGTCGGATCCCGTCACCGGCGGGACCAGGAACAACAGAGCCGCGAGCCCCGCCAACACGGCGCCGGCCACGAAGGGCCGGGGCCCGGCCCCCATACGGGTCCAGACCAACACCTGCGCCCCCAGGACCACGACCGCGGCCAGCACGCCGACGGCGAGCAGTCGCATCGCCCAGTGCCCGAGCGACTCGATGAAGAACGTCGCGACGTCGCCCGGGGTGAAGCGGATGACCGCATCGGCCACCGCGGCGGGCGGGAAGACCGACGAGGGGATGAGCGCCGACGCCGTCCACATACCGCCGAGAGCCACGGCGGTAGCCAGAGCTCCGGCGCGCCGAAGGTCGTTGCGGGTGCGCTCGGAGCCGGGCGTCACGGGCTGGGACCCAGGTCGCATCCCACCATCCTCCGCCCGGAGAGGATCTATGTCCGGGCCTTCAGCGAGTCTTCAGCTGCGGTGAGCTCGGCCCTCGCCGGCGGGCTACTACGCCTACCAGCCCCGGTCCTTCCACTCCTGGAGCTGGGGCTTCTCGTTGCCGATCGTCGTGTCCTTGCCGTGGCCCGGGTAGACGACCGTGTCGTCGGGGAGCGTGAACAGTTTGTCCTCGATGTTCTCGATGATCTGGGCGAACTTCTCCGCGTCGCCCCACGTATTGCCCGGACCTCCGGGGAACAACGTGTCGCCCGAAACGAGGTGCTTGCCGACGAGGACGCAGACCCCGCCGGAGGTGTGGCCGGGCGTGAAGATGACCCCTGCTTCTCGTTCGCCGAACGGGATGGTGTCTCCGTCCGCCAGCTCTTCGTCGATCGGCACCGGGTACTCCTCGGCGGGATGGGCATAGACGGGGACGCCGTAGTGATCCTTCAGCGCGGCGAGAGCCTGCACGTGATCGAAGTGCCCGTGCGTCTGAACGATGGCGACCACTTCGGCCCCCTCGGCCCCGGCGATGATCTTGTCCGCCTCGAAACAGCCGTCGATCAGCAACGCCTGGTGGGTCTCGGGGTCCTCGAGGACATAGGTGTTGTTCTCCATGTCGCCGATCTCGATCTTGCGGACGATGAGGTCGTCGCCTTCGTAGTGATGTGCCATCGGCCTAGCTTCGCGTATCCCTACAGTGCCTACGGCCGTTACGCGACGACCTTGGCCTCCACCCCGCCGGCGTGGAGCACCGCGGGTGGTTCGACCGTGCGGCGGACGACGGCCAGGGCGCTGCGACCGCTGACGCTGGTGACGCGGCCCGCCTTGGAGCCCTCGGCATCGTTCAGCTCGGTTCCCGGCTCCAGCTCCTGCGCGGTCTCGATGCGCACGAGCTTGCGGTTGACCTTGCCGCGGAAGTGGATCTTGGCCATCGCCTCCTGGCCCAGGTAGCAACCCTTCTCGAAGTGCACGGCTCGAGCATCGATGCCGACCTCTTGCGGGAGCGTCTTGGCGTCCATGTCACGGCCCCAGCGCGGGACACCGTTCGCGATGCGGATCGCTTCGAGCTCGCCCTCGGCGACCCGGCGGCCGGCGATCCCGCCCCTGGCTCCGTCGAGGGAGTCCCTATCGACCCACACGTATGCGGCCGGCACGCCGAGGGCACCGGTCGGATGCACGAGACCACCGAGATCCTCGGCGGCCTTCTCGTGGCCGGGCCCCGCCAGGAGGACCAAGCCGTGCTCGTCGGTGACGTCTTCCAGTTCCACCTGGGTCGCGAACACGTAACGCTGCAGCTCCTCCTGGAAGCCCGGTCGCAATTCGGGCTCGAAGTGGCACAGGATCGTTTCGTCGGTGGTGAAGATGCACTCCGCGTACGCGGTTATCCGTCCGTGCACCGTCAACATGGCGGTCTCTATGGGTTCTCCGGGTGCCACGCCTTCGAAGCGTTGGGTCAGGATCTGATCGAGGAACCACGCCGCCTGCGGCCCGGTCACCCGCAGCTTGCCCCGGCTCGATCGGTCCGCGTAGATCAACTCGTCCACTTCCATCCATCGAGCCTACCGGGGGCCCGTGCGTAGGATGCGACCCATGGATCTGGGCCTCAGCGCCGAACAGGAGATGGTGCGCAAGACGGCGCGCGATTTCTGCGACAGGGAGATCGCGCCCTACGTGCGCGATTGGGACCGCTCCGAGCAGATGGACCGCGGGATCGTTCAGAAGCTCGCCGACATCGGGTTCCTGGGCGGCCCCCTGCCCGAGCGCCACGGGGGCTCCGGCTTCGACAACCTCTCCTACTGCCTCGTGGTCGAGGAACTGGGCCGCGCCGATTCATCGGTGCGCGGCATCGTGTCGGTGAACGTCGGGCTCGTCGCCAAGACGATCGAGAAGTGGGGCTCGGAGGAGCAGAAGGAAGAATGGCTGCCGAAGCTCGCCACCGGCGAGGCGCTCGGTTGCTACGGCCTGACCGAGCCGGGCTCGGGCTCGGACGCCGCCAGCCTGAAGACGAGCGCCAAGCAGGACGGCGACGACTGGGTCCTGAACGGCTCGAAGATGTTCATCACCAACGGCACGTGGGCGGGCCTCGCACTGATATTCGCGCGCACGGGCGAAGAAGGGGCTCGAGGCATCAGCGCGTTCCTGGTTCCCACGGACACGCCCGGCTACAGCTCGCGGTCGGTCACGGGGAAGCTGGGTCTCCGTTCGCAGGACACGGGCGAGTTGATCCTCGAGGACGTGCGGGTCCCGGATCGCAACCGGATCGGGGGCCTCGGCGAAGGCTTCAAGGTCGCGATGTCGGCCCTCGACAAGGGCCGCATGTCGCTCGCGGCGGGCAGCGTCGGGATCGCGCAGGGATGCCTCGACGCCTCGATCGCGTACGCAAAGGAACGGGAACAGTTCGGCCGTTCCATCGCACGTTTCCAACTGGTGCAGGAGCTGATCGCCGACATGGCCGTCGAGATCGAGGCCGCGCGGTTGCTCGTATGGAAGGCCGCCTACCTGGCGGATCGCGGCGAGAAACACACGCTGCAGTCCTCCTACGCCAAGTACTTCGCCAGCGAGACGGCCGTGCGCGCCGCCAACAATGCGGTGCAGGTGCACGGTGGTTACGGCTACGTCGACGAGTACCCGGTCGGCAAGTACCTACGCGACGCTCGCGTGGCGACCCTCTACGAGGGCACCAGCCAGATACAGAAGCTCATCATCGGAAGGACGCTGACGGGCGAGAACGCCTTCTTCTAGGACGGCTCACTCGTGCCACTGGGCGTGGGCGGCGGACCCGGAGGGGGCGGGTAGCGGTGCGGGGGGAGGTTGGAAGACGGAGCCGCCGGTGGCTCGCCGTGCTTCCGCCGATCCGGCATGACGACGAGGATGAGCAGGCCCACCAGCGACAGCAGTCCCAGGAGCCCGAGCCAGCCGCTGTAACCCTTGCCCTGCGTGTAGTTGACGCAGCCCCAGATGTAGAAGACGGCTCCCGCGAGGCCGAGAGCGATCGACAAGAACATGAACACGACCATCGAGGTAGGCAGGACGCCGCCGTCCGTGGCACGGGATTCGCCTTCGATGCTGGCCAGGCTCGCGCCGATCAGCAGCACGATGCCGAGGCCGACTCCGATGTTCGCCCGGGTCTGGTGGCGCTTGATCATCCATCCCCCTTCCGGCCGGTGCTACGCGTCGAGGAGCGCGGCCGCCACCGCCGCACGATGAACCCGTCCGGAACCGTCGAACGATTGGATCCACTGAGCGCGCCTGTAATAGCGATGAAGGGTGTGTTCGTAGGTGAAGCCGATGCCACCGTGAACCTGGATCGAGCGTTCGCATGCCTTCACCGCGGCGTCGGCCGCGAACGCCTTGGCCGCGAGTGCTGCCGTCGAGGCCTGCCGATCGCCCTCCGCGACGCACCACGCGGCCCAGTACGCGAGGGACCGCGCCAGCTCGGTATCCACGTAGATGTCGGCCACCTGATGAGAGACGGCCTGGTAGGTACCGATGGGCTTGTCGAATTGTTTGCGTTCTTTCACGTAGGCGGCCGCGCTGTCGAGCGCGAACTGGGCGACGCCGACGGCCTCCAACGCCAGTGCCGCCAGCGAGCGAAGTCGGATCTGCTCGAGCACATCTCCCACCTCGTCCGATCCGACGAGCAGCGTCCCCGGATCGCCGTCCAGCTCGAAACGACCGAACCGTCTCGTGCCGTCCACGGTTCCTTGCGTCTTGAAGTCGTCGGGGCGGGAGACCAACCACAACCCCAGCCCATCGGCCGAACGCGCCACGACGACGACGTTGGAGGTCAGCGCGAGGTCGGGAACGAGGACCTTCTCACCCGTGAGCTTCCACTCGTCCCCGGATGCCCTCGCCTCGGTCTTCACACCGTCCAGCTCGGCGAGGCTCGAAACGCCCCCCGGCTCCACCCACGCCAGGGTCGCCGCGCCGCCGGCTTCGAGCACCGCGGAGAAACCGTCCGCCGATGCCCCCAGAGCGGGCTGCGCGAGGACGACCGTCGACAAGAACGGTCCGGGATAGAGGGCGCGCCCCGTCTCTTCGAAGAGCACGGCCTCGTCCAGCAAGCTCATGCCCGACCCGCCGCGGTCCTCCGGTACGGAGAGGCCGACCCACCCGAGCTCGGTGATCTGCTTCCACGTCGCCGGATCCCAGCCGGCGTCGGAATCGGCGAGCTCGGCGACGCGCTCCGGAGCCGAACGGTCGCGCAAGAAGTCGCGCGCCGACGAGCGCAGCAGCTCTTGTTCTTCCGAGAAGGCGAAATCCACTGTTCTCCTCTTCTCCGATCCGCTACTTCGTCGACCCGATCGAGAACATCTCGATCGTGCCGAGCCGGGATACGTCGGTGTTGGTCATCGGCTGCGGGGGAGGCCCAGGACGCGCTCGGAGATGATGTTCCGGAGGATCTCCGACGTTCCCGCCTCGATCGTGTTGCCTCGACTTCGCAGCTGCTGGTACTGCCAGTAGCCGCGCTCCACGGCGTCATCGCCGTCGAGCTGCGCCTGAGCGCCGAGGATGTCGAGCGCGAGTTTCGTCAGCCGCTGGTTGGTCTCCGACCAGTGCAACTTGGCCACCGAGCCCTCGGGCCCCGGAACTCCCGTCTTCATCAACGTCGTCAGAGCGCGGTAGTTCGTGAACCTGAGGGCCTGGAGATCTATCCACTGCTGTGCGATGCGATCTCGGATCAGGGGATCGTCGGCGGCCCGGCCCCCGTTGAGCGGCGTCTCCTTGGCCAGGTCGACCAGCTTGCGCACCTCGACCTCGAGACGCGCCGTCAGCGCGAAACCGAGGGTGCCGCGTTCGTGCAGCAACGTCGTCATCGCGACCTTCCAACCGTCGTTGATCTCGCCCAGGACGGAAGACACCGGGAAGCGGGCATCGGTGAAGAAGATCTCGTTGAACTCCGGCTCCCCGGTGATCTGGCGAAGCGGCCGGACCTCGACGCCGGGCGCCTTCATGTCCGCCAACAGGTAGGTGATCCCCTGGTGCTTCGGAGCGTCGGAGTCGGTCCTCACCATGAGGATGCAGAAGTCGGCGATATGAGCGAACGACGACCAGACCTTCTGGCCGTTCACCACCAGGTCGTCGCCGTCCCGCACGGCTCGGGTGCGGAGGGACGCCAGGTCGGAACCGGACCCCGGCTCCGAGAACCCCTGACACCACACCTCTTCCCCGGAGAGGATCTTCGCGAGGTGCCGCTTCTTCTGTTCGTCGTTTCCGTGGGCGATGATCGTCGGCCCGGCCATCCCGAGCCCGATGATCCCGATGTGCTCCGGCGTCTCCGCCCGAGCGCTCTCCTCCAGGAAGATGGCCTGGTGCGTGTAGGGGGCGCCGGCTCCCCCGTACTCCTTGGGCCAGGTCAGGCCCGCGTAGCCCGCCTCGTACAGCTTGCGGGACCACTCTCTCGATACCGCAACGTCGCCGCGCGGATGGGCGGGATCGAAACCAGCATCAGTGGGGACGTTGTCCCGGAGCCACCGGCGCAATCGCGTCCGGAACTCCGCCTCTTGGGGGGTGTCTCGGAAATCCACCTGCGGCATCCTAAGCCCGGACGAGGCCGGCCTCGGAGGGCGACACGAACGTCACCGCGCGGATACGAAACGTATGCGCTCGACGGGCCCGGTTAGGCTTGCGCGCTCGTGTTCGAGCCGTCAGGCGCTTCTCGCCCGGTAAGGGAGACCGAATGCCCGAAGCAGAGATCAGCATCCGCGGACTGACGAAATCGTTCGGTGCGCAGACCGTCCTGGAAGACATCACTTTCGACGTGCCCAAAGGCCACGTCACCCTGATCCTGGGCCCGTCCGGCACGGGCAAGTCCGTCTTCCTCAAGCATCTCGTGGGCCTCCTCAAGCCGGACCGGGGTGAGATCTGGATCGGCGACAAGAACGTCCCGGCCCTCAACGAGAAAGAGATGTACAAGGTTCGCCGCAAGTTCGGGGTGCTGTTCCAGGACGGCGCCCTGTTCGGCTCGATGAACATCTACGACAACGTCGCCTTCCCTCTTCGCGAGCACACGAAGAAGAGCGAGAAGGAGATAAAGGACATCTGCAGCGAGAAGCTGGAGATGGTGGGGCTCCAGGGGGCCGAGAAGAAGCTACCGGGCGAGATCTCGGGTGGGATGAAGAAACGCGCCGGCCTGGCCCGGGCATTGGTGCTGGATCCGGAGATCGTCCTTTTCGACGAGCCCGACTCCGGTCTCGACCCGGTCCGGACCGCATTCCTGAACGAGTTGATCCTGGACCTCAACCGCCAGCTCAAGGCCACCTTCATGGTGGTCACCCACGACATCGCGACGGCGCGTCGGGTGGCCGATTTCATCGGGATGCTCTACCGCCGCAACCTGGTCAAGTTCGGCCCCGCGAAGGAGATGTTCGAATCGGATATCCCGGTCGTGAAGCAGTTCCTGGCCGGGGCCGTCGACGGCCCGATCGGCATGTCCGAGGAGAAGGACTCGAGCAAGACCGCAGACGCGATGAAGAGCCCCTCGGAGGTGGCGGCGGGGGGCGACGGTTCCGAGCCGGCCTCCGAAGTGAGGTCCAGCCGCGGTCTGACGGCGGCCGAGACCGAAGAGATGGAAAGAGCCGCCGGGGCTCCTCACGGGGCCCCCGCGGAGACCGGCGGGCGCAAGAAGCAGGTCTAGGGGCAGGTACCGGGGGACGGGCGCCGAAGCCATCTCCCAGGAAGAGGAAACCTGTCGGCGGCGGCGAGCAGGGATGGTTGGCCGCGTTCCGGAGCTGGGTAATAACGCTCCGTTCCAGCCGTTGGGGCCACCACCCAGGCGGGCATCAGGAGGGGATGGGCCATAGCCAGCGATCTGGCCATACATAAGAAGGCCTCCGGCATCCTCTTCGAGACCGGCCGCATGTTCTCCATCGGCCTGGAATCGATCCACGTCATGTTCCGCAGGCCGTGGCCGAAGGGCGAGTTCCTCGAACAGGTTTGGTTCCTGATCAAGGTGACGACGGTCCCCGTGATCCTCGTCTCGATCCCGTTCGGGATGATCATCTCGCTGCACGTCGGGTCGTTCCTGACCGAGCTCGGAGCGCAGGCTCACATGGGCGCCGCCATGGTGCTGGCCGTCGTCCGCGAGGAAGCTCCCGTCGCGACCGCTCTCCTGATCGCGGGAGCCGGCGGCTCGGCGATGTGTGCCGACCTCGGTTCGAGGCGCATCCGGGACGAGATCGACGCGATGGCCGTCCTGGGCATCGACGCGATCCACAGGCTCGTCATGCCTCGCCTGGTGGCGGCATCCGTCGTCGCCGTGCTGCTGGACGCGATCGTCAGCATCGCCGGCATCGCGGGCGGCTGGTTCTTCGCCGTGATCGTCAAACACGGCACCACCTCCAGCTACTTCGCCTCCTTCAACGAGCTCTCGCAGCTGGCCGACCTGTGGATGGCGCTCCTCAAGGCTGCGATCTTCGGATGGGTCGCCGGGATGGTCGCCTGCTACAAAGGTTTCTTCGTCAGAGGCGGACCCAAGGGGGTCGGCGATGCCGTCAACCAGGCCGTCGTCATCACTTTCATCCTGCTGTTCTTCCTGAACTTCATCCTGACGGCCCTCTATTTCAACTTCGTCCCCCAGAAGCTATAGATGGCCACGAGACGATTGCCCCTCGCCTTCGCCCCGCGACGGATCGGTCGCAGGGCCTCCGCGCCTTTCGAGGAAGCCGCGGTACAAGCGGGTTTCTACCGGAAGGCCGTCGCCTCGATGCCGGGGGGGCTCAAGTATCGCAACGTGATCTTGCAGCTCATCTCCGACATCACGATCGGTGTCGGGGCATTGGTCATGGGCGCCGGGATGTTCTTCGTCATCTTCTCGATGTCGTTCTTCACCGGGACTCAGGTTGGTCTGGAAGGCTTCCAGGGTCTGCAGCAGATCGGAGCAGAAGCGTTCGTCGGACTCGTATCGTCGTGGGCGAACACGCGTGAGATCACCCCCCTCGTCGCGGGGGTCGCCCTCGCCGCTCAGGTGGGAGCCGGTTACACGGCGGAGCTGGGAGCGGCCCGCATCTCCGAGGAGATCGACGCCCTGGAGGTCATGGCGATCCCGTCGATGGTCTACATGGTGGCGACGCGCATCTGGGCGGCGCTGTTAACGATGATCCCTCTGTACCTCGCCGCCCTGTTCTCCTCTTACCTGGCGACACAAGCGATCGTCACGAAGTTCTTCCAGCTCTCTTCCGGCACCTACACGCATTACTTCCAGTTGTTCCTCCCACCCATCGACATCGTCTACAGCCTGATCAAGGCCATTATCTTTGCGGTCGTCGTCGTGCTCATCCACTGCTACTACGGCTACACCGCCAGCGGTGGACCGGCCGGCGTGGGCGTCGCAACGGGTAAGGCGATCCGGATGTCGATCGTCGTCGTGGTCGTGCTCAATCTCTTCCTGTCGCTCTTGATGTGGGGTGGCGGCGACACGGTGAGCATCGCCGGATGAGACGGCTCTACGTCGTGGTTGCCGGTCTGTTGGGTCTCGCGCTGATCACCGCGGGGATCTACTACAGCGTGCGTGCCGCTTACGGCGCGTACGGGGACTACTACTACCTGACGACCGATCTGGATCGCGCAGGTCAGGGGATGCAGGTCGAGTCCGACGTGCGGATGCGCGGCGTGGAGATCGGCAAGGTCGTCGACATCCGGCTGGTCGATCGCCGGGCCCGCATCCGGTTGCAGATAGAGGACCACTACAAGGTGCCGGAGGACGTCAGAGCGGTGGTGTCGCTGAAAACCCCGCTCGGCGCCAAGTACGTCGACCTCCAGTTCGAAGGCTCGCTGGACGGTCCCTTCCTCGCCGACGGCGACACGATCGCCGACTCTCATGTCGGGCCGGAGCTGGAGGACCTGCTCGACGATGGCACCCACCTCATGGATGCCGTCGATGCCGACGAGCTCGCCAACGTGATCGGCACGCTCGCGGATGCGAGTCGCGGTCGCGGTGAGGTGATCGCTCGCGGCCTGCAGCTGAACAACGAGCTCTCATCCCTGTTCGCCAACACCCTGGAACCGCAGACGCGAGCGATCGAGGACTTCGAGACGATCTTCGGCGCCCTCGAGTCGAAGGGCGTCGATCTGAACATGCTCGCTGCGGCGATGAACGAGGGCGCCCCCGTCTACGCCTCGGAAGAGGCTCAGGCGAACCTCCGGCGGGCGCTCGAGGCCGTCGTGCCGTTCGCGGACGATCTCGCCGACCTCCTGATCCTCCAGCTCGACGACTGGGACCGCATGATGGACGAAGGAGACGTCGTTCTCTCGACGATCGCCGCTCGTCCCGAGGGACTCCGGAACCTCGTGCACGGTCTCTACCGGTACGTGTACAAGCTCGGGCAACCCATAGGTGACTTCTTCATGATCTCCGACGGCAGCGCGGGGGCCGGCTTCGTCAACTTCATGGGCGGCAACGATCAGGAGGAAGAAGAGAACCAGATCTGCACCGCGTTCCCCGTGGAGGTCCGAGACCAGATCCCGGCATGTGCAGAGGCGACACGATGAAGATAACGATGCGCATCTTCGTCAAGGTGATCGCTTTCACCGTCATCGCCGTGCTGATGACGGTGGGGCTGGGCGTGAAGCTCGCCAACTCCCGCCTCTTCAGCGACACCTACGTGCTCGAGGCGCAGTTCGACGACGCGCTCGGCGTGCTAAAGGGTGATGCCGTCAAGGTCGCCGGCGTCGACGTGGGCCGGGTGGAGAGCACCCGGGTAGAGGACGGGAAGGCGATCGTCAGCTTCAACATCGACCGGGACGTGAAGCTCGGCAGGGACTCCTCGGTCGGCATCCGGTGGCGCAACGTCGTCGGCCAACGCTTCATCTACGTGTACCCGGGCGAAGAGAAGCCCTTCTACGAGGAGGAGGACCTCGTCCCGGCCGAACAGACCCGGCCCCCGGCCGACATCGGCGAATTCCTGAACCGGGCGGGCCCCATCCTCCAGGCGATCCATCCGGAGAAGGCCAACGCTTTCGTCGACGCGATCAACACCGCCCTGGTCGGCAACGAGCAGACCGTCCGCCGCCTCTTCGATAGCGGAGCGGTTCTGGCCGAGGAGCTGGGCGCCAACGACGAAGACATCTCACGCCTGCTCGAGTCGGCGGACACGATCATGGCGGCCTATGCGAACCAGGACGATCAGATCGGCGCGTTCATCGATAACCTGCAGCAGCTCAGCACCGACCTCGCCGGCGATACCGACGACATCAACAGCCTCGTGGAGAACTTCGCCGTCGTCCAGGAGCAGCTGGATAACGTCCTGACGCGCAGTCGGGGGAACATCGATTCGTCGCTGCGCGACCTCGACACGGTGGCCGGCACGCTGTCCGAGAACAGGAAGCATCTGAGGCGCACCCTGCGGACCCTTCCTCTCGGAGTCGCCGGCTACTTCCAGACCACGAGCTGGGGTGAGTGGTTCAACGTCCGCATCACCAAGCTCCTGGTGCGCGACCGCAACAGCTCGACGATCCAGACCGTCGAAGAAACCGACAACCAACACGGCGATTCGGGCGGAGGGCCCGGCGGTGGGAGCTCCGGCGGTTCGCAGACCTCCGGCCCCTCCACCTCGCAAGACCTCGGCTCGTTCATCGGGTTCGTTTTGCAGGGAGGTGAGTGATGGGCCGCGTGCGTGACGGCCTCCAGCGCTCCTTCCTGGAGCGGAACCAGATCCTGATCGGCGCGATCGCAGCCCTGTTGGTCCTGGGCGGATCCGCCTTCGCGCTGATGCTCTCCTCGGGAGCCTTCCGCAAGGCGTACACCGTGACGGCGAGCTTCGCGGACGCGGCCGGCATCAAGAGCGGCGACGACGTCCTCGTGGCGGGCCTCGAGGCCGGAACGGTCGAGGGCGTCCGGATCCAGGACGGGGCCGTGGAAGCCATCCTCAAGGTCGACGAGCACATCGAGATGCCTCGGGACGCGCGCGCCGAGATCGTCGTACAGACACTGATGGGCAAGAAGGCCGTCGAGCTGAGTGGCGGCACCCCGGAGGGTCCCAAGCTCGGCGATGGGGACGTGATCCCCCTGGCCCAGACCCGGACGCCGATCGAGATCCTGGACCTGCAGGACGCTTCGGTGCCGGTGCTCGAGAGATCCGACGCAGACGCGTTCCAAACCATGCTGAACGAGATCACCTCCGTGACCGAGGGCAAACGCGCCCAGATAACCGAGCTCATCGAAGGACTCGGCGATACCACCCGCGCCGTCGACGAACGCGGCGCCGAGCTGTCTCGCCTGCTGGACTCACTCGACACGCTGAGCAAGACCTTCGCCGACCGGGACGACACGTTGGTGACGTTGATCGACGATCTCGACATCGTGCTGGCCAATCTCGCGGAGCGCCGGACGGAGGTCGAACGTCTCCTCCAGGCCACCGATTCCGCAGCGCACGAGACTGCCTCGATGGTGGGGCGCAACCGCGTCGCCCTGGACGGGGCCCTGGCCGGACTGCATCGGTCCCTTCAGGTTCTGAACGGTCATCAGATCGATCTGGCCGCCACGATCTCGTACCTGGAGCAAGCCGTGAAGGGATACGCCAGCGTTGGTTATTCGCAGGGCGTCGAGAACCGCTGGGCCAACATCTTCGTGCAGTCGCTCGGACCGCTCGGCATCGACGCCTTCGCAGGCCCCTGTGGAGCCTTCGACCAGGCCCTCGACGACCTGCTCGGGGAGGACGACCGCCCGTGCACCGAGCGCGCCGAGTACGGCGATCAGTCCGACGGTGACCCGCAGTTCGGCGACTCCACGACGCTCGCGCCGCGGGAGAGCGCGGGCACGGAAACCTCCTCGGACGACTCTGCATCCGGCGACCTCGGAGACATCCTCGGGAACGCGATCGGTGACGCCGATCTGATGACCGAGCTGCGAGGAGGGTCGTCGTGAGGATCCCTCGCAAGCTGATGCTCCTGATCGCGATCGCAGCTCTCGCCGCGTCCGCGTTCTCGGTGGCGAGAGGTGCCACCTCTTCGCGTCACATGGATGCCTACTTCAGCCGCGCCGTTCAGGTCTTCCCGGGAAACTCGGTGCGCGTGCTGGGTGTGGACGTGGGTCGCGTGGAGGCCGTCGAGAACGTCGAGGGTAGCGTCAAGGTCACGTTCGAGCTCGACGACGAGATCGAGCTCCCCGCCGACGTCCAGGCCACGATCGTCCCGGTATCGCTTCTAGGGGAGCGCTACATTCAGCTCTTCCCCGCGTACGACGGGGGCGAGAGCTTCGAGGGCAGTGAGATCCCTCTCGATCGAACCAGTGTCCCGACCGAACAGGACGAGTTGTTGCGCGGCCTTCAGGACTACTTCGGCGAGCTGGATCCGGAGAAGGTCGCCGAGTTCGTCGCCAACACGGCCGAGATCCTCGAGGGCAACGGGGCGGAGCTCAACGAGCTGATCGAGCACGCCTCCGGGGTCGTGGGAACCCTGTCGGACAAGAGGAACTCCCTCGCCGACATGATCGTCCAGTTCAACGAGGTCACCCAGGCATTGTCCACGCGCCAGAAGAACCTCGCCCGACTCATCAACGACTACAACGATCTCTCTCGGGTCGTGAACGAGAACCGCACCGCGGTGGAGGGAACGATCGACGGCTTGAACCAGGCCGCACTGCAGCTGTCCGATCTCCTCATCGCTCACGACGATCCCCTCGACTTCGACATCGACGCGTTGACGAAGACATCGCGAACGTTGGCGAGGAACGTCGACCGGTTCGCCAGGACGGGATCTCACGCGACGCGGCTCTTCGGTGCGGCCTCGCGCGCCGCGGACTACGACCGCGACTGGTTGCGCCTCGGGAACCAGGGGAAGCCGCTCTTCGAGCTGCTCCAGTTCCGTCTGCGTGATCGGCTGGTGGGAGTGTGCCTGCGCCTCGGTCTGGATCAGTGCTCCACCCAGCGATATTGGGCCGCCCGGATGCCGGATCTGTTCTGTCTCGAGGGTTCGTGTCCCAAGGCGGCTCGGCGGCAATCGCCCGCGGAGCGCCTGCAGGACTCGCTTCGAGACATCCCGGGACCCACCGGCGACATCCTCCGTGATGCCTTGGGGATCCTCGAAGAGGACTGCGAGGACGCCGAGGATCCGACCGCTTGCCGGATCAAGGAGCTGAAGATCCTGACCCGCGACTGCTCCGAGGCCGACGATCCCGATCGCTGCCGCGCGCGCAAGGAAGCCGTGCTCGACAAGTACCCCAACCTGACGCGCCGGGAAGTCATCCGGAAGCTCGAACGGCAGATCGAGTCGGCGACCGGAGCCGAGATCGATCTCGACGACGTCGCCGGGAGCCTGGAGGGACTCGGGCTATGAAGAAGACGCTGATCGGTCTGTCCGTGGTGGCCGCGTTCTTCGCCGGCGCGTGCGGCGGGAGCGACGAGATGCTGGAGGTCTCGGCCCGGTTCGACGATGTGGGTGATCTATACACCCAGGCCCCCGTGCACCTGTCCGACATCACCGTGGGGAAGGTGACGGGGATCAGGCTCGACGGGACGCAGGCGCTGGTGGAGATGGAGCTGGATCCCGACGCGCAGATCCCCCGCGACGTCGAGGCGCGCGTTCGGCGCACCAGCGTGTTGGGCGAGCGCATCATCGACCTCACGATCCCGGAAGGAACGGACGGGTCCGGGGAGCTCGCGAGCGGCGACGTCATCCGGGAGACTTCGGTTCGGTCGGACCTCGAGGACCTCGTGGAGGAAGGAAGCGAGCTGCTCGGGGCAGTGGCCGCCAGCGACCTCGCCACGATGATCGATGAGGGTGCGCGCGGCTTCGGGGGCCAGGGCGAGGAGCTGAAGGGGCTGCTGAGCAACTACGGCGAGATCGTGGATGCATACGCCGACCGTTCCAAGCAGCTAAACCGGCTCATCGACTCGATGGCCACCTTCAACGAGACGCTGGCCGCAGAGGCGCCCGCCCACGAGCAAGCGGTCATCAACAGCAACCGATCGGTCGCCATGTTGAACGAAGAGAGCGAACGTCTGCAGATCGCCATCGAGTCCCTCAACCGCCTGGCGGTCGGTGGCAGCCAGATCCTTCGCGCTCACTCGGACGAGATGATCCGGTTCTTCGACCAGACGGCCAGGATCATGAAGGTGCTCGCGCGCGAACAGGACTCCATCGAGCTGTTCCTCAGATGGGCCCCGGGCCACAACGCCAACACCCAACGAGTGGAGTACGTGGAGTTCAACCAGGTCGTGCAGGACTTGGTCATCTGCGGCCTGAACGACAATCCCCGCGATCCGGCCCGTCGCTGCACGGGAGAGGGCCACTGATGCATCAGAACAAGAAGGTCATCGTCAACGTGGTCACCTTCATCATCGCGTCGGTGTTCCTCGCCTATCTGGGGGCCCAGAACCTCGTCTTCGTCCGAGACCAGGGCTCGGTCATGCACGCGAAGTTCACCGACGCGTCCGGTCTCCTCCCCCGTAACGACGTCACGATGCAAGGCATCCCGGTCGGTGCCGTCGGGGCGGTGGAATTGGACGACGAGGGCGTGGTCGACGTCGAGATCCTCCTGGACGAAGGTGTCGAGGTCCCGGAGGGATCGGTAGCGGAGATCGTCAGGCGTAGCCCTATCGGGGAACTCACGATGGAGCTCAACCCCGGGGACGGCGAACCGCTCGAGAACGGGACGACGATCGATGTCGAGGACACGCTTCCGCCTCCCGACGTGTCCAAGACGCTGGAGACCCTGGCCGATCTCCTGCATGCGGTGCCGGCGGAGAACCTCGACACCGTCATCTCGGAGCTGTCACAAGCGCTCGACGGCCGAGCGACCGATCTGGCCGCCTTGAGCGAAGCCGGCGTGAAGTTGCCCGAGCGACTGCTCGAGATCGAGACCGAGCTCCGCGCGCTTATCGAGACCGGTCCCGAGCTAACCGGAGTCCTGGCCGAGAACGCCGACGTCCTCGCCGATGACTTGACCCAGACCGCGGAACTTGCCGACCTGCTTCGCGACGAGCGCTACGACCTGATCTCGCTGAACCGCAACGCCGCCGACTTCACCACTACGGCCGGCCGCCTGCTTGCACGAGACAAGGCGAACCTCTCCTGTCTCCTGTCAGACTTCGCCGACGTGAACGCCGAGATCGCCGCCCACCGAAGAGACCTGGCCGGCACGTTGGACAAGAACCACTTCTTCTTCGGCGCGGTCGAACAGTCCGTGCAGGTGGGCCTCGATGAGGGGACCTGGTTCAGGGTTCAGCTGCTGCCCCACCAGGAGCCGGCGGGCGCCTCGTATGCTCCCCACCGAGACCCGCCGAACGTCTATCCCGGCCGGGGCTGCAACAGCCGGTTCGGACGGGGGGTCGGTCCCACCACGGGCGATGTCGCGACCGTCCCCGATTCGGGCGTGGCAGGCCGTTGATCGGGTGGCTGCGTCGCGCCTGGTCCTGGGTGCGGCGGTGGCTCCCCTGGTTGTTGCTCGGGATCACGCTCGCGATCGCGGCGATCTTCGCGTACCTCTGGTGGGACTACAGATCCGAGGACAACGCGCGTCGAGAGATCGAGCAGGTAGCCGCGGAGTTCACCCGAGCGTTGACCCACTTCTCCGCCGAGACGATCGAAGAGGACGTCAGGGAGATCAAGTCCTTCGCGGTCGGATCCTTCTCCGACGAGGTCGACACTTTCTTCGGCGACGAGACCGTGGCCGCGGTGAAGGAAGCCGAGGCGACCAGCGATGGCGAGATCGAAGGGCTCTTCGTCCAGCACGTCGGAGAAGCCTCCGGCTCGGTGTTCGTGCTCGTCTCGGAGACGGTGACGAACGCATCCCTCTCCGAACCGCAGACGGACACCCTCCGGCTCGAGATCGACCTCATCGAGACGACCGGGGGCTGGAAGGTCGAAAGCGTCCAGGTCCTGCAGGCGCCGGGCGGGGGCCTGCTGGGTGGAACCGGAACGACCCAGCCCTAGCGCACCTCCGGCAACCCGCCCACCCCACCGGCCTCAGCATTTCCGGCGATGGCCCTTGCTTTCGGAGCGAGGAACGATGAGCCTGGGTCGATAGACGATGGCATAGATCGATAGGCGTGGCGGCGTCACCCGGATGCGCACGTCAGGCTCCCAGGAAGGATCGTCGGATGGTCGGACGTCTCGTCACCGAGACGGGCAACATGTTCGCTATCACGCTGATCAAAGCCGCCATCTTCGCCGTCAACGTCCTGAACCTGATGCTCTCATCGTTCATGTGGGGGGTGTCGGACACGGTTCGGATCGCCGGCTAGCGCGTCCCACGCCGGCACCGGCGGCGAGCTTGCTGGTCCCACCCCGCCCTACACTCACGCCCATGAGCGACGAGGGCGCCGGACCACGAAGCGCCCGCCCGCGCCCTATCACCGCGGTGGTCTGGGCTCTGATCGCCGCCGCGATCCTCGTGCCCCTGATGCTCTTCTTGGGCAGGGACCAAGGTCCGACCGCCGCCGACGTCACCGGCTACCTGAAGCGGGAATCCCCCGGCGTCGAACAACGATCCGAAGAGGTCCTGGACCTGCTCGTGAACTACGACGCCGAGACGCTCGAAGGCGTGATCGACGACATGCTCGCCATCTCGACCGGCAACTTCCGGGAACAGTACGAAGAGATCGTGACCCGGGGCCTCAACGACGCCATCTCGGAAGCCTCCGCATCGTCGGAGGGCAAGATCCTGCAGGGCCCCCAGGTGACCTTCGCCTCGGCGTCGCGAGCGGTTTCGCTGGCCAGCGTCGAGCAGACGACCAGGTCGGGCGAGAACCCGGAAGGCCGCACCTTCACGTACCTGGTGCGGTTGACGCTCGTCCGAAGCGGTGACGAGTGGAAGGCCGACCGGATCGAGATCCTCTCCGGCGAAGTGGCCTAACCCCCGAACGCCCTCCGCTGTCACACGTCGTCCGCCGGCCTGGCTCTCCCGCGGCGACGATCCTCGTCCGGTTGGACACGCCACGTGCC
>WHSQ01000309.1 GCA_009380005.1 Actinomycetota bacterium | reverse complement strand
ACTACTCGGAGCTCGACGACCCTGCACTGAACGACCTCATCGACGAGGCCGCTTCACTGACGGGCGACGAGCGCGTGGCGAAGTGGGAAGAGGCCAACAGGGCCGCCACCGAGTCCGCCGTCTGGGTTCCCTGGTCGTGGGACAAAGAGACGATCATGCACAGCGAAGACGTGGTGAACCCGATCTACAACACGTTCTTCTCGCACCTGGACTGGGTCGTCATGGGGATCAACGAGGGATCCGCGTAGAGCGGCTGAAGTAACGCAGTAGCGGTTGGTTGTGGGCCGGCGCCCCGCGGGGCGCCGGCCCGGGCCGTGCGGATACGCAGAAGCATGAAGAGCGACGGGGGAGAAGAAGGAGCTTCGGATGCTGCAGTACGTCATCAGAAGGCTGCTCTGGTCGATCGTCATGCTCCTGCTGATCACCCTGATCGTGTTCACGATCTTCTTCGTACTGCCGGGCGGGGGGGGCCAGAACGTCGCGGTGCTGATGGCCGGCAAGAACCCGAGTCCACGCAACGTCGAGAACATCACCGAACGGCTCGGACTGGACGAGCCCGTTCACGTGCAGTTCGGCAAGTACGTGTGGAACGCGATACGTCATGGCGATCTCGGCGACGACTATCACAACAACCTTCCGGTGACCGAGAGGGTGCTCGATCATGTGCCCGCCACGGCCTCTCTGGCGATCGGCGCCTCGATCGTCTGGTTATTGATAGGTATCCCCATCGGGGTGATCTCGGCGCTCAGGCGCCGGTCGCTGTGGGACCGAGGCTCGATGTTGTTCGCGCTGGTCGGTGTTTCGCTGCCCACCTTCTGGTTGGGACTGATGGTCGTCTTCCTGTTCGACTTCCGCCTGAACTGGTACAGCGTCGGCGATTACGCGCGATTGACCCAGGACCCGGTCGACTGGCTGCGGGCCCTGTGGCTGCCGTGGCTGGTGCTGGCCGTGACCCAGGCCGCCTTCTACACCCGGATGGTGCG
>WHSQ01000308.1:259-987 GCA_009380005.1 Actinomycetota bacterium | reverse complement strand
GCAACACGGGCGGGAGGTCGTCGAAGGTCTCGATCAGCGCATCGCCCACGTGCTGGGCGGAGTGCCCGCCGCGGATCGGGACCAAGATCGTGTGCCTGGCCTTGCGCTCGACCAACGTCGCGATCGCGGACCGCTGGAGAGCACCTATGAGCAGGTCTCCTTCCCAGTGGCCGATCTGGGTGCGGGTTTCGACGACGGCGGGCCTGTGGTGGATCGACTTCATGTTCGTCGACTGCTTCAATGCGCCGTCGCGGTTCCGGCCACGGCCGCGCTTGTGCCGGTAGGTCCGCCCTGTCCGCAGTGTCAGCTGGTCAACGACGACGATCAGCCCTCGGTAGACGGCTTCGTAGATCGTCTCAGCGCATACATGCCAGTCGGCCCGTCTGGGCCAGCGTCGTCGCAGCCAGCGGCTGATCTGGGCCGGCGACCAGTGCTTGCCGAGCTTGCCCGCCACCACCTGACGCAACCCTTCATCGAAGGTAACCCGTCGAGGTTTGGGTCGGCGACGGCGCAGGTGCGCTTGATTGTGTGCATACCACGGCTGGTAGCGGCCATCGGGTTTGCGGTTGCGGGCGATCTCTCTATACACGGACTGATAGCTCTTCCCGATCCGCGCAGCGATCGCCTTCACCGGCTTTCCCGCCGCGAGACCGTCGGCGATCTCGATCCGGTCGTCCTGGCTCAGATAGCGGCTGCTGATCGGCTTGTCGATGAAGCTCACGCTGCCA
>WHSQ01000308.1:0-249 GCA_009380005.1 Actinomycetota bacterium | reverse complement strand
AGCTCAACGACACACCCACCCGCTCAGAGGCAGCAGAACCGCTGAGTCCCCGTCGGATCAGCTCGAAGTAGCGACGCTTAACCTCCAGCGGGGCCTTGTTCCACGCGCGATAGGGCATCGGAATCCCTTCCGGTCAGGATTCGCGACGACCGTTGGAAACCGCCCGACGTCGAGGGGCCGGTTCTGCCACTCGGCCATGCCCTCGATCACCCGGTCGGTGATCGCCGAGATGGTCTGCTTGGACACCTG
>WHSQ01000307.1 GCA_009380005.1 Actinomycetota bacterium | reverse complement strand
CGGTGCAGGCCAACACCGACCAGCGTTGGGTACTGCTGTATGTGAAGCGGTGGCTCACGGCACTTCTCCAGCGACCGGACAAAACCCTGGAAGCCAGGGATCGCGGAACCCCGCAGGGATCGGCGATCTCACCTCTGTTGTCGAACCTGTTCATGCACTACGCCTTCGACTCCTGGTTGAGTCGAGAGCAACCACAGATCGGGTTCGAACGGTACTGCGACGATGTCATCGTCCACTGCACCAGCGAACGACAGGCCAAGTACATGCGGGACGTCATCGCTGGCCGCTTGTGGCGATTCGGCTTGAAGCTCCACCCGGAGAAGACGAGGATCGTGTACTGCAAGCAGGATGGGCGCGGCGACCGACATCCGATCACCGAGTTCACCTTCCTGGGTTACACCTTCCGGCCGCGGCAAGCCCCCAGCAAGAACGGGGGATGGTGGATGGGATTTCTTCCCGCTGTCAGCAAGGCCGCCAAGAAGCATATGGCTCAAACCATCCGGGCGTGGCGACTGGGCCGGCGCACCGACTTGAACTTCCGCGAGATCGCCACGATGATCAACCGCGTCGTGGCGGGCTGGATCAACTACTACGGGCGCTTCTACAAATCCATGTTGTATCCAATCCTCCGCCACCTCAACGAGATCCTTGTGAGGTGGGCTGCCTGGAAGTACAAGCGGCTGTACCGCCGCCGAGCGCGGGCACGCAGTTTCCTGGCCGAGGTCGCGAGACGTCAGCCTGACCTGTTTGCCCACTGGCGCTTGGGAGTGCGGCCATGAGGCTGGACGATGGGAGCCGGATGAGCGGAGACGTTCAAGTCCGGTTCTGCGAGCGCCGGGGGGTGCGATTCCCCCCGGCGACTCTCCTCACGATCTACGTTCGCTCCGAGCGGGCGGCGCAGCGAGTGATGCAGAGCACCTGCTCATTCATCGAGCGACGCCTGAAGCTGCGGGTCAACCGGGGGAAGTCCTCGGTCGGCTCGGCCTTCAAGGTGAC
>WHSQ01000306.1:291-1000 GCA_009380005.1 Actinomycetota bacterium | reverse complement strand
CAGGACCCGCCGGGCCTCGGCCAGGGCGGCCTGGACCTCCTGCTCGGTGGGCTCCCGACCTTGGCCCGAAGGCGCGCTGGGCGGCGCGGTCGGCTGTTTGGGCGGTTCCTCCCGGGGGACGTACTCTCCGCCTGGTGTCCAGATCGTGCTCATCCTGTTATCCTCAGGCACGACAACTTACAGGGAAGATGGGAGTCGAGCAGCTGTTCGCGACTTCCCCACCCGGCCACCGAACGAGGTGCGCCGGGTTGACAGGAGAGCCTGTAACCGGGCGACCGACGAACGGCGCACCTGCGTGCGCCGTTTCCGCGTCCCGGGATCCAGACCCCCAACCGAAAGGGTGATGCGCCAATTTCCACAACCGATGCCAGGATCAACGAGCGGATCAGGGCCCGAGAAGTACGCCTGGTCGGAGCCGACGGAGAGCAGATCGGCGTCAAGCCGTTGCCGGAAGCGCTCCACATCGCTCGTGAAAACGACCTCGACCTGGTGGAGGTCGCGCCGAACGCCAACCCCCCCGTCTGCAAGATCATGGATTTCGGGAAGTACAAGTACGAGCAAGACGTGCGGCGGAAGGAATCACGGCGCAAAACCAGCAATGTCGTGATCAAAGAGATGAAGTTCCGTCCCAAGATCGACGAGCACGACTACACCACGAAGACGAAGCATGTGGAGCGGTTCCTCAACGAGGGCTCGAAGGTCAAGATCA
>WHSQ01000306.1:0-281 GCA_009380005.1 Actinomycetota bacterium | reverse complement strand
GGAGATGGCCCATCCGGAGCTGGGCAAGCGGATCCTCGACCGGATCGCCGAGCAGGTCAAAGACGTAGGAAACGTCGAGGCCGCTCCAAGGGTCGACGGCCGTAACATGTTGATGGTCCTGGCACCGGTGAAGAAGCAGGAGCCGAAGAGCGGGGCATCCAAGCCCCGCTCGCCGCGGCCTGCTGAAGAGGCACCAGCGGCCGAGGCACCCGCCGCGGCGCCTCCGTCGTCCCCGGTCGAGTCGGTTCCCGCCTCGCCCACGTCGTAACCTTTTTCTTCCA
>WHSQ01000305.1 GCA_009380005.1 Actinomycetota bacterium | reverse complement strand
GTGCGCGTCGTGCGACTCTCCGGGGATCGACGGCGCTCGGCTCACGCGCATCCCCACAGCTATGAGGTCATTCACGTCGTCCGTGGACGCGGCGCCCTGTGGGAGGACGGGGTCGCGACTCCGGTATCCGGCGGTGATACCGCGCTGATTCCGCCCGGCGTGCCGCACGCGACGATCCCCGACCCCGGCACCGACATGGAGGTCGTCTGCTTCTTCCCGCACCCGGATCTGTCGTCCAACATCGAGGTGAACCCCGTCCCGGTTCCTCGGAGTGCGCCCAGCCTGCTCGGGCGCAAAAGCTAATGATAGGGAGGGGATACGAAGCAGCAAAGTCCGAGCGACAAGCTCAGTTCGACCAGCCAGTGGAAGTCTGGCCCGGGGAGACGCCAGGGTCCCCGGTAGCGAGGCTCCCGGCGAGCGAGAGATCGCGACCCACCTTCGGTGAATGCAAGAGCCAGCACCAAGATCGTCGGCCGCCTGCCCGGCGAGCACTCATGCCTGCCGCTGGTGTGGGCGGTGCTCAAACCGTGCGAGCCGGGCGGGGTTGGCCGCGGTGCTCGGCAGGCTCCCGCCTCCGTCCGGATGCTCCAGCGCATGCGTGACGAGCTGTTCGATCCGGCAAACGCGGAGGAGGTGATAGAGGCAAGCTTCATAACTGCCGCGTAGGATGCGGCACACGGAGCCCGCGTCCATCAGCTTTTTGTGCGAGGCCGGAGACGCCGCCGCACGAGTTGAATGCATCCCCGGGGGATGCCTCAGCGCGCGCGATGACGGAACAATTTGCGGTGCGACCAAGAGCGACACATCAGAGGTTGAAGGCGACGGTATTAAGGGCGAGGTCGTCACTCCCCAGCCAGCGCACCGATCACGGCATCGCCACGTGGTTCTTCCACGTCGGTGTGGAGGGCGATGAAGACGGCCGATATATGCGGCAGCGCCAGGAGAATCTCGTACAGCCAGTTTCCGAAACTTGACAGAAGTTGCCGACGAAGCAGGGACAG
>WHSQ01000304.1 GCA_009380005.1 Actinomycetota bacterium | reverse complement strand
CCACCCCCGAAGGGACCAGGACCTAAACCCCGCAAGCTTCTTGCGGTCCGGTCCGGTGCGGTCGGTCTCGCCGATGTGCCTCTGAGCAGGTCGAAAGTCGCTATGGCGTGTGTCGTGGTGTTCAGCCGTGACGACCATTGTCGGAGGGTGCGTTAGCAACCGCGTTGGCCGTTCTGGCGCGCCCGAGTCGCCTTGGCTTCTCGGCGGCCGATCCGGCTCGCTGCTGGGGTGCAGGGTAGTCGCTGCCGTTGCAGGCGGAGCCGGCGGGCCGAGGGCGGCACGTTCGCGTGCCGCCCGCAGTGCCCGCCCTTTACTTCCCCCTATTCGCCCTCGGCCCGCCAGGCTCCTTCCTGCTCGTCGCCGTCTTCCTTGCTCCACCGCTGGCGGCCGGAGGCCGCCCTTGAAGTCGTAGAGAAAGTCGTCACGGGACTGCTCCGAGCGGGCGTAGGACGGTGATTTCCGGAGTTGTTCTTGCGCCTTCTGCGGGGCGGTTCATCCGCGAGGTAACGCCGGATACCCGGCTATGTGCGCGAGGGTGAGCGGTCCGAGGACTGGTGGCTGTGGCTCAGAACTGCCGCAATGACGCACACGACCGCAAGTACCAAGAAGACCACGCCGATAGAGAGGATGCCCAAGACGCCCGAGATCAGGAACAGGCTGGCTGCTACCAGCAGCGCGGGTCGCCTGCCTGACGGTGTGAGGACGGCCACAAGCGCCGCAACAACGCCCCCGAGCGTCGCGCCCCACCAGACGATCGTCAGAGTGTTCACACTCGTTCCTTCGCCTCACCTACCATGGACGAGGGCCCATCCTGACCAAGAAGTACGGCACTGCGATTGTGCCACCTCTTGTGCTCTCGTGCCATTCGCAAGGCAGTGGCCGCTGAGCGATATAGCATGCGATGTTTGCATTGTGCTGCCAATTTGATAGACTTACGCGGAACATCCGAGCTAAGTAGCCGGGAACTCGTATTGGAAGATGTGTTTGTCTCCGGCCATGACGGC
>WHSQ01000303.1 GCA_009380005.1 Actinomycetota bacterium | reverse complement strand
ACTGCCGCCGTCGATGATTCGGCGGTGGCGGTGGCTGTGTATGAGGCGGGTTGCGGTGCTTTCGTCCGGCGTGCCTGCTCCCCATGCGATCACCGCATGTTTGCGGGTCGCCTTGCGGGTAGCCGTGAGCCACTGTTCCCATTCCTCTGGGCTTTGTGGTTCACGCTCGGCGTGCAGCAACAGTTCCCGGCAGAGGGGGCAGCGGCCGTGCTGGGCTCGTAAGAGCCGCAGCGTGGTCGCGCCGACCGGGGGTGGGTTGCGGCGGCGCCGCTGGGCCCAGTAGTCGGTCAGGGACGGATCGTCCGGAGACGCCGTTCCTGCGACCATCCGGTGCCGGACGATCGGTGTCCAGACAAACTTGCGCAGGTAGAAGCCGGTTTCCCGGCTTCCGAATATCCACGCGTCCTGCCTGGCGGGGTTGAACTTGCCGAAGTACCGGGCGTTCACCCAGCGCGTCGACTTGTTCGGGTGGGAGAACGTGGCCCACTTGTAGACCAACCTCCACATGTGCGCGTCCAACTGGTTTGCGTCTGACACGTGAATTGCCGTAACGGGCCGCTCAAGAGCACAGGGACAGGCGGCCGGCCTGGCGGACCGGCTGGCGGCCGAAGGAGCTCGGGGGTGTGGTTCTTTCAGGCGGCGGTCGGGATAAGGTGGACGTCGTAGCCGAGTCGGGCGAGCTGGGCGACGAGGCGGTCGCGGCGTCGTTCGGGGTTGTCGTGCTTGGCGAAGTAGTCACCGCCGAGGTCGCGGTAGACCTCGTCAGGGGTGACCATGATGTGGTAGGCGGCGATCAGCATCTTGTGGGCTACGGCGACGGCGGCTTTGTTCTTGCGGTGGGTGTCGGCACGGGGTCCGGCGACGCGCCAGAACTTCGCCTGTAGGTGTCCTTGCTGCGGATCGCCGCCCAGGCCGCTTCGGTGAGCGCGTCGGCCAGCCACACGTCGCCAGGGTTGGTCTTCCCGGACCGTCGCTTGCCGCCAGACTCGTTGTGCCCCGGGCACAG
>WHSQ01000302.1 GCA_009380005.1 Actinomycetota bacterium | reverse complement strand
GGACGTCGACCACCAACGCCCAGAGGAGCGGGCCGAACACGGTGGCGAATCTGCCCGCCCAGGGCGGTGGTGCGTCCCAGACCGAGGACGTCGACCACCAACGCCCAGAGGAGCGGGCCGAACACGGTGGCGAATCTGCCGACGGTGGCGTACAGACCGTAGAACTCACCGATTCGACCCGGTGGGGAGAGTTCGACCATGAGCACGCGATCCGAGGTCCACGTGGCCCCCAAGGCGAGCCCACCAAGTGGTGCCAGGACCCAGGCCAGGGCGTGGGTGTCGGTCGTCGCCGCCAGAATGGCGACGATGAACGCCACGACCCAGGTGATGAGGGCGCCGGTGAGGACGGTGTGCGCCCCGAAACGGTTGACCACCCGACCGAGCACGATTCCCCCAACGACGGCGGCGGCGATGGCGACACCCAGCAGATTCCTGGTTTCGGCGACCTCGAAACCGAGCTCCTGTTGGACGTAGATGGCGAGGAAGCCACCGATCAGCGTGTTGATGGCGTCGGTGTACATGAATCGGGCGATGAGGAATCGGAAGAGATTGGGCAGTGCGTATGCCCGTTTCCACGAAGCCATCGTCTCCGCGGCCACGGAGCGCAACGGTGGTGGTCGGCCCGGCAGGGGAGTAGTGGTCTCGGGGATAAGGAAGAAGGTGGGGAGGGCGAAGATCAGAAATCCGAGACCCAGGGCGACGAAGGTGGGGGCGAAGTCGAGTTCGAGGATGTCGAGGGTCACGGTGCCGATGGCGAGACCGATGAACGATCCCACGTAGCCGACCCCGACACCCAACCCGCTGACGGTGCCCCTTGTCGCCGGTGTGGAGACCGCCGGGAGGAGAGCGTCGTAGGCGACACCCCCCAAATTGACCGCGACCGTCGCCACACCGAGGGCGACCAGGGTCCACCATCGGGGACCGCTTCCCATGCGAAGGTGATCGGGCTGCGCACGGCCGCGGATGCCGACGCGACGATGGCGAGGCAGATGGTCTGGACGCCCCC
>WHSQ01000301.1 GCA_009380005.1 Actinomycetota bacterium | reverse complement strand
GCTGTCCCGCCGCTGTGGCGGGACACGAAGATAGGCGCCGTCGCCGTGGCGCACCTCGACAACGCCCTGCACCTCCAGCGCGGCCATCGCCTGACGGAGGGAAGCCCGGCTCACGCCGAGGGACGTCGCGAGTTGGCGCTCCGGCGGGAGCCGGTCGCCCGGACCCATGTCCGCATTTGACATGTGGACGACCAGCCACCGCATGACCTGCTCGTACAACCGTGAGCGCTGGACGGTGTCGCCGGGGGCGCTGGTCGCTGCGCTGAAGACGCCATGGTCGTCGATACCACCCCTGTCGTAGACTCGCAGGCGTCAAACGTTCGTAAGGTCTTGACAGGGTCGACCGTATTCACTATGAATCCAGGTGTCTAGACCAATCCGCCTGCCGGAATCCAGCTTCCGAACGGGGCGATGCGGTCGTCACGGGGCCGAGGGGAAGCAGGAGATGCGCTTCGTATCCCCTCAAGTGCGAGCGGTAAGCATGGCGCAGCCAGGCTTCGCCTGGGCTGTTCGCCATAGTCATGCCTTCAGTACAGGAGAGCGAAAGAGGTCGACATGAAGCCAGGCCGGATCCGCCTCACCCAGCGGTGTGCCCTGCTGTGCGTGCTCGCCATGCTGGCGGCCGCATGCGGGAATGGAGGCGACGACACCGCAGACGAGACCGCCGCAGATGAGACCGACGGCGCCACCGAGGATGCTGACGACGGGGCCGGCCAGGAGGAGGTCGTCGCCGCCATCGACGAGGTGGCGGAGCGCATCGAAGCGGGTGAGCTCAGCTACGACTCGTCGGCCGACGCCGACGAAGCGATCGAGGCGCTGCGTGAGGTCATTCCGCAGCCCGAGGGCTATCCGGCGCGCCCGCTGGAGGTGGTCATCGGCTTCGGCGAGGGCGGCGGCTCCGACAACTACACCCGCAACGTCGGCTTCGACGCCTCGCGGATCATGGGCGAGGACATCATCTACAGCAATGTCCCCGGTGCTTCGGGAGAGGTCGCGCTCGGGCAGAT
>WHSQ01000300.1 GCA_009380005.1 Actinomycetota bacterium | reverse complement strand
GCCGTTCCGGGCCCGCAGCCCGCGCCGTTCGGCGGGCTCCCCGCCTACGTGATGCCCTCCACCAGCGGTCGCAACGCCCGTACGAGCGTGGCCGAACTGGTCGAGCACCTCCGTCTCGCGGCCGCCCTGGCCCGATAGCGACGCCGCTCCGCCCGGCCAGGGGATGGTGGCCCCCGGACCATGGCCCCACCGAGGCGGGAGAGGGCAGGGAGGAGGGGGAGCCGCATCACCGCGCTCCCACGACGCGCAGGTGGCGGTCGGACACGAGGTAGGGCCGGGCCGGCAGCGGCGAAAGCGCGGCCCGGTCGCGATTGGCCCGAATCGCGATCACCTCGCCGTGTGTGCGGTGGACCTGGGCGCGACGACCCGGCAGCCACTGGAGCCAAGCGCTGTCCATCTCGTCGGTCGAGGCGAACGTGCGTCCGGCGCACACCTTCTCGCGGGTGGAGCCCACGACACGCTCGACCTTGCCCTTGGTCTCGGGACGGTTAGGCCAGCACAGCCGGATGGTGAAGTCGTAGTGAGCCGCGAACGCGAGCGCTTCGGGATGCAGCTCGACATCGGCGTCGCGGCCCTTGCCGACGTGGTTCTTGACCACCGTCTTGGTGCGGTCGTAGAGGACCGTGGCCGGCACCCCTGAGAAGTGGTCGAAGGCGCGCCGGTGGCAGTCCCAGAAGGTGGCGAGGTCCTGGGAGGTGACGTAGCAGCAGAAAGGGTCGCGGCTGTAGGACAGCACCATGTGGAAGCTGTAGACCTGCAGCTCCCCGGAGCGCGTCGTGATCGTTCCCTCATGGCCCCAGTCGACCTGCGCCTGGGCGCCGGCGATGGTCTCGAAACGCCGGTGCATCGGCACCCCGGGGTTGATCCCGAGCTCGGCCGCGATCTCGGGGCGCCGCAGGCGCACGTATTCCTTGACCCGCTGATAGCTGCCCGGGAAGCGGTAGGGGTCGGCCGCCAAGCGCTCGTGGATCGTCGTGGCCTTGATCTTGATGTCGGCTCGAAGCCACT
>WHSQ01000002.1:127820-128253 GCA_009380005.1 Actinomycetota bacterium | reverse complement strand
AACACATCCACAGACTGGTCGGGGGAGGCTACCTGCGAGACCGAGGCACGGGGATGAGTGATCTGGTGATCACATCCCGTCCCCTTCTCATCGATCTTCTGAGACAGATCGAGCCGTACGTGATCTTCAAGAAGGAACACGTCAGCAGAGCTCTCGAACTCCTTGATCGGATACGGCCTCGTATGGAAGTTCAGGAATTCATGCAAGTTGTGCGCCTAGCGGACTCATTCGCATCCCTAAACTATTCGAAGACGAAGCGGATCACCGCTGTGGACGTCGAGCAACACTTGGATAGCAAGGGATTGTTGGTCCCCGTATCGACTTCTTCATCTCCAGCCGATGAAGAGATGGGATTCTCTGTCGCAAGGCAAATCTATGGATCCCATAACACGCCGGCCCCCTGAAAAGCGGTGAAGATATAGTCAGTGCCTGT
>WHSQ01000002.1:89618-127810 GCA_009380005.1 Actinomycetota bacterium | reverse complement strand
GTGTACACACCGCAATGTGTTCAGGCGACCGGTACTAATAGGCCGAGGGCTTGGCTCTCGCTCGCGCTCGCTATGGATGGTCCGAGGTTCGGTTTCGAACCTGGATCGTCTTGAAAATTGGATAAGTAGGTCACGAGGTTTGCAGGTTTCCGGTGACCATAGCGAAGGGGAAACACCTGGTCCCATTCCGAACCCAGCAGTTAAGCCCTTCAGCGCCGATGGTACTGCCCTGGAGACGGGGTGGGAGAGTAGGTCGTCGCCGGGATTTCTCACGAGAGAGCCGCCTTCGGGCGGCTCTCTTCGCGAGCGGGGCACAGCCGCCGTAGAGGAGCCGGCCAGGAGGTCGCGCCCGCGCCCCAGGGTCGCGCCGCGTCACTCCAAGCTGCTCGAGGGCGTGAGCCCCGTCTCGGCCTCCACCTCCGCTACGAGCTCGTCGTACTCGGGCAGCGCCCGGATGCGTTCCGAGATCACGAGCCTGACCTGGGGAGGCTCGCCGAACGCCGCGGCCAGGAGGTCGACGTCGTCCACCGTGCCCCAGTCGATGGTGTCCGACTGGACCCGGCTCACGTTGATCTGGGTCTCCGGCGGTGGCTCCTCATCCGAGTCGAGCGCGCCGGGCGGTTCCTGGCAGACGTCGAAGGACATCAATCCCGGCCAGCGATCGAACACCTCGGGAAGGAAGACCTTCGTCAGCGGCACCAGGTTCGCGAGGTAATCGAGACCCGAGTAGGCGTCCGACCCCGGCTCGACGTACAGGGCGAGATGGGTTCCCTCGTCGGAAGGCTCGTACTTATCACCGGAGATATCGATGAGTGCGCCTCGGGTGAGCCGCAGCCCGAAGGGCTCGAGCTCGTCGTCGAACATGTCGGCCAGGCGGTCGCGATCGTTGGGGGGAAGCGTCGAGCGGTGGGGCCGGTCGATGCTCCAACGCCGCCTCGCGGAACGAGCACCCCGCGATGAGAACAAGGACGAGCGCCGGCAACCCGTGGACGACGAGGCGAGCCGCACCGCGAAGAGAGTTCCACGACCACTTCCTCGATGTCTCCGGCGTGCCTGCTGCTGCCACCGCCCAATTCTGCCCGAAGGCGCATGGGTCGGGCGCTGGTCTCGATGCCATAGGTTGAGCGCATGGGCGAGCGAAGACCTCGGCGAGGCAACGGCGGCAGGCCCCCCGGCCCCCGCCGGGATCGATCGCAGCGAGCGAGACCGGAACGCCGTTCCTCGCGCACGCCGCGCCGGCGAGATGAGGCGCCCACCTTGCAGGTCGTGGCGCCCAGCTACGATCCCGTCCATCTCCCGGACGAGGTCGTGAAGGAGCTGCGATCCACGGCTCGTCCCGGCAAGGGCGACATCCTCGTCAAGGTCTTCGCCGACGCCGCGGCCGCGTTCGCGGCGGACGACATGGATGAGGCGTTGCGGCTGGCCGAACAGGCGAAGCACATCGCGTTGCGATCGGTCACCGCGCGCGAGCTTCTGGGGCTCGTCTATCACCGGATGGGTCGGTGGAAGGAGGCGGCACGGGAGCTGGCCGCGTTCCGCAGGATCTCGGGGTCCACGTCACAGAATCCGGTCCTCGCCGATGCCTACCGCGCGATGGGCCGTCCCGATCGCGGCCTCGAGCTCTGCGACGAGATCGATCCCGCCCTCGAGGATCCGGAAGTCTCCTACGAGGGGACCATCGTCGCGGCCGGAGCTCTGGCGGACCTCGACCGGCTCGACGAAGCGATCGCCCGGATGATGACCCTGCGTCTCGACCCTCCGACGGCCGAGGTCCATCACATGCGCGCCTGGTACGCCCTCGCCGACCTGCTGGAACGCCGAGGTCGGTTCACGCAGGCGAGGGAGTACTTCGAAGCGGTGGCGGCGGCGGACCCAGACCTCACCGACGCGCCCGAGCGAGCGGCCCGCCTGTCCGGCCACTAGCCACTAGCGCCTGAGGGCTCCCGGCGCGCTAGCTCGTGGTCTGTTCGAGCTTGTCGAAATACCGCATGTAGCCCATCGTGTTCATCCGGTACGAGGTCGTCTGCTCGAGCCGCGCGATCCCGGCCGGGTCGAGGGCCGCCTCCATCGCGGTTCGGGCCCGATCCTCGACGTAGCGGCTCACGTCGTCCAGGTCGCGGCTCCTCTCGCGCCCGCCTCGGACCCAGCCGGCCCACTGGCGCAACGATTCGATGCCGGCGTCGCACGCGCCGTCGACGTCCAACCCGTTGAACCCCCGAGAGGTACCGCCGAAGTGCGTCGGCCACAGCTCCTTGGCGCCCAATCCGCGGATCCTCTCGATCGATGCGATGGCGAGCTCGAGCCCGAACTCCGGAGGGGGGGTGGCCGGTCGCACGATGCCGACGTCCGGGAGTCTCACGCCGATGGCGTCGCCGGCGAACACGATGCCGGTCTCGTCGTCCACGAAGGCGTGGTGGTGTCCGGCATGACCCGGCGTCTCGACGGCCTGTAGGGAGCGGCCGCCCAGGTCGATCTTGTCGCCGTCCTCCACTATCCGGATCCGCTCGGCGGGCAGCGGGTCGATCCCGCCCCAGAGCCGATCCATCTGGTCGCCGTAGATGCGGGATGCGCTGGACCACAGCTTCGATGGATCGACCAGGTGGGGCGCCCCGAGACCATGCACGGCGACGGTGGCCTCGGGGAAACGAGCCGCGATCGTGCCGGCCGCGCCCGCATGGTCGAGATGGATGTGGGTCACCACGATCCAGTCCAGAGCATCCACCCCCGCTTCCTCCAGACCGGTCAGGACGTGATCCACCGATGACTTGGGACCGGTCTCGACGAGAGCCGTCTTCTCCCCGCGCAGGACGAAGGCCGCGGTGATGCCGGTCACGCCGTGCATCACCGTGTCGATAACGAGCGGTTCCCTCATCACTCTCTCCGCGCTATAGGTTTCCGGGCATGGCAGCCCGCGGCAGACGCCCAGTAGCCGTCCTGATCGACAACCCTAACGCCGGGCGCTTGTCGGACGACGAGCGCGAACGGGTCCTGGAAGCCGTCCGAGATAGCTTCGAGATCGATCAGGTTTCCACTACGGCGCGCACCACCGGCGTGGGCATCGCCAAAGAGGTCGCCCATTCGGGAGGGGAGCTGGTGATCGCGTTCGGCGGGGACGGACACGTCAACGAGGTTGCCAACGGACTCGCCGGCACGGATGCCACGCTCGGGATCATCCCCGGCGGAACGATGAACGTCTTCGCGCGATCCTTGGGGATCCCGATGGATGCCTTCGAGGCGATCCGTCATCTGCGCGACCGGATGTACCAACGTTCGAGGCGAGTCTCGCTGGGACTGATGGACGACCGTTACTTCACCTTCTCGGCGGGCTGTGGTTTCGACGCGGAAGCCGCCGAACGCGTCGACCTCGACATCCTGGCGAAACGACGGTTCGGGGAATTCTTCTTCTTCTGGAGCGCGTTCCGCGTGTTGATGAGCGGGTACCGCTATCGTGACCCGACGATGACGGTGAAGGGGGACTTCGGCGAGGTGCGTGTCGCCATGGCGATCGCCTCGAACACCGGTCCGTACGCTTACCTGGGCAAACGCAGCGTCCAGGTAGCGCCCCGCGTCGAGCTGGACGGCGGTCTCGACGTATTCGGTCTCCGCAAGATGCGGATGCACGAGCTGCCCATCTATGCCTGGCGATGCGTCGTGTCAAAGAACTTGATCGAGGACAAGGACGCCTTCTACGAGAGCGATCTCGAGACCTTCGAGATCACGGGGGACGAGCCCTTCAAGCGTCACGTCGACGGCGAACCCCTCGAGCGGGCCAGGGCGACGCGCTTCTCGATAGCGCGAGATGTGCTCAAGGTCAAGGCGTGAGCGTTCTCATAGTCGCAGGGAACACACACATCGATGGGCTGCTGGCCCGCCGGCTGGTTGAACAGGGCGATGTCGTCGGGATCCTCGTGGAGGACGACGGGATGATCGACCATGTCGACCCCGGCGACGCGCACGTGGCCCAGGGATCGAGGACGGACGAAGACTTGATCGAGCGTGCCGCGACCCATGCCCGGACGATCGTCGTCTACGAGGAAGCCGTCGTACCGACCCACCGCGACATCGTGCGCGCAGTGGTCGCTGCCGCGAAGCGCATCGAGGGTGTCAGGGTCGTGATGTGGGGTTCCAAGCATTCGGCGGAGGCGGTGGAGACGTTGAGCACCTCCGGCTTGCCCTACGTGGTGATCCACACCGGGAAGCTCCGCGGCCGGCTCCGCAGGACGGTGCCGTTCGAGGCGGTGGTGGAGGCCTTAGACGCCGCCGACGATCTGGCGGGCGACGTCCATCTGGAGGTTGATCTGACCCGCGACGAGGAGTGGGCCCGCTTGAAGCTGGAGCCTCCGAGTTAGGCGGGGGCTCCCATGTACGCCTGCCGGATGTCGGCGGAGTTCATGTCCGCGCCGGCCCCCGAGTAGACGATCGTTCCCTTCTCCATGACGAAGGCGCGGTCGGCCAGTTTCAGAACACCGGCGTTCTGCTCGACCATCAGCACCGTCGTGCCGGCCAGGTTGATCTGGCGAACGACGTCGAACACCGTGTGGGTGAGTTTCGGCGACAGGCCCAGCGACGCTTCATCTATGAGGAGCATCTTTGGCCGGGCCATCAAGCCGCGCGCGATGGCGAGCATCTGCTGCTCGCCTCCGGACAGGGTCCCCGCCATCTGCGCCCAACGTTCACGCAGGCGGGGGAAGTACTCGACGGCCTGCTCGATCCTCTCCCGGTTGCCGCCACGATCCTTCCGGTACGGCCACGCTCCCAGGCGAAGGTTCTGCGCGATCGTGAGCTGCGGGAACACGTGCCGGCCCTCGGGGATCAGGACGATGCCCTCTGCGACTAACCGCTTCGGATCCCGCCCGGTGATTTCCTTGCCGTCGAACGTCACCGAGCCACCCCACGCTTCGTGCAGGCCGGCGATGGTCAGGATCGTCGTCGTCTTGCCCGCTCCGTTGAGGCCGAGCAGGACGGCCGTCTCGCCCTCTTCGACGTCGAAGGAGAGGCCCTGCAGCACGGGGATCGCGCCGTACCCGGTGCTCAGGTCACGGATCTCAAGGAACGACATCGGCCTCGGCCTCCTCGTGCTCGGCGATGTGCTCCTCGTCCGACAGGTCCTCGCCTTCGACGGCCTCATCGCCCAGGTAGGCCGCGACCACCTCGGGGTGGTTGCGTACGTCAGTGGGCTTGCCCTCGGTGAGCACCCGTCCGAAGTTCAGGCAGTAGACGTAGTCGCAAACGTCCACGACGACGGGAACGTGGTGCTCGATCATCAGCATGGTCAGGTTCAACGTCTTGCGTAGCTCCAGCAGTTGCTCGCCGAGCCGGTGTGCCTCGTCCGGTCCCATCCCGGAGGTCGGCTCGTCCAGCAGGACGAGATCCGGATCCGTAGCCAGGACGGTCGCGATCTCGATGAGCTTCAGCGTCCCGTAGGGGAGGCCGTCGAGCGATGAATCGGCGAGGCTG
Source organism: Actinomycetota bacterium (assembly GCA_009380005.1). Lineage (GTDB taxonomy): Bacteria > Actinomycetota > CADDZG01 > CADDZG01 > WHSQ01 > WHSQ01. The sequence continues at coordinate 122,353 of WHSQ01000002.1, read as the reverse complement.
GTGAGATCGAAGAAATCGAGCACCTCCATCGCGTAGGCGCGGAGCTTCCTCTCTTCCACGAAGGAGCGCGGTCCACCGAAGATCCCGCTCAGTGCGCCGTATCCGATTCGCGGGTGTTGAGCGACGAGGCAGTTCTCGAGGACGGTGAGCCCTCGGACGAGACCGATGTTCTGGAAGGTGCGGCCGATCCCCAGAGCCGTCCGGCGGTGGGTCGGCAGAGGCGAGATGTCGCGGTCGCGGTGATACACGGTGCCCGTGTTGGGCGTGTACAGCCCTGTGATGCAGTTGAACAGCGTGGTCTTGCCGGCGCCGTTCGGTCCGATGAGACCGACGATCTCCCACTCGGGTACGGAGACGCTCACGTCCTCGAGTGCGACGAGGCCCCCGAAACGGATACCGGTGCCCTCGACCTTCAACACGGAGGTCATCGTGTCTTCTCCTCCTGCTGCGCGGCCCCGTTCTTCTGCAACCCCAGCTTGCCTAAGAAACCGCGCTTGCGGGACGCGGGACCTTCATCCGTTCCGCCCACCTCAGGGACGGGGTCTGGCTTGCCCGGCGGGTCGTCGGCCGAACCAGAAGCATGCGCCACGGGCTCGTCGTCCGGGTGGACCGCGGGCGCAGGTGGCGGGGGTGGGGACGCGGTCGCCTGCTCCATCACGGTTGCCCGCTCCATCACCGACGTCGGGGCCGTCTCATCCGAAGCTTCGGTGACCTCGTCGGTCGAACCGGAGCGCTGGAGGCCGAGGCGACCCATCACGCCCGTCTTCGACGCCTCGGACGCCTGGGTCTGGTGCTTGCCGTGCCCATCGGGGTGCATGGAGAAGCGTTGGCCACCCAGCCACCTGGTGATCGGCGAGACCTGCTGGCCGATGCCGCCCGGGTACTCGATGATCGTGAAGATCGCCAGCGCAGCTCCGACGATGATGACCACGTACGCCTGGGCTCCCGCCTCCTCGAGGAAGTGCAGCGGCCCCCAGAGCCCGCCGAGCCAGTGAAGGACGGGCTCGAGGATGAAGCCGAACATCGCGAAGAAGGCAGAGCCGATGATGACGCCGACCCGGTTCCCCAAGCCGCCCACGACGACCATCAGGACCCAGGTCAACGTCTCTACGAAGCTGAAGTCGTTGGCGACGACGTTCTGGTTGCGGAACGCCAGGAGAGATCCTGCGACCCCAGCGAACAGCCCCGACAGGACGAAGGCGATGATCTTGTACCCCGTGACGTTGATGCCGTAAGAGGCTGCCACGGGTTCGGAGTGCTTCACCGAGAGGATCGCGCGGCCGACCTTGGAACGCATCATGCTCCAGTCCACGAAGATGACCCCGGCGAGGAAGATCAACGTGAGGAACGCGAAGGCGTGATCGCCGACCCAGCCATCGGGGCGTACCGCCGGCATCCCTGCACCACCTCGGGTGAGGAAAGAGATCTCGAAGATGGAGTTCTGGGACACGAGTCCGTACGCGAGCGTGATCAGGGCCAGATAGAGCCCCCGGATCCGGAGGGCCACGAGACCCAGGACGCCCGCGGCGATAGCGCCGCTGAGGGCGGCGAAGACGGTGCTGGTGATGAAGGTGGACATGCTGCAGCCTTCGAACTCACAGCCGGCTTTCTCGGTCGCGTAGTACGCCGCGATGAACGCGGCGATACCCACGAACGCCTGATGTCCGAGCGAGACCTGTCCGATATAGCCCAAGACCATGTTGAGCGATAGGCCGATGACCGCGAAGATCGCGGCCCGTGCTATCCGGTCGGCCCAGAAACCTTCGACGCTGGCGGTCAAGAAGACGATGCCGCCCAGGATCAGGAGCAGAACGGCGCGACGCGCGACCCATCCCTTGGTGCTGGGGCGCCACTTGTCCTCCCGGGTCGTGACCGGGCGGAGGACCTCCGTAGCGGTAGCCATGCGCTAAGCCTCCGTTCCCAGCAGACCCTGTGGCCGCGCCAGCAGAACGACGAGCAGCGCAGCGAAAACGGCGACGTCGGCCGAACCCGGGATTAATTGCTGCCACGGTTGATCGCCCAGGTAATAGTGGCCGGACGCCCACAGGGCGAGCTGCTGGAGAAGCCCGACGACGATCCCTCCCACGAAAGCGCCGGGCAGGCTCGTCATCCCCCCTATGACCGCTGCGGTGAACGCGGGGATGAGCGTCTGCGTGGTGATCACACCCGGCGCGAGCGCGCCCCCCGCGGGCACGTACAGGAGGCCCGCCAGCGCTCCCAGGAAGGCGGCCATGCCCCAGATCAGCTGGGACGTCCGGGCCACGCCGATCCCGACCACGCGGGTCGCGAACGCGTCCTGCGAAGTCGCCAGGATGGCCAGGCCGAGGTCCGTCTTCGAGAAGAACCATCCCAGGCTTGCCGCCAACGCCAGGACGACGCCGACGATCACCATCTCCTGGGGAGAGACGAAGTACCCGGCAAGCTCGGGCCCCACGGGCTGGCCGGTGGCCTGGTCGATGCCCTGGATCAACGGGTGCAGGTTCTTCGGCTCGGGACGGAAAGCGAATAACTCGACGCCGACCAGCAGGAGGCCGAAAGCGATCGTCGCCACGAGCAGGGTTACGCGCGGCGCATGCATCAGGGGGCGAACGATCACGCGTTCCATGAACAGACCCAATAGCGTGATCGCTATCAGCGCGAAGAGGATCCCAAGCCCGTAGGGAACGACCTTCCACTGGTGGATGAACAGGAAGGCGATGAACGCCGCGAGCGTTCCGAACTCCCCGGCGGCGAAATTGAAGACGCGGGTGCCCTTGTACACGAGGACGAGACCGACCGCGAGGAGGCCGTACGCGGCGCCCTGGAACAGCCCGATGACGATCGAACCGTTCGGTCCCTCGACGTCCCCCCATCCCAGGATGAGGATCAGTCCGACGATGCCGGCTATGACGCCGACCACGACACCGGTGCGCATCGTTCGGTAGCTACTCCTTCGCTTGTCTTGCTCCCCGCTGATCAGAAGTCGGCCGTGGGCGGGGACACCAGGGTGTGCCAGCGGTTGTCCGCCGGTTGCTTCCCGCCACGACAGCGGGCGTCGTTCACGTAGACCGTCCGTGCTCCGAAGTGGTTGTCGGGGGAGTAGCTCAACCGTGGGCCCACTCCGACGTTCAATCCACGCTTGCGTTCCAGGAAGTACACGAAGCGTTCACGCGTCAGGTTCCTCCCGGGGTACTTGAGTGCCTCGCCGATCACCTTGGTCCCGATCCACGACAACCACATGAAATCGTCCCCCCCGCCCTCCTCCGGATGGAAGCGGCGCACGGCCGCGTCGAAGTCGGCGTCGTAACGCTTGGACTCGGACCACGCCGGGAACGGGGAGAAGAAAGCAGCTCCGTCGATGCCCGGGCACGAGGCGGAGGCGACGCTGTCGAACGTCATCGAGATACCCACGCCGACCCACTGCGGGCAGTACGACTGCAGCGTGCATTCCTTGTTCAGGTCGATGAACCAGAAGGGCGACGTCAGGACGTAGACGTTCTTGATCCCCTTGGCCTTCAGCTCGCCGATCACGTTCTTGGCCTCGTCGTCGTCGGCGGCTTTGCTCACGTACTTCTCGTAGTGCAGCTTCACTCCCTGCTTCCGCAGGCCGCTCTTGAACGCGGCCGCCGCATCTTGGAAGTTCGGGGTGTCGAAGAAGACCAGCCCGTTCTTCTCGCCCTTGGCGCCGAGCCGGCTCGCCATGTAGTCGGCCAGTAGGGGACCCTGATCCGCGTAGGTCGCGGAGGTCGTGAAGTAGTTGGGCAGTCCGGTTACCCCGCGTTCCGTGACGCCGGCCGATACGTACGGGACTCCTACGGATGCCGCGTAGCGAGCGCAGGCCTGGATCTGGTCCGTGCCGGCCGCTCCCGAGAGCAGGAAGACCTTGTCCTTCTCGACCATCTCCTTACACACCGACACGGCCTGCGACGGGTTGTAGTTGTCGTTCTTCAGCACGACCTTGACCTCGCGGCCGTTGATCTTGATGCCTTTGCTCTGGAGCCAGCGGAAGTAGAGGTCCTTGCCCTTCTCCACCGAGTCGGAGGGCACCGGCGCGGCCCCGGTCAGCGGCGCGTGGATGCCGATCTTGATCACGTCGTCGCCGACGCCGGTCGAGTTGCCGCCGGAGGGCTCGCCCGGCGCGGCTTGAGACGTTCCGGTACCGGAGCCGGTGGAGGTGCCGGAGCCGGTGGAGGTGCCGGAGCCCGAGCCCGTGGAGGTGCCGGAGCCGGTGGAGGTGGCGACGGGGTTCCCCTCGGCATCCAGGAGCTCACCGGTCTCGGGGTCGATCTCGGCCCCCGGGGGGATCTCGCCCCCGCCCAGGCCGCCGGCGGCCCCGGCCGGTGTGGCCTCTTTGATCACCCCGGGCTTCTGACCGCAGGCGGCCGTGATCAGCAGCATGCAGCCGACGACGACTATGCCGATCAAGCGTTTGCGATCCACGACCCGTTCCCCCTTCTCGAGCTTGCGCTCGACCTGCTACCTCTTGAAGAAGCTGATCCTTCCGGTCACGCCGGCGATCCCCCTGCCCACCGTGGCGACGCCGGTGGCCACGCGACCGAAGAAGGTCGGCCCGGTTCCGGCCATCTCGGCCAGCGTCGTCCCGCGCCGTTGAGCGTTGATGGCCTGGATCTGCGCCAGTACCCCGTCGGGTCGGATGCCGGTCGTGGCCGGGATGACCACCGTGCGGACCAGCGCGAACCCTGCGAGGCCGGCCAGGATCCCGAGCCACACGTAGCCGGGCATCGGCTCCGACCCGCCGCCCGCCTGGGGTTGCAGGTCGGCCGCCGGGCCCGACGGCTCGGGGGTCTCGACGGGGTCCGGCGTGGCGCCCGTGTCCGTCGTCCCCGTCCCGAAGTCGCTCGTGCCCGTGTCCGTCGTCCCCGTCCCGAAGTCGCTCGCGCTCCCGGTGCCGGCGCCGAAACTGGTGCCGGCCACGGTGTCGCCCCCGCCCGGGATGTCCCCGAACCCGCCGCCACCGCTGTAGATCGCTTCGATCTCGACGCCGGGTTGCTGTTGGACGTTCTCGGCGCTCTTGGCGGCCTTGTCCTTGGTGCCCGCGAAGACCACCCGGTACTGATCCGAGGTCCTCGGGTTACGCGGAGGCTCGGCGCGGAAGAGCACGGCCGTCGGGATGGTGAACTCCTCGACCCAGGTCTTCGCGACCTCCGTGAGATCGAACACCCAGACGTGGTCGTCCAGGTGGGTCGGAGCGCCGGTGGCGGGGTTGACGGGCGACCTCAGCAACCGGCGATCGCCGAAGACCTCGAGGTCGCACCGGAAGCGGGGACGCTCGTCCACGGGACGGGCCTCACCCTCGCCGAAGATCTCCGTGACGGTGCAGACCTGGACCCGGAAGGAGGACTCGAATTCGTCCTGGCTCTGGCTGGCGGGGTTGTCCTGGGGGATCGTGGTGGTGAGCTGCTCGCACTGGGGCGTGTCCTTGCGGCCGTCGGCCGGATCGCAGTCGGCTTCGAGGAGCTTCACGGTGAAGCTCTCGATCGAGGCCCCCGCCAGGAGAGAGGTATCGATGTCGAGGGCGAAGCTCATCGTCGGGTTCTCGAAGTCGCCGTTCCGAACCCAGATCGGAAGCCGGCCCTCTTGACAGGCTTCCTGGGAGGCGGCCGAACCGCCGGCGCCGGCGGACCCTCCGGTCGCGGGGCAGTAGGGGTTCGTCCCCTCGACGAGGACCTTGTTCCCGAGGACGTCCGTCTCCTCCGACTCGGCGTCGGTCCACCACCAGGCGTAGGTGTTCAGGGGCACGTCGGCGCGGGCCGCCGAGGCGGGAGAGCTCATGAACGGCAGCATCAGCAGGGCGCCCGACAAACACGCCAGAGCCCCCTTGGTAAGCCTTCGATTGGGCATACGCGCCACGCCTCCCGGTCGACCTGCATATTTGGGTGCCCGAGTGAATGATTCGGCCGGAGGCGCCTATTTCCTGCTCCGGGGAAGGAAAAGGCCCACGAACTGCGAACCTTCCCAAGATGGGCGAGGGTGGCTCTTTCCGCCCTCGACGGAGGAGATCACGTATGCGGAAGATCAAAGCGTTCTGGGCGTCGATGTGGGCGGACGCGGATGGACGGGTGAAGCTCGGACGCACGCTGGGTTTCGCGTTCGTCGTCCTCGGCTTCGTCGTGATCGCCAAGGCGTGGGACGGCGCAGCCGGCCAGAACTGGGCTCCGGCCCAGACCCCCTATCTGCTGTCCGGGGGGTTCATGGGGCTCGGTCTGATCATCACCGGAGCCACCTTGCTCTTCTTGTCCACGATCCGAGCCGAGCGCCAGGTCATGACCGAGCTCTATGAGGAGATGACCCGCCTCCTCGGCCGCAACCTCTCCCGCCTGCAGGTCACGACATCCTCCAACGGGGCCGGTCACGAGACGGGCGAGCAGGTGGTCGCCGGAGCAACCGTGTATCACCGCCGGGGTTGCAAGGTCCTCGACGGCAAGGAGAGCCTCATGACGGTCACGGTCGAGCAGGCCGAGGCCGAGGGGCTCGAGCCGTGCCGGGTCTGCGATCCGCCCCGTGCCGCGAAGGCTGGCGCCGAAGCTACCTCAACGACCTGAGGACCAGGCCGGTGACGGCCTTGGGCCAGAAATAGCTGGCCTTTTGCGGCATCCGCTCCCCGGAGGACGCGACGTCGACTATCTGCGCGGGACGCACCGCCCGCAGCAGCACCCCGATCCAGCCCTCCGCGGCCAGCGCTCTGATGTCTTCCTCGGACCGGGAGAACCGGAACTCTTCGGCGCCGGGGGCGACCTTCGGGATGACGACCTCGTGAAGGGCTACGACGTCGAGATCGCGCCACGCCCGGGCCCGGGCGCCCACCGCTCCCACCACGTCGGCGTCCGATAACTCGATCAGCAGGTCCTCGTCGGGGAAGACCACCAGCAGCGGGTGATCGGCATCCGACGCGTCCAGCGCACCCGGCCCTGCGGCGGTGGCGCCGAACATCGAGCGAGCCCGTTCCCTGATGTCGTCGCCGGGCTCTTTCGGCCGGAACGCCCTGTCGTAGGGGAGGACCAGCAGCTCCTCGGCGTCGGCATCGACGCAGTAGCACATGATCCCGTCGTGAGGCCCGGACACGCCGTCCCGTTCCCGGTGGTAGGCGAGGGCCGTCTCATAGCGATGGTGGCCGTCGGCTATGACGAGGGGGCCGGGCCGCAATGCATCTCGGAGCATCTCGATCTCCGCGGGGGCCGTGACCGTCCACATCCGGTGCAGAACGCCTTGATCGTCGGCGGCGCGCGCCGCCGCCGGCCTGTTCTCGAGGGACGTGAAGTAGGGGGCGAGACCTCCGCCACCTCTATATATGGCGAAGATCGGAGACACGTTCACGGGGAGGGCTCGCATGAGCTCGAGCCGATCGGCCTTCGGACCCGCCATGGTTCGCTCGTGAGGCAGCACGCCGCCGTCTCCTCCGAACTCCTCGAGCTCCAGGTCTCCGACGATCCCCGCCACGCGCCGGGGCCGGCCCTCGGGATCGGTGAAGTCCTGACGGTAGACGTAGAGCGTGGGATTCTCGTCCGGGACGAGGACGCCCTCTTCCAACCATCGTTCGTAGGTCCGGGCCGCGTCCCTATACTTCGCATCCCCCCGGGCGAGTTCGAGGCGCACCGCGTTGTGAGGGTGCCTGGCGTAGAGCCGTTCCTGCTCCTCGGGACCGATGATGTCGTAGGGAGGGCAGATCACGGCCTTGAGCTGCTCGCTCGAGGAGTAGCGGACGCCGCGGAAGGGTCTGAGTTCGGGCATGGCGACGGATGATATTTGACGAGATCGACGGGCTCGTCTGCGACCTCGACGGGGTCGTCTATCGAGGCGACGAAGCGGTGGCCGGTTCGGTCGAGGCGCTCACCGAGCTGACGGAGCGTGGCGTCAGGATCCTTTACTGCACGAACAACTCCCGATCGACCGTCGACGCCTACCTGGAGAAGCTCCGCGGACTCCGCGTCCCCGCAGAGCGGGAGCAGATCCTCACGTCCGCCGTGGCCACCGCGGAGACGCTCGCCGAACGCGGTCTGGCCCCGGGACCGGTCCTGGCGATCGGGGGAGAGGGAGTCGAGGAGGAACTGGCCCGGGTGGGTTTCGATCTCGGATCGGGCGACCCTCCCGAACTGGTCGTCGTCGGGTGGGATCCTTCCTTCGACTACGACGCCATGCGTCGAGCGACGCTGGCGGTGAGGGCCGGAGCGACGCTGATAGCCACGAACGCCGATGCTTCCTTTCCCGCGGCGGGAGGCGCGCTGTGGCCCGGTGCCGGAGCGATCCTCGCGTCGATCGAAACGGCATCGGGAGCGAGCGCCGAAGTGATGGGGAAGCCTCACCCTCCGATGATGGACCTCATCGAGCATCGATTCGACGGGGCTCGAGCGATCGCCGCGGTGGGGGACAGGCCGGAGACCGACCTGGCCGGTGCGCGATCCAAGGGATGGAGAACGGTCCTCGTCCTGACCGGCGTGGTGGCTGCGCCCGAGGTCGCGGGACTAGAACACCGACCCGACGCTGTTGCGCGCGATCTTGCCGCGGCCGTTCGCGGAGAGTTCCAGGATCAATAGCGCCATTCCGTTTGCCACGAGCTCTGTCTTCGCCGCGGTCTACCTCCCAGGAGGAAGATCGCGATCGCTCCGTAGACGAAGCCCCCGACGTGAGCCATCCAGGCGACCTCGTTCGCTTCTCCGGCCAACTCTTGAAACGCGATGAGGAATTGATAAACGAACCATAGAGCCAGGACCGCGAACGCCGACATCTCGATCACGGTGATGAAGAAGAAGATGACCAGGGTTCTCACGCGCGCGCGCGGGAAGAGGACGATGTAGGCGCCCATGACCGCGGCAACCGCTCCGGACGCGCCGACCGAGGGCACGTACGGTTGGATGCTCTCGCAAGCGGCCGCGTTCTGTAGACACGCGTCGGACAGGTCACGAAGCGCCCACAAGACGTGGGCGGCGGATGCCGCGATTCCTCCCAGCAGATAGAACAACGTGTATCTGATGTGTCCGAGGTTGTCTTCGATGTTGTTGCCGAAGACCCAGAGGAAAACCATATTCCCTGCGAGGTGCAAGAAGCCTCCATGCAGGAAGGTGGAGAACAGCATTGAGAAGATGAACGGGCCCATCGATGGGTCATCCACTTCGATCGTCAGCTCGCGGCCGGCGGAGTCGGTACCCAAGGAGACCTGGTCGGGACATTCACCCTCGAGCGCCTGGCACGGCACGGGAGCCTGATCGTAGAAGTACTCGAGAGACTCGCTGTTGCCGCCCAGACCCGGCGTCTGCAGCCATGCGACCACGCACAGGGCGATGAGGCCGAGCGTGACCAGTGGTTTCCTAGAGGTCGGATTGGCGTCGTGGATCGGGATGAGACTGAGCACCGCGATGAGTATAGGTTCGGGCCTCGAACTTCCCGCGTTCAGGAGGGATCATGAGAGAAGAACTGAAGCGCCTCGTCTTGTTCACGTCCGGTGTGGCCGAGCTGACCCGGAACCGCGCCGAAAGACTGGTGCGGGACCTCGTCAGCAGCGGAGACGTTCCCCATGGACAGGCTGGTTCCCTCGTCAAAGAGATCCTGAAAAAGAGCAGCGATAACCGGCGCGAGCTCATGTCCTTCGTCCGGGCCGAGATCGAGAACCAGGTCCAGAACCTGGGTCTGGCTTCTCGCCGTGACCTGGAACGGCTCGAGCGCAAGGTGGCCAGGCTCGAAGAGAAGGCCCGCACCGACCGATCCACGGCCCGCCGTCCGGCCTCCAGGACCTCCACCGCGAAGACGACGGCCGGGTCGGCCGCCAAGAGGACCGCTACCCGGAGCCGATCGCAGAAGAAGACTTCCGCGGCGCGCCGGCCCGCGGATCAGAAGGCGCCGGGCGCCGGTGGTTTGGATCGGGATCCCGGCCCCTCCACCACCGATGGCTGATCGTCGGGTCTAATCAGGCTATGGAAGATCACCCGCAACCCGACGGCATCGAGGGCGCCGAGGAGAAGCTGCGGCGCGCCGAGGATGCCGACGACGAGGCCCGTCTCGAGACTCTGACCGAGGTGCACGAAGATCTCGAACGGGAGCTCGATCGCGACGTTGACGAAACCCCGCCGCCTGGACGCTGAATTGGTCAGTCGCGGTCTCGCGGCAACGCGCTCCGAGGCCAAGAGACTGATCGAGGCTGGGGAGGTGGAGGTCGGAGGGATGCCGGTGGGCAAGCCTGCTGCCATGGTGAGCGCCGACGCCGCCATCGATGTCGTCCGGGACCGGCCCCGTTTCGTGTCGCGCGGAGGTGAGAAGTTGGACCGCGCGCTCGATCGACTGGACGTCGTCGTCGCCGGTCGTCGGTGGCTCGACGTCGGAGCGTCCACGGGGGGTTTCACCGACTGCCTGTTGAAGCGTGATGCGACGGAAGTGATCGCCGTGGACGTTGGTTACGGGCAGTTCGATTGGAACCTACGGAACGATGAACGCGTACACGTGATGGAGCGCACGAACATCCGGGACCTGCAGCCCGACGCGTTGCCCTGGATGCCTGAAGGCGTGGTGGCCGACCTCTCGTTCATCCCCTTGACGCTGGTGCTTCCAGCGCTGGTGTCTCTAGCCGAACCGGACGCGGATCACGTGCTATTGGTGAAGCCTCAGTTCGAGGTTGGCAAGTCGGCCGTCCCCAAAGGCGGAGTCGTTCGCGATCCGGCTCTGTGGAGATTCTCGATGTCGAAGGTGGTCGTGATCGGCGAGGAGCTCGGGCTGGGATTGGTAGCAGTGGTTCCATCCGAGCTGCCCGGGCCGGCAGGTAACCGCGAGTTCTTCCTGCATCTTCATCGCGATGTCGCATCCGACACCTCGGCCGTCGAGAAGGCCGCGCGGGAAGCCTCCGATGAAGGTAAATAGCGTTTCCTTCGTCGCTCACAGCGGTATAGGCCGAGCCGCCGAGCTCGAGGCAGAGCTCGGGGCGGCACTGGCAGAGCGGGGGGTCGAGGTCGACGACGGATCGCCCGACCTCGTCGTTTCGCTGGGGGGCGACGGCACGATGCTTCGGGCCGCTCAGACGGCGCATGCGGCCGACGTTCCATTGCTGGGCGTCAATCTCGGGACGCTCGGTTACCTAACGGAGGTCGACGCTCCGGACGCCTGGGCCGCGCTCGAGAAGATCGCTTCGGGGGATATGGAGATCGAGGAGCGGCTGATGCTGGCCTGCTCGACGGGTGATCAGACGTTCGTCGGCCTGAACGAGGTGCTGGTCGAGAGGGCTTCCAGACACCGTCTGATCCGCCTCCAGGTGAGGATCGCCGGCGAAGAGCTGGCGGCCTTCAATGCCGATGGGCTGATCGTCGCCACCCCGACGGGGTCTACGGCCTACGCCCTCAGCGCCGGCGGACCCATCGTCTCGCCTCGGGCAGCGTGCATGGTCCTGGTGCCCGTTGCCGCACACATGATCTTCTCCCGGCCCTTCGTGCTCCCGCCCGAGGATGTGGTCGAGCTGATCGTCGACGACGCCGAAGGCGAGGCTGCGCTATCGATCGACGGTTCCATCGGCAGGGACCTTCCCGCCGGCACGGTGGTCCGGGTGGCCCGGCACCAGCGGCCCCTCAGGCTGGTCCGCCTCTCGGGTCCAGGTTTCGTGGAGAGGTTGCGAAGGAAGCTGCAACTGCCCGGGTAACACGCAGCCGCCTCCGGCGCCCCACGTAGGATGGGCGGCGGATGTTGAGAGATCTTCTGGTCGAGAACCTCGGCGTGATCCAACGGGCCGAGGTCGCCTTCGACCCCGGCTGTAGCGCTCTCACGGGCGAAACCGGCGCCGGCAAGACCCTGCTCGTGGCGGCCCTAGGTCTGCTCCGAGGGGGACGGGCGGATCGGACGCTGGTGCGGCGAGGCGCGACCGAAGCCCGCGTGGAGGGCCGTTTCGAGCTGGCGGCGGGCCACGCTGCCGGCCCTCTGCTGGTGGAGAGCGGCGCGCTGGACCGGCTCGAGCGGGACGTCATGGAGGTTGTCGTGTCGCGCACCATCGGGGACGGACGCGGCGGCAAGGTTCGCATCAACGGCCGGATCACGGCTCTGTCCACCCTCGAACAGATCGGTAGCTCTCTCGTGGAGATCGCTGGTCAGCACGAGCACCAAAGGCTGAGCTCCGCCTCGTACCAAAGGGGCTCGCTCGACGACTTCGCCGGCGAGGAGGCGGTAGCCCTGGCGGGCGACGTCCGCGATGCCGTTAGAGCGTCCATCCATGCCGGCCGCATCGTGGACGAGCTCCGCGCCGAGGAGCGCGAGCGCGCGCGGGAGCTCGACGTCCTCAGGTATGAGATCCAAGAGATCGAAGGTGCGGGGCTGGTCCCGGGCGAGCTCGAACGTTTGCGGCGTGACGCGTCCAGGCTGGAGCATGCGGAGACCATCGGGACGGGGGTCGCTTCGGCCCTGGAGCTCCTGCGCGCCGAGGGCGGGGTCGAAGAGTCTCTGGCGCAGGCCGCGCGGCTGATCGGAGAGCTCGGTCCGCTGGACGACCGGTTCGAGCCCGTGGCGAGACGCCTCGATTCGCTGAGTCTCGAAGTCGCCGACGTCGCGAGCGAGCTTCGGGCCGCCGACGTCACTCCCGATCCCGATGCTCTGGCGGACACCCGCGGCCGGCTCGACGCCCTGGCCAAGCTTCGTCGGAAGTACGGAGACGACGAGGAAGAGATCTCCGCGTACCTGGAACGCTCCCGAACCAGGGCCGCGGAGCTGGACGCCACCGGGAGCGAGATGGCCCGGTGGGAAGGCGAGAGGCAGTCGGCTCGGGAACGGGCCGTCGCCGCTGCGGAGCGACTCTCCTCGATCCGACGCGATGCGGCGCGCAGGTTGGAGAAGGCGCTGACCGAGTCTCTGGGGGAGCTGGCGTTGCCGGGTGCACGGGTGGAGGTGGCCCTTACGCCTCGCGACCTCTACGAAGGTGGTGCCGAGTCGGTCGCCTTCAACGTCGCGATGAACGGCGGCGAGGAGCTCAGGCCTCTGGCGAAGGTCGCTTCGGGTGGTGAGCTGTCCCGAACGGCGCTCGCCCTCCACCTCCTGACGTCGTCCCGCGAGGTGCCCACCTTGGTCTTCGACGAGGTGGATGCAGGCGTCGGAGGCCGCGCGGCTCGTTCCGTAGGAGAGAAGCTGTCGCGCCTGGCAGAGACTACCGGCGCGCAGGTCCTCGTGGTGACGCATCTCCCTCAGGTTGCAGCCTTCGCCCATCAACACCTCAGCGTCGAGAAGCTCGAGGCCGCGGGCCGAACGTCGGCGGTCGTTCGTCCCGTGACCGGGACCGAGCGGGTCGAGGAGTTGTCGCGGATGCTCGCAGGGATGCCCGAGAGCGGCAGGGCCAGGGAGCATGCCCTCGAACTCCTCGAGCTCGCAGGACGTCCCACCCCATGATGCTGCGACTGCGACGCAAGGTCGATGACGGCGCGGCGCTCGAAGGCTTGTCCGGGCGCGCTCGGGTGGACGTCCGCACCAAGCGACTCATCACTCGGATGGAGCCGGGGGAGATAGCCGTGATCGACCATGAGGACATCGATCGCGTTTCTGCGGAGGGGCTCGTTCAACAGAAGGTGGGTGCCGTCATCGATGCCTCCAAGGCGGCCACGGGCCGCTATCCCAACCTGGGTCCGCTGCTCCTGGCGACCGCCGGCATCACCATCCTGGACGACTGTGGCCCCGAGGTGATGCGCATCCCCGAGAACGCGAGGGTCATGATCGAAGGTGACAAGGTCCTTCGTGTCGACCGCGGCAGGAAGAAGGTCGTCGCCGAGGGTCGCGTGGTGGACCGGGACCTGGCCGAGCGGATCTTCGACGATTCGAAGCGCTCCATCGGGGCGGAGATCGAGCGCTTCGCCGAGAACACCATCGAGTACATCCGCGACGAGCGCGACGTTCTCCTGGAAGCCTCCCGCCTCCCGGAGGTGCGGACGGACTTCCACGCACGTCAGGTGCTCATCGTCGTCCGAGGCCACGACTACAAACAGGATCTCGCCCATCTCCGTGCCTACATCCGGGAGGTGAAGCCCATCCTCGTCGGCGTCGATGGTGGAGCCGACGCGTTGCGCGAATTCGGACTCCGGCCGGACATGATCGTCGGCGACATGGATTCCGTGTCCAACGAAGCGTTGTTGACCGGCGCGGAGGTCGTGGTGCACGCGTATCCGGGCGGGAGCGCCCCGGGTCTGGAGCGACTGAACGCCCTCGAAGTGCCGTCCGTGACCTTCGAGGCAACGGGGACCTCGGAGGACATAGCGATGCTGCTTGCGTTCGAAAGGGGGGCCGCGTTGATCGTCGCCGTAGGCACCCATACCAACCTCGTCGAGTACATGGACAAGGGCCGGCGAGGGATGGCTTCGACCTTCCTGACGCGCCTCCGCGTCGGACCGATCCTGGTGGACGCGAAGGGCGTCAGCCGTCTCTACGACGCACGGGTTCGCCGAAGCGACCTGTTCTTGCTCATAGGTGCGGCCCTGGCTGCGCTCATCGTGGCGGTCGTCCTGAGCGACCCACTCAGGGGCCTCGTGGAGGTCCGGTGGATCGAGCTCCAGGACCTCTGGCGCAGGATCGCGGGGGCGGTGTTCGGCTGACGTGGTGAACTTCCGGTTCCACCTGATCTCCCTGGTCGCGGTCTTCCTGTCGTTGGCGATCGGCGTTTCCCTCGGATCGGGTTTCGTCGGCGAGGCGGCGACCGGGCGTTTGAAGGAAGATATCGAGTCGGTCCGGAAACAGAACGGCATCGTTCGAGACGAGAACCTCGAGTTGAAGGCTCGTTTGGAGGACGCGGAGAGCTTCGCGCTCGCCGTCCGCTCCTGGATGATCGAAGGTGCGCTCCAGGGAGAGAACGTCGTCTTCGTCAGGTTCGACCACACCGACAGCGCGCTCACCGACGCCGCAGCCGGAGCGGTCGAAGAAGCGGACGGCACGATCGCGTCCACGCTGACGGTCACGGACAAGCTGGCGCTGGGGAGTGGCGAGGAGGTCCAGGAGCTGGCGAACATCGTGGGGATAACGAGCTCGGATCCCGCCGAGGTCAGGATCGAGATGGCCGGGCGTCTCGGTCTCTTCATGTCGCAGACGGGCGGCCAGCTCGAGCCGTCGTCCGATACGGGGCCGGCCTCCCGGCTCACGTCCCTGGCCGAAACGCTGCAGGAGGCGGGGTACCTGACCGTGGAGCTGAACGAGAGCCAGGACATCGTTCCTTCGAATGCCATGTTCCTGATCCTCGGCGGAGGCTCTGGACGCCCCGGGTTCAACGCCTGGCGGTTCGCCATCGAGATGTCGAGTGGGCTCGTCGAGGAGGGGGCCGCGGTGGCGGTGGCGGAACGCTCTTCGTCGGGATGGAACCTCGTACAGCGGGTTCGAGAGGACGATCGGATCTCGGGTTCCGTGGTCACGGTCGATCACGCCGAAACGACCACCAGCCAGATCGCTCTCGTGCTCGGCCTGGCCCGCGCCGGTCAGGGGATCACGGGCCACTACGGGAGCGACGAGGGGGCCAGCGCACCGCTCCCCGAGGCCTTCCTCGACTGAACGTGACCCATAGCCGGCGACAGGCGGGGTTGGCGCGCGGAGCTGCGGTCATCACGGCCGCGACGGCCCTGTCGCGGATCACGGGTTTCGTGCGGGTCCTCGTCGTGGCGGGGGCTATGGGCACGACCTTCCTCGCCAACACCTACCAGACGGCGAATACCGCCCCCAACCTGTTGTTCGAGCTCGTGGCCGCCGGCGTGCTTACCTCGGTGTTCGTTCCCACCTTCGTGGAACACATCACCCGGGGCCGGAGCCGGGAGGGATGGAGGGCGGCGAACGCGCTGACCTCGGTCGCTCTCGTCGGTCTCATCGCGGTGGCGTTGATCTTGGCCCTCGCCGCTCCCCTCATCATGCGGCTGCTCACGATCGGCGTGGCCGATTCCGCCCTGCGCGAGGAGGAGATCGCGCTCGGCACTCGCTTCCTGTGGCTCTTCGCTCCGCAGGTCGTCTTCTACGGGGCGGGGATGATCATGACGGGTGCCCTCCATGCGCATCGCCGATTCGCCACGGCGGCGATCGCTCCCATCTTCAATAACGTCGTCGTGATCGCCGTCTATCTCGGGTACGCGGCGATGCGCTCGGGGGCTCCGTCCGTGACGTCGATAACGGGGGCCGAGATCTTCGTGCTGGGGGCCGGTACGACGGCCGGCGTCGTGGCCATGACCGTTTGTCTGATCCCGGAACTGCGCCGGCTCGGATGGAGGTTCCGCTTCGATCCGGACCGGCGTCACCCTGCGGTCAGGCGCGCCATGCGTCTGGGCGTTTGGGCGCTCAGCTACGCGGGGGGCTACCAGGCGGGGCTGATCGTCGTCCTCGTGTTGGCGAACAGGGTCGAAGGTGGCGTCGCCGCGTACCAGTGGGCCTACACCTTCTTCTACCTCCCGCACGCATTGTTCGGCGTGCCCGTATTCCACGTGCTCTTCCCCGAGATGTCCGAGCACGCGGTGAAAGGTGAGCTCCAGGAGGTGGGGATCCGGATGAGGGAAGGCCTTCGGATGCTGCTGTTCCTGCTCGTGCCGATCGCGGGGTTCTTGGTCGCCGCCGCGGGCCCCCTCTTGGAGCTCGGGTTGAACAACGGTGCCATGACCGTCGAAGGGACCGACCTGATCGCCCGCACGCTCGCCGCATTCGCCATCGGGTTGCCCACGTATTCGATCTTCCTCGTGCTCACCCGTGGGTTCTACGCGTTGAGCGATACGAAGACACCGGCGCTGATCAACCTGATCACGGTTGCGGTCTCGAGCGTGGGGGGCGCGGTTGCGTTCTTCGCCGCACCCGAGGGATGGGAAGTACCGGCCCTCGCTGCGGCCCACTCGGCCGCGTCGGTCATCGGAGCCGTGCTGCTGTCCCGAGCGCTGCGCATGCGCGTGGGCACGGGCGGGGGAGCCGCCCTTAGGGACTCCGCCCTGCGGGCAGCCGGGATCGGCGCGTTTGCGACCATCGGCATGATCGCCGCAGCCGCGGTCACCCCGGATGCCGGGAAGGGCGGCTCCGCCCTGGCGGTCGCGGCGATCGCCCTCGTGGGGTCTGCGGTGTACCTCGGGCTCATGAGATGGCGGCGCTCGGACGAGCTGGTGTCCCTCCGGGCAGCGTTCGGACGAGGGCGAGGATGACCATACGGGTGTTGCAGGTCCTATCTCACTCGGCCGGTGGTATCGCGCGCCACGTGGCGCAAGTAACGGAAGCACTCGACGGCGACGATGACTTCGAAGTGGATGTCGCGGCACCACCCGATCTCCCGGTCGAGATGCCGAAGGCGCCGTTGGAGGTGACGATCCCGCGCGGCGCCCTGCGTGGTCATCGCTCGGCCATCGACGCTCTAAGCGGTCTGCTCGGTGACGGCCATTACGACGTGATCCACGCTCACGGGCTGCGAGCAGCGACGGACTCCGCACGTGCTGCACGGCGACTCGACATCCCCACGCTGGTGACGGTGCACAACCTCGTCCGGCCGGAGATAGCGGGGACGATCAGATCCGTTGCCTACCGCTGGTCCGAGCCGCTTGCGGTGTGGCAGAGCTTCAAGACCTTCGCAGTCTCGGAACAGATAGGCGTTCATCTGCGGCGAGTCGCCCGCAAGCAGAGCTCGAAGATAGAGGTGCTCTACCTGGGCATCGGAGAGAAGCCCGAGGTGAACCGTGAGCGCGCCGAGGTGCGCTCCTCACTCGACGTACCTATCGCGGCTCCGCTCATAGTTACCGTGTCACGTCTCGACCCGCAGAAGGCGTTGCACGTCCTTCTCCGCGCACTGAGTCTCTTGTCGCCGGACGTCTATCTCGCGGTCGTGGGCAAGGGAGCGTTGGAGGACAAGCTCAGATCACTGGCCGACGAGCTCGGGATCGCGGAGCGCGTCCGATGGGTGGGCTTCACCCCCAACCCGGCGGATCAGATCGCGGCAGGAGATGTGTTCGCTCTGTCGTCCGTCTGGGAGGGCATCCCGCTCGCCGCCCAGGAAGCCATAAGCCTTGGCGCTCCCGTCGTCGCCACGGCGGTGGGTGGGCTGCCCGAGCTCGTAGAGGACCGGGTATCCGGCCGCCTCGTACCGCCGAACAAACCCGTCGCGCTCGCCGATGCCTTGTCTCACGTCCTCGCTTCGCCGGAAGGTGCCCGCCGGTACGCGAAGGCGGCCAAGGCTCGGCTCGACGATAGGTTCTCCACCGAGCGGATGCTGGACCGGTTGAGAACCGTCTACCGGGAGGCGGCGGGTGCGTAGGTCCGCGGTGATCCTGGCCGGCATCGTCCTGGCGCTGGCGTTGCCCGCGGGATCCGCCGGGGCCCAGAGCTGCGCTCGGGTCGTGGTGTTCACCCTGCCGGGCACGACGTGGCACGACGTCGATCGGTTCCGGCCGCCCCGGATGTCGGAGCTCGCCGAGCGGGGCGCGGCCGGGTCCATGTCGGTGAGGACGAATTCGTCTCGCACATCGCTGGCCTCGGGCTACGTCACCCTGGGCGCCGGTACGCGCATGGATGGGGGCCGCACGACCGGGGGCGGAGAATCGCTGGGCCCCGGCGGCGATGCCGGCGACGGTCGGCTCGAAACGGTGAGGGTGGGCGGCATGGACGAAGTGCGCGCTCTGGCCGATCAAGCGACCTACGACGCGGTACCGGGCGCGCTCGCCGACGCGCTCGGGCCGCCGGTCATCGCGATCGGTAACGGAGACCTCGGCCTGGACCCTCCCACGCCGATCGGCCACGGGCGATGGACGCTGTTGTCGGCGACGGATCCATCAGGGATCGCGACGGCCGCCGTGGATGCAGGGCTCCTGCGTTCGGACCCGACTCGACCGTTCGGAGTCTCGACCGATGACGGGGCCATCCGAGAGGCGATCGACGCCGCGCTGGCGCTCCGATGCTCCGTCACCTTCATCGAGCATGGCGACCTGACCCGCGTGGACGAATTGGAGGCCGTCCAGGGCCGCCCCCTGCCCGAGGAACGGCGGGACGCGCTGCTGGCGGCGGATGAGCTCTTGGGAGAGACCGCCGCGCAGCTGGATCTCGATCGTGATCTGTTGCTGATCGTCTCCCCGACGTCTCCCGCCTGGGATCCGGCGGTCCACTTCGGCGTCGTGCTCGCTGCGGGACCGCGATTCCCGGCGGGGCGATCTCTGGTGTCTCCGTCGACCGGACGATCCGGCATAGTGACCCTGCCGGACGTCGCCCCCACGATCCTGGAACAGCAGGGGGTCGAGCGTCCGCCTTCGATGCTGGGTCGGTCCTTCACGGCCATCGCGCCGGTCGATGACGATGTGTTCCACCACGCGCGGGAGCTCGACGACGAGGCGGTCTTCATCGACCGCGTTCGCACACCGGTATCGACGATCTTCGTGATCTTCCAGGTGATCGTTTACGTCCTGATCCTGTGGTTGCTGATGACGAGGCGGGAGCACGTGCTGGCCGCGGGCGTCGGGGGCCGGCTGCTGGAGTTCGCCACGCTGGCGGTCGTGGCGTTGCCGGCGTCGACCTATCTGATGGGGCTGATGGAGCAGAACGCCCTGGGTTTCGTCGGCTTCTCGGCGATCCTGATAGGCGTGGACGCCGCGTTGGTCGGTATCGCGTGGCTGATAGCACGCGGCCCCCTGGATCGTCTGTTGCTCTTGTCCGCGGCCACCCTGTTGTTGCTGTTGGTGGACGGGGTGACCGGCGCTCAACTCCAATTGAACACGGTGTTCAGTTACTCACCGATCGTGGCGGGGCGGTTCGCCGGTTTCGGAAACATCGCGTACTCGGTCATCGCCGCGACCTGCGTCATAGCCGGAACGCTGATCGTTCACCGCTGGAGGGGAGCACCATTGAGCCTCATCGTCGTCGCCCTCCTGTTCCTCGTGACGATCGTGATCGACGGTGCGCCGCAGTGGGGCAGCGATGTCGGCGGGATAATCGCTCTCGTCCCGGGTCTCGGTCTCGCGTGGTTGCTCCTCTCGGGGAGGAAGCCGACCTGGAGGGTCGTGCTGACCGGCGTCCTAGCGATGCTGATGGCGTTGGCCATCTTCCTCGCCGTCGATCTCGCGCGTCCCGAAGACAGTCGCACGCACCTTGCGCGCCTCTACGAGGATGTAACCACGCGAGGTATCGACGTCTTCCTGGACACCGTGGTGCGTAAGGTGCGAACCAACCTTCGAGTGTTCACGAACACGATCTGGACGTACCTGGTTCCCTTCGCGCTGTTGTTGATCGGCTGGCTCTTCCTTCGGCCCCGCGGTCGGTGGGACCGGCTCGCCATCACCCATCCCCGTCTGAGGGCGGGTCTCATCTCCGCCCTGATCCTGTCGGTGATCGGCTTCTTCGTGAACGACTCGGGCATCGTGATCCCGGCCTTGATGCTGTCGTTCATCGTTCCGTTCGCCTTGTTCATCCATCTGTCCCTGGAGCGAGGGGCAGACCTGGCCGAGGGAGGCTCGGCATGATGGGGTCGGATGCCTTCGTGACGGTCCTCGCGGCCGCCGTCATAGGTGGAGCGGTGGCTCGTATCCTGCTTCGACTACGTCTCGCGGCACCACCCGTGACTCTCATGCGCGTGAACGTCTCGGGGCGGCACGTCCCCGCGATCTTGGGTAGCCCGATGGTCTTCGGGGCGATGTGCGGGATGTTCTTCGTCGTGGCGGTGGGATCCACGGGATGGGAAGCCGGCCGGATCGGTTCGATAGGGCTGGCGGCCGGTCTCTTGATCGTCGTGATGTACGTCGCAGGTTCGATCGACGATCGACGGGGCGACGAGCCGGCGCGCGGTTTCGGCGGTCACCTGGGAGCCGCACGGCGCGGGAGGTTGACGGGCGGAGTCGTGAAGATGCTGGTCGGGGCCGTTTCCGGGGTGGCGGCGGGAGCTCTGGTCGCGGACGGGTGGAGACCCGTGCTGGAGATCGCCGCGATCGTGGCGCTCACGGCCAACCTCGTCAACCTGCTCGATCGGGCCCCGGGCCGGGCCGGGAAGGTCTCGTTGCTTCTGGCGATCGCGCCGGTGCTGCTGGCTCCCGACGATTGGACGGTCGCAACGGCCGCCCTGCTCGGTTCGTTGGCCGCCGTGCTGCCGAGCGACCTCGGGGAGAAGGCGATGCTGGGCGATGCGGGGGCCAACCCCCTGGGGGCGGTTCTGGGCCTGGGCCTGGCCCTGGCGATGGACGAGCCGGCCCGGGTCGCGACGATGGTCTTGCTGCTCGCCCTGAATGCGGCATCGGAGAGGTGGTCCTTCTCGAAGGTAATCGAGAGCACCCCGGCCCTCGCAGCCTTCGATCGCCTGGGCCGGCACCCGCCGGAATAGGAAACGCGAAGGTTTCGAGCCGGTAATGCGCCCGCCGCGTAGCGCGCGCGTGCTAGCTTGGGACGACATCCCCCGGTTCGTTCCGGGCTTCGTCGTTCCCGGTCTCGGGGGACGTCACTGGCCGAAGGCTGCGTGCCTTCTAGGTTCTTTCGAAAGGTGGAGCTGGTGGCGAAGCACGTATTCGTGACGGGTGGAGTGGTCTCCAGCCTCGGCAAGGGCATCACCGCGGCATCGTTGGGTCGTCTCCTCAAGGCTCGCGGGCTGCGGGTCATGATGCAGAAACTCGACCCCTACATCAACGTCGATCCGGGCACGATGAACCCCTTCCAGCACGGCGAGGTCTTCGTGACGGAGGACGGAGGCGAGACCGATCTCGACCTCGGTCACTACGAGCGCTTCATCGACGAGAATCTCTTCAGAGCATCCAACATCACTACCGGAGCCATCTACCAGTCGATCATCGCCAAGGAACGGCGTGGCGACTTCCTCGGAGACACCGTCCAGGTGATCCCTCACGTCACCAACGCGATCAAGGAACGCATCGTGTCGCTGGCCGACGACTCGGGAGCCGACGTGCTCATCACCGAGATCGGAGGCACCGTCGGAGATATCGAGTCCCTGCCCTTCCTGGAGGCGATCCGTCAGCTCAAGATGGAACTAGGGCGCGACGACTCTTGCTACATCCACGTGACGCTCTTGCCGTACATCGGACCGGCCGAAGAGCTCAAGACGAAGCCCACACAGCACTCCGTGCAAGAGCTCCGTAGCATCGGTATCCAGCCCGACGCGATCGTGTGTCGTTCGGACCGGCCTATCTCCCCGGACCTCAAGCGCAAGATCTCGCTGATGTGCGACGTAGATATGAGCGCGATCGTGGCTGCGATCGATTCGCCGAATATCTACGAGATCCCCGTCGTGCTTCGGGATGAAGGTCTTGATGGGTTCGTGATCGACCACCTCCGTATGGAGGACGTGCCGGCCCCCGACCTCGCGGGGTGGGAGCGATTGGTCGACCGCATGGAGGCAGCCTCCGGCTCCGTGAAGATCGGTCTCATCGGGAAGTACGTGCAGCTCCCCGACGCCTACCTTTCCGTCGTCGAGAGCCTCAAGCACGCCGCCTACGCCCACGGTTCGAACCTCGAGATCCGATGGATAGCGTCCGACGAGCTCGAGACCGCCGACCTCGACGAGGTATTGGGTCCACTCGACGGGATCCTCGTGCCCGGTGGGTTCGGGGTGCGAGGGATCGAGGGCAAGATCCGAGCCGTCACCTACGCGAGAGAGAACGACGTGCCCTTCCTGGGGATCTGTCTGGGCCTCCAGTGCGCCGTGATCGAGTTCGCCAGGAACGTCGCGAGGCTCGAGGAGGCGAACTCGTCCGAGTTCGACACCGCCACCCCGTACCCGGTGGTCGACATCCTGGCGGGCCAGGACCTGGATTCCCTGGGTGGGACGATGCGACTGGGTGCGTACCCATGTCGCCTCACTCCGGGCTCGAGGGCCTTGGCCGCGTACGGCACGGAACTGATCTACGAGCGTCATCGCCACCGCTACGAGGTCAACCCTCGCCTGCGACGGCGCCTGGAAGAAGCCGGGCTGCTGTGTTCGGGCGAGTCGCCGAACGGGACGCTCGTGGAGATCATCGAGCTATCCGACCATCCCTGGTTCGTGGCGGGTCAGTTCCACCCGGAGTTCAAGAGCCGTCCGGACCGTCCGCACCCCCTGTTCCACGGATTCGTGGGGGCTTCGATCGAGCGGAGACGGGAGGCGGTCGAAACGTCGGAGGTGTCCTCCGGGACGGTCCTGGATCTGAGCGACTCCTCGGCCGGCTGATCCCGGCTCGTCGATCTCGTTGGATAGGGTCTACCCATGAAGGTCGGGGTACCGCGCGAGCTCAAGGACAACGAGTACCGCGTCGCCATCACGCCGGCCGGGGTGCGCGAGCTTGCCGTGGGCGGCCACGAGGTCTTCATCGAGAGAGCCGCAGGGGCGGGGTCTTCCATCGAGGATGGCGACTTCGAGCGTGCGGGAGCCAAGGTCCTGGAAGCCGCCGACGAGGTCTGGGCGACGGCCGAGCTGGTCCTCAAGGTCAAGGAACCGATCGCCGAGGAGCTCCACCGCCTGCGGCCGGGTTTGATCCTGTTCACGTACCTGCATCTGGCCGCGGCCGAAGCGCTGACCCGGCGCCTGCTCGAGAGCGAGACCACGGCGATCGCCTACGAGACGGTGGAGCTGCCGGACCGGTCCCTGCCTCTGCTCGCCCCGATGAGCGAGGTCGCCGGGCGCATGGCTCCCCAGGTCGGCGCGAACTTCCTGGAGCGCGAGAACGGGGGCCGGGGGGTGCTGCTGGGCGGCGTCTCGGGGGTCCGGCCGGGCCGCGTGGTCGTGATAGGGGCCGGCATGGCAGGCATGAACGCGGCGTGGATAGCGCAAGGCATGGAGGCAGAAGCGATCTGCCTCGATAAGAACATCAACAAGCTTCGAGACATCGACCGCATCCACCAGGGAAAGATCCTGACGCTGGCTTCGAACCGGCTCGCGGTGGAGGAGACGGTGGCGTCTGCGGACCTCGTCATCGGAGCGGTGCTCGTCCCCGGTGCCCGCGCTCCCAAGGTGATAACCGAGGAGACCATCGCCTCCATGAAGCCGGGATCGGTATTCGTGGACATCTCCGTCGATCAAGGCGGCTGCTCGGAGACTTCCCACATGACGACGCACTCGAACCCGACCTACGTCGTACATGACGTGGTGCATTACTGCGTCGGCAACATGCCGGGCGCGGTGCCGAACACCAGCACTTACGGCCTGACGAACGCCACCCTGCCGTACATCGTGGCGCTGGCCGAGAAGGGCTTCGCGCAGGCGATCGCCGATGATCCGGCGCTGGCCAAGGGCGTCAACACTCACAAGGGTGGACTGGTCTTCGAACCCGTTGCGGAGGCGCATTCCATGGACTTCACCTCGTTGGACGATCTGGTCTGACATGAGCGCCGCGCCGGCGCCCCGGGGGAGCCCGGGCGGCGCCGCGATCGACCGGTGGATCGACGAGTTCCTCTCCTACGTCGAGTTCGAGAAGGGCTTGTCGCAGAACACGATCGCGGCGTACCGGCGGGACCTCAACCTGTGGCGGGAGTTCTGTCGAGCGGAAGGGCGGATCCCAAGACGCGCGACCCCGGACGACGTGACGGATTTCTTGGAACGCTTGCGAGCCGGACGTCACCCGGCGTCGAAGCCCTTCGCTCCCTCGTCCGCAGCGCGAGCCCTCGTAGCGCTGCGTTCCTTCTATCGTTTCGCGGTGGGGGAGGAGCACGTGGCGACCGACCCGACCGCGACCGTAGGCTCCCCCAAGAGACCCAAGGCGATCCCGAAAGCGATCAGCCTGGAAGAGGTTGAACGTCTCATCGCGTCGCCGAGCGACGAGAAGCTGGGCCTGCGGGACCGCGCGATCCTGGAGACGCTCTACGGCTCCGGCCTTCGTATATCGGAGCTCGTCGGTTTGGACGTCGACGACCTCGACCTGGATGAAGGGAGCGTGCTGGTTCGCTCCGGCAAGGGAGGCAAGGGACGGCGCGTTCCCGTCGGACGGCAGGCGCGTCGTGCCGTGGAGCGCTATCTGACCGGCGTGAGGGCCGATCTGAACAAGCGTTCCAAGCGCTCGTCACGAGGAGCTCTCTTCCTCAACGCCCGGGGGCAACGCCTGAGCCGGCAGGGATGCTGGAAGATCCTGAAGGGGTACGCTGGGGTCGCCGGACTGGAGCGGCAGGTGTCGCCTCACACGCTGAGGCATTCCTTCGCCACTCACATGCTGGACGCCGGTGCGGACATCAGGGTGGTACAGGAGCTGCTGGGTCACGCCAGCCTCTCCACTACGCAGGTGTACACGCTGGTCAGTGACAGGCGATTGCGCGAGGTCTACATGTCCTCGCACCCACGGGCCCGGGCCTGACTGCCTATCGAGGGGGATATGGACAAAGCAACGCTAGCGCGCATCAAACAACAACTCGAGGCGGAACGAGCCACGGTCGAGCAACGCCTCGCCGATCAGGGCGCCACGGTGGAGGGCGACCAGATCGACATGCCTCAGGGGGGCTTCGCCGATTCTGCCCAGGTCACGGCCGAGCGATCGGAGCTGCTGTCCCTGGTGGAGGGGCTGCAACAGACCCACGCGGAGATCGTCGCCGCGCTCGGTCGCATAGCGGACGGCACCTACGGTCGCTGCGCGCGTTGCGGCAAGGAGATCTCGCCCGAGCGCCTCGAAGCACGGCCGCGCGCCACCCTCTGCGTGAGCTGCAAACAGAACGCGGCCTAGTTCCAGACCGCGGTCTCTCCGGCCACCGACCCGCGGGGCTGGGCGAGGTGGCGCTACTCGCCTGCGAGACGCACTCCGAGACACACTCCCGCGCCGCGCCACCGATGACTGCTGATCCCGTACCCGGAGTGGATCTGACCTCCTACTTCAGTGGGAAGGGTTTCTTGGGGCGGATGAAGAGGCCGGTGGATGTTGCGGTCTCTTCGCCGTCGACGGTTAAGGAGCCTTCGACGGTGGCGCGGCGGTCTGATAGATCGACCACTCTCGCCGTGAGATGTACCGGCGCGTCGATTGGGGTCGGCTTCAGGAGCCTGATCGTGTAGTCGGCCGTAAGCGCGTAGGGCGGTTCGTCGGGGAATCGTTGAAGGAACGACCACCACGAGGTGATCGTCGAGTGGCAATCCAGCAGCGTGCCGATGATGCCGCCGTTCAGGATGCCGGGGAACGCGAGGTGGTGCGGCTGTGGCGCCCACGTCGCTTCGAGGCTCGTGTCGTCGACGACGAAGCTCTTCAACTGGAGACCCTGCTCGTTGGCCGAGCCGCAACCGAAGCACATGCCGTTGGGATTCAGTCGATCCTGCACGCTGGGTTCGTCCATCGAAGCAGGTTAATGGACCGGCGCAGCATCGAGCCGTTTGAGCCGGAGCATCGCGATGAGGCCTATCGCCGGGCCGGGGGCTAGGAACGCGAAGGCCCACCGCCATGTGAAGGCGTCTTCGAGCTCGGGGATCAGCCAGATCGTGATGATCGTCAGCAGGAAACCGATCGCCAGCTGCAACGTCAGGGCCGTACCCACGTAGGCTTGGTCGGCGAGCTCGGTGACCAGGGTGGAGAACTGTGCCGAGTCTGCGATGACGGTGAAGCCCCACGCGAGCGCAACGAGAAGAAGGATCCACAGCGGGCCCTCGAACAGGAGCCCTATCACCAGCGCGCAGAGGCCGGACGCCGCCATCATGGAGGCCGTGGTCAGGGTTCTGGCCCACCGATCTCCGAGGACGCCTCCCAGCCAGCATCCCGCCGCACCGATCCCGATCACGGCGAACGTCGCCAGCGGCGCGGATTCGGACGCGAGCCCAGGGTCCGCCGCCGCCCGAGCCGCGAAGAAGGTTCCGAACCAGGCCCACATCGCGAACAGCTCCCACATGTGGCCGAAATAGCCGAGCGACGCCAACCTGACGCCCCGGTTCTTGAAGACCTTGCCGATCTGGCGAGGGTCGAACGTCGCGCGCGGGAATGGGAACGGGCCCTCGCGCACGAGGCCGAAAGCCACCAGGCCGCCGAGAACGGTGAGAGCGGAGGTTACGGAGACGACGAGCCTCCAATCGAGACCGCCGAGAGCGTTGACGAGGTGAGGCACGGCGGAGCCGAGCGCGATGCCGCCGGCGAGCAGCCCCAGGGCGGTCCCACGCGCCCGCCGCGTCCAGGTCGCCATCAACTTGAAGGCCGGCGGATAGACCGCCGCCAGGAAGAAGCCCGTGCCGAATCGCAACGCGATCGCCGATCCGCTCCCGCCCGCCACCAGCAGGCCTATGTTGCAGGCGGCGGCCCCGGTCGCTCCGATGAGCATCGTTGCTCGAGCGGAGACGAGGTCGGCCAGGTTGAACGTGCTCGACAGGAGCGCCCCCACCACGAAACCGAGTTGGACGGAGATCGTGAGCCACGCGGCCGCGGCATCCGACAGGCGCCAGAGGGGTCTCAGCTGGGGGACCACGGCGGAGGCCGAGAACCACGTGCTCATGGCCAACACCAGGGAGAGGCCGAGCAGCAGGGTGGCCGCTCGTCGCGCGGAGGCGTTCTCGGGTTCGTGCACGGTGGTCGCTCAGCCTAACGAGCTGCGCGGCCGGATCGCCGGGTTCCGGCGGAAACCGATCCCTACGGCTCGGCCGAGCACCGGGTGCCGCGGCCGACCGTGGGTCGGGGGGAACTGATCCCCCGGGGGGCCGACGTGGGTCTGGGGGAACTGGGGGTTGTGTGCGTGGTGAGCCTGCGCTAACCTGCCTCACCTCAGGCGATTTGTCGACAAGTCGTTTTGTCATTTCGAGTTCGAGGAGGACTCTTGGAGCAGCAGGGACCGGGGCAGCGTCTGGCTGATCCGCCAGACCAGGCGATCCCGCAACACCGAGAGCCCGGCCCGGCCCCGGACGCCGACGGCGATCCCGCGACGAACGGGACCGCGGGCGTGGCGACCACCGAAGTGGCGTCCGTTTCCGGGGATGGCGCCGTGGCTCCGATCGGGCGGCCCGACGACGGCCCCCACGAGGCGAGGCTCATCGCCCTGGCCAACCAGAAGGGCGGCGTGGGGAAGACCACTACCGCCATCAACGTGGCCGCCGGCCTTGCCGAGATGGGCCATCGGGTGCTCCTGGTGGACTTCGACCCCCAGGGAGGGTGTGGCATCGGTCTGGGCCTGGAGCCGGAGGGTCTGGAACGCTCGATCTACGACGCCCTGCTCGATAGGGACGTATCGGCCGAGGACGTTGTGGTCCCGACCTCGTTCCCGGGCCTCGACATCATCCCGTCGAACACCGACCTGGCGGCGGCCGAGCTCCTTCTGGTGAACGAGGTGGCTAGGGAGCAGACGCTCATGCGGACCCTCGCACCACTAAGGCTCAAGTATGACTTCATCTTTATAGATTGCCCCCCGTCGCTCGGGTTGCTGACCGTGAACGCCCTCACCACGGCCGATGGGGTGCTCATCCCCCTCGAGTGTGAGTACTACGCGCTGCGGGGCATGGCCCGGCTGATGGACTCGATCGAGAAGATCCAGGAGCGTCTCAACCCCAGCCTCCACGTCGACGGCATCGTCGCCACGATGTACGACAACCGGACCATCCACGGCCGGGAGGTCTACGAGCGGGCCCGAGAAGCGTTCGGTCGCAAGGTCTTCGACACGGTAATCCGCAAGACGATCCGGTTCGCCGAGGCGCCGGTGGCGGGGGAGCCCATCCTCTCCTACGCCTCCAACTCAGTGGGCGCGCAGGCCTATCGAGAGTTGGCAAAGGAGGTGATGGAACGTGTCACGACGCGCCAGCCTGCCGGGAGCTGAGGAGCTCTTCCGCCGCACCGGGGAGCGCAATCCCGCTCCCAAGCAGCCGGAGCAGCCGGTCAGCCGTCCTCAAGGAGACAAGTCGACAAAGCTACAAGTCGCCGAAGCTCCGGCGGATGCGCCCAAGAAGGGGCCTCGGCACGAGGAGAAGATCACCTTCTACTGCACCAGCCAAGACCTCATGAGCCTGGAGAGCGCTCGATTGAAGCTCCGTGCCGAGCACGGGGTCGCAGCCGATCGCGGCAAGATCGTCCGGGCCGCTCTGGCCTACGTCCTCGAGGACTTCGAGGCGAGGGGAGACGACTCGATCCTTCTGCGACGCCTGGGTCGCTGAGCGACCCGAACCGGAGACCTGGGGGCCGGGCGACCGGCCCCTTCTCCTTGGGTCCCCTACGGAAGTCGGGGAGCTCCATCTGCCCGGTGCCGCCGGTCCGAGGTTAGCCGTCGTCCCGGTGGGGAAGGCGCGCGCGACAACATCGGCCTGCCCCCACGAAGTCTCGCTCTCTGGTTGAGGGTTATGGCTGGGTCCGACCTGCGCTGGACGCCGTGCCCACGCCCTGGCTTCCCCTGCCCCCAGAGCATGTCGGCGGCGGGGGTCGACGTGGGGGGCGATCGAGACCCCCTCGATCGCTAGGCGCCCGCCGGCGGAGGAGTCGCTCCGACCAAGCCCCAGGGACCGACGGGCGACCGAAGGCCGACGGAAACGAGGCCCCGCTTCCAGGCAGGGCTCCGGCGACGGTGGCGGGCGGCCCTATCGATCAGTCCTCTTGTCTACATAGTTACTAGTAGCCTTGTCGTCGGCGGTTCCGAGATGGAACGCCAGCTCAGGCGCATAGTCGCCATGGCCGCTAATCGACAAAACGACTTGTAACTTAATCGACCGATCGACTCAGCCAGAGCCCACCCGGACGCCGCGGCAGGTAGAGCTTTCGACGCCGGGCGAGCACTCGATCGGAGCGGGACGCGTGAGATACGGCGGTCGGCATCGGGGCGCCGCGCGGCTCTCCGTCGGCCGCGACCGGCCCCTGCCATGGACTCAGCGGTGGTGGCGATGATGGTGATGCCGCCGCGACCGAGGGGGCCGGCTGCTGTCCCTCGTGGGGAAGCTCGCGAGGGACACCGGCGGAAGCTGGCCCCACCGTACGGTCGCGGTCCATGACTAAACCTATGGTAGAGGCTGAGCCTAGTTGGCGTCAAGGCCGGGCTCGAGCTGGGCGCCGGCTCCGCGCGCCGGGGATCAGCGCATGAGGCGTGCGCGCATGCCCCCTTCGGCAAGGGCCGGGGGCGGGGGGTGCTCGAGCTTCCCCTAGGCCCGGGCGCGGGCCGGAAACGCCGCCACGCGCTCCGGCGGAATCGCCGACCGACCGTGACCCGCGCGGTCCTCGGTCGGCCCCGCGTCGGGACCTGTCGGCTTCTCGGGGACCTCCCCGCCGCCTTTACGGGTCCCCGCGCCTTACGGATCCCCGCCGCGACCCCTCCGATCGGGGTGAAATTCCGACCTATCGCCAGGGGCCCCTCATCGCCATGTCTATAAAGATACAAATCCCTAAGTTGATGGGGGCGGGGATGCATCGTGGCTGGTGGAAGCCATGATCTACTTCGAGACTTATCTACAAATACATTAGGGGATTTGGAGCCGTATCTACCCTCGTGGGCGGGGTACGCGACCGTTCCCTCCAAGACCCCCCGGGAGATCCCTGGAGGGTGGGGACTGCTACCTCCGCCCAGGAATGGTCTCGGGGGGAAGTGGGAGAACGCCGAGCGCCCAGACGCCCCGTTCCCTGAGGGCGCCGAAGGGCTCACTATCGGGGGCGGCCCGGCGACAGGAGGAGGAGGAGGATTGAATCCTCGCCGTCTCCCGGGGCCTGCGGTATAACGCTTACCTAGAGGTTGATGGTTTCGTACGACGCGCCCGCCGGGAGGCGTGAACCGTGAGCTCGGCGGCGGGCCCGAGATCTCAAGCCGAAGCGCCCAACCGGTTGGTGCGCGCCGGGCACCTCCGGGAGGGCCCGTCGGATGGGGGCGCAGTTCTCCCGGGCCCAGCTCTCGTGCTCAGGCGATCGGGGGCCGCCACGCTCGATGCGGCGTACGGCGCTACTTCCATCGGCGTCCGCGGTGGGGCTATAAGGCGATGAGTGCCCAAGGGTACTTATCGACAAGGCACCTTATCGCTAAGGGGCGCGACCAGGGTCAAGGCCGTGCCACGGCTGTCGACCTGTCGACTTCTCCACTTATCACTTAGTGGCTATATCGCCCCACCGACCTGGAGCACCCAACCGTGCACCGTTTCGATGACGGGGCCGAGGAGGGTGATGCCCCCGAAGAACACGAGGGCGAGCAGGATGACGAACCCATACCGATCGAGGAAGAAGATGATCCGCTGCTGACTCGGGGGCAGGAAGATCGTGAGGAGCCGGGATCCGTCGAGGGGCGGCAGCGGGATGAGGTTGAACACGGCCAGGATCACGTTGATGGCGATGAACAGGACGAAGAACTGCGTGACGGCCGACCCACCCGGCCCCAGGGGCGGGAGGTCCAAGGGCCCCTCCAGGAGGCCGTAGAGGGCGACGGCGACCACGGCCAGCAGGAGGTTCATCAAGGGGCCGGCGAGGGCCACGAAGGCGGCGCCGAATCGCTTGGAGCGGAGGGCCGCGGGCCGGAACTGGACGGGCTTGGCCCAGCCGAATCCGACCAGGAGCAGGGCGATCGTGCCCAGGGGATCGAGATGTCGGAGCGGGTTCAGCGTGAGGCGGCCGGTCGCCTTCGGCAGTCTGTCTCCCTGAGCCACGGCGGCGGCAGCGTGCGCGAACTCATGCAGGGTCAGTGCTCCCAGCAGGGAGACGCAGAGGAGGACGAAGAGGACGGGGTCGGTCGCCAGGTATTGCAGCAGCCCCGGCAGACTGCGGGAGATGTCGGTGAGCACGGCGGTATCCTAGGGCCTGCATGCGGCTGCTCGACGACAGCGGAGGCTAACCCTGAACCAGAGCTTGAACCCTAGCGCCCGACCACGGGTCTTCTCGGGGATCCAACCGACCGGAAGCCCCCACCTCGGCAACTACCTCGGCGCCCTGAGGAACTGGGTCCGCCTCCAGGACGATCACGATGCCTACTACTGCATCGTGGACCTCCACGCGATGACGATGCCGTGGTCGCCCGCGGAGCTTCACGCTCGCACGCTGGAGACCTCCGCCAGCCTGCTGTCGGTGGGGATCGACCCCGAAGCGAGCGTGCTCTTCCTCCAGTCCCACGTCCCCGAGCACGTCGAGCTCTCCTGGGTCCTTACGTGCATCGCCCGGATGGGGGAATTGCGGCGGATGATCCAATTCAAGGAGCGCTCCAAGGGAGAGGGCGAGTCGGTCGGCGTGGGCCTGTTCGCCTATCCCGTGCTCCAGGCGGCCGACGTGCTGCTGTACCGGGCGCACCGGGTCCCCGTGGGCGAGGATCAGCGCCAACACATCGAGCTGATGAGAGACCTCGCCGAGCGTTTCAATGCCCAGTTCGGCGACACCCTGGTGGTCCCCGAGGCCTACATCCGGGGCCCCGGCGCTCGGATCATGGCCCTCGACGATCCCACCCAGAAGATGAGCAAGTCCGCCGGCCGGCCCACGGCCTCGATCCTGCTGACCGATGACCCCGGGCAGATCACGAAGAAGCTCAAGTCCGCCAAGACCGACTCTGGGACGCAGGTCCGGGCGGGGGAGGACAAGCCGGAACTGACCAACCTGCTGTCGATCTTCTCCCTGGTTACGGGGGAGCCGACCGAATCCCTGGAGGGGCGCTTCCAGGGACGGGGATACGGGGACTTCAAGGCGCAGCTGGCGGAGGCCGTGGCGGCCCACCTGACCCCGCTGAGGGAGCGCTACGAGGCCGCGCTGGCCGATCCCGGCGAGCTCGAGCGGATCCTGGCGACGGGAGCCAAGCGAGCGTCCGAGGTCGCCGCCGACACGATGGCGGACGTCCGTGAGGCGGTGGGGCTGCGGCGGCCCCAGGCGTAGGAAAGCCGCCGGCCGAGGTCGCCCGGGCTATAGGCTGACCCGGCCCGAGGAGGGGATTCTGGTCGATATGTCGACAAAACTACAAGTGGACGCGTCACCGGGGGGCCCGTGCCCTACGAAGTGAAGCTCGACGTGTTCGAGGGCCCGATCGATCTG